>NEUZ01000046.1 GCA_002304435.1 Opitutia bacterium Tous-C8FEB | reverse complement strand
CGAGTACTCCGGCCCAGCGGGCGCTCGTGGGGGGGCAGGGTGGGGGGCGGGTGTGGTTGTTCCTCCATACGGATGATTTCGCGGCCGAGCACGCGCGCCTGAGCGCCTGCGGCGTGCGGTTCGAGGAGTCCCCGCGGGACGAGCCCTATGGCCGGGTTGCGGTCTTCGTCGATTGCTGGGGCAACCGCTGGGATCTAGTCCAGCCCTCCGGCGCTGCCGCTTGAGCGCGGCATTAGGATGGACGGCAAAAGCTCAAGGACTGCACTGCGAGCGGGATTTAACGTGTTTCGGACGTTTCCTTCACGTTCCCTTCACGCGGCGATCGGTAGCGTACGGGCCTCCTCTCCCTGTCGGCGCCAGAACAAGTCTCCATCCAGGAGTCCTCCGTCCGAGGATTCCCCCGGCAGCAGCGGAGATCTACGATGTACTCCCTCCCGTCCCGTTCCTTGCGTGCAGCGATGCTCCCGGCTGCGCTTGGTCTGACCGCCCTGTTCCTCGCCTCCTCGCCTCTCCGGGCTGCGGCCACCACGCCATCGGTCACCTCCGCCGCCCCCACCTCCGCGTGGTTCACCGAGTTTTCCGCGGGCCTCAGCGTCATCCCGGCCGGGGATGTCACGCTCGGTGGTCGGACCTATGAAGGCGACTTCAAGGACGGTCCTTTCCTGCGCGGGGCGGTCGGCCGGCGCTTCGGCGCGAACTGGGCCGTCGCGGCCGAGTGGTTTTACCGGAAGAACAAGCTGGGCTCCCTCGACGCGGGGGACCGCCGGTTCACGCGCGGAGACGTCGCCTCGAATAGCCTCTTCCTCAGCGCGACTTACGCCCCGGGCCCGCGCTTCTCGTGGCTGGGGATCGAGCCGTACGCGGGTCTGGGCTTCGGCTGGATCCAAGAACTCGATCTCGATCTGCAAGGCCCCGATGGCGGCGGCTTCGAGTCCGGATCGTTTCCGGCCTGGCAATGGAGCCTCGGCTTGAAGCGGCCGCTCGCGCCCCGAGCGGAGCTCTTCCTCGAAGGGCGCGCAGTGGCGGCGGGGGAGCGGGAATTGCAGGGAACGGGCGGCCGCCGGTTGCGGATCGCCTACGATGCTTGGGGGCTCCTCGCGGGCCTACGCTGGTCTTTCTGACGCACCTCGGTTTCCTGCGGGGATGGGTTCGACCGGCCAACGCCTGCTGCTCGTGGAGGATGATCTGGACCTCGCGGAAAGCATCGGGGATTTCCTCGCCCGCCGCGGTTGGCAGGTTGCGCACGCGCGCCACGGGGCGCTCGCGCTGCGCCTGGCCGCGGCGGACCGCCCCGCGGTGATCATTCTCGACCGCGCGATGCCCGGGCTGGACGGGATCGCGGTCTGCCGCGCGCTGCGGTCGGGCCCGCTCGCCGCCGTCCCTATCCTGATGCTCACGGCCGCCGATAGTCTGCCCGAACGGCTCGAGGGCTTCGCGGCGGGCGTCGACGATTACCTCGTGAAACCCTTCGCCCCCGCGGAGTTGGAGGCGCGGTTGACGGCGCTGATCCGCCGGTCGGGTACGGCGGTGCTGGGGGGAGCCGGGGTCCTGCGCTATGCCGGCCTGGAACTCGACCCCGCCACGCGCGAGGTCCGGCACGCCGGCCACCCCGTGGAGCTGACCCGAATGGGATTCTCCATTCTGGAGATCCTGCTGCGCCACGCTCCTGCCGTGGTGCCCCGGACCCAGCTCGAGCGCGAACTGTGGGGGGATGAGCCGCCCGGCAGTGACGCCCTTCGCTCCCACGTCTTCGCGCTGCGCACCGCGCTCGACGCGGCCGGCGGCGCCGCCCTGCTCCGGACGCATCGGGGTGTCGGCTACCAGATCCACTCCGACGAGGGCGCGCCGTGAGCCGCCCTCCCACCGTTTCCCGCGTGGTCCCGCGAAGCCTGCGGTCCCGGATCCCGCTGGTGCTGACGCTAGCGGCGCTCGGCGGCTTCACCGTGATGGCCGCCGCGGGCTGGTTGCTGGTGCTGGAGGCGGAGGACGCGATCTTGGAGGCCCTCGTGGCTGAGGCCGTGCAGGCGCAGGACCGACCGGAGGGGAGCCCGGCCCGACCGCTATGGCTGACCTATGTGCAGGACGATGCGGCCTTGTGCCAGAGAACGGGCCTTGCTGCCGCGCCCGACACCCCGGGTCCACACGAGCTATTCACCTCGGCGGACGGATCGGCATCCTTCCTGATTGCGGGTATAGCCGATCGCTGGCGGGTCTGGCTGGCGTCCGATCGGGAGCGGGAGTTCCGGCTGCGGCGCGACCGCGCCGGGCGCGGCTGGTGGCTCGCCGACTTGTCCTACTTCGAATTCACGGAGGAGCGCGTCGCGTCCGTCCGCACCAGCATCTTGGCGGCGTCCGTCGGCGTCGGCCTGCTGGCGCTGCTGCTCGGCGGGTTAATCGTCCGCTGGACGGTCCGGCCGGTGGTCGCGCTGGCCGCCCGGGTGCAGGCGGGGTCCGGGCTCTTGGAGGCTTCGGCACGTCCCTTGGCGGAGGGGTGTCCGGACGACGAGGTGGGGTTTCTGGCGCGGGCGCTGGATGAGTCCCGGGTGCGGGTGGCCGAATCCCTCGTGCGGGAACGGCAGTTCATCGCGGAGTGCAGCCACGAGCTGCGCACGCCCCTGGCCGTGCTCAAGGCCGCCACGGTGTTGCTTCCGGAGGTGGCGGAGGAGCCGGAGGGCCGGGCGCGGGCGCTGGCCCGGATGACGCGGGCGGTGCAGCGGGCCGAGCGGCTGGTGCAGTTCTTCCTCGTGCTGGCGCGGGAGGGTCGGGAGCGGGCCGAGGCGCGGTGGGTGCCCCTGCGCGCGGTCGCGGAGGAGGCGATCGAGGATCAACGGGCCATCCGGCCGGATCCGGCGCGGGTCCTCGCGGTCGCGATTCCGCCGGAGCTGCGCGTCTTGGCCGACCGCGAGGTTCTCCTGATGCTGGTGCATAACCTGGTGGGCAACGCCCTCCAGCACGCGCCCGAGGGCGGGGTGACGGTCGCCTGGTCGGCGGACGCCACGCTCACCGTCGACGATGAGGGGCCGGGTTTCCCGGATACCGGCGAGGAGGTGCGGCCGCGGGGGTACGGACTGGGCCTCGCGCTGGCCCGCCGGCTGTGCGAGACGCAGGGTTGGACGCTGCGGACTGCGCGTTCCCCGGCCGGCGGCGCGCGGGTGAGCATCCAGTTCCCGAAGGCGGCGCTCAGGGAAGGAATCGCGGTATACTGAGGTAGTCGGTGAGGCGGTTCTGCACCGTGTTCCACTCTTCCGTGGTGAGGAGGCCGAGGCGACGTTCCAGGCGGGATACGGACACGGATTGAACCTGCTGCAGGTGAAATGCGCCCGGCTTCAGGAACGGCTTCGGGATGGCCAGTTCCCAGCGATTTCCGCGGAGTGCCGTAGTATGCGGCAGGACCGTGATGAGCGCGAGTTCGTCGTCGGCGGGATAGTCGGTCAGGAGAAGACAGGGTCGCACCTTCGCGACCATCCCGAGATCGATCATCCAGACCTCACTTGCCTTTGCCACGCGCGTTGTCTTTCGCCTCCATCCGATCCAGCAGAGCGAACCCTTCGGCGGCCGTGTGCTCAAGAACCGCGACGTCTTCTGCCTCTTCGAGCGCAAGCGCGCGTCGGCACAAGAGTCGACGCTCCTCGTGCGTGAGGCGCGGCAACTCGTCGAGAATTTCGGCTAGGCTCATCGATGGGAGTGTCAACCGTTGGGCTTGGCGTTTCAACTCCGGTGTTCGCGCGGCTGCGGCTGGAAGCGAGGTTGTTGCGCAGGTGTGTCCGCAGCTTCGATCAGCCCGACGCCGCCCGGAACCCGTCCGCGCCTTCCTCCCCGGCGCGCTGGCTGGCCATCCGGTTGGTGGCGCTTGCGTCGCCTTTCCCTTCGATCCTCGTAGCTAGATCCTTCGGTTATCCTTCGGTAATCCTTCGGTCTCACCTAGGTAAATAGAGCTAAAACGTTGATAAAACCGAAGGGTAACCGAAGGATGACCGAAGGATAAAGGTTGGAACCAGGTTCCAGCTCTGAAGGAGAGAGCCAGGGATTATCGGCTCAAAGCCAAGGGGTTAGATTGTCTCCGGGCTGGCCGGGAGCCGTGGCGCCGTCGATCGCGGGAGCGCGTGGGCGGGCACCGGCGTGGGCTGGCCGGGCTTACCGGCAAACAAAAAGCCCCGGAAACCTTTCGGTCTCCGGGGCTTATGTGGGAGTGGGCGTTCGCCACGCGCTCTTTCCCGTTTACACACGCTTGGGCGCTCTCGCTTTCGCGGGCGGTGTGTTTCCCGACGCCACTCTCCGCGGCAGGCGGAGTTCCGGTCTCATGGCGGGACCGTCCCGGCCGTTTCCAGCCGGAATCTTTCGAGTGAGGCCTCTGCGCCCAGTTCGGACGTCCCCTGCCGGGGACCTCGCGCCGGACGTGGTGCTGACACGCCTGCAAAGGTGCTTCGCGTCGGCACCGTGACCACGGGGACGGCGCCGGGGATTAGCCGGCCGTTGGCCCCGTGTTACGGGTCTGACCTCTTGCCTCTCAGGTTGCGTTTCGCGTTTGCAGGGGGGTGATGCCGTTTTTCGACACCGCCCCCGGAGGAGGTGGACGGACTTTGCCAGGTCCGTGCGCTCCCCGCCGTAGCCTCTCCTTTGCGCGCCCGTTCCCGTCTGGGGAGCGGGCCTTTTGGCGGGGTCGTCCCGCCGGGAAAGGCTTTGGCGTTCTGGTCGGCGCAGTAGCAACCGATACCCTCTGGGGTGACTGCGTGGATCCGCGGTTCGAAACTTCCCGCGGATCTGACTCGGCTGGGCGTGGTTTCTGATCACGCCTCGCCGCACAGTTCCTGATTCGTGCGTGAACTGACCGGACACGACTCCGGCCAGAGGAACTGGTGACATATGCCTGGGCGCGACTGGCGTCGCGTCGAGGGGAGGGCGGCACCAGTTGCCGCCTTCCTTTCCCCGGTTGCCCGGGAGTATCCCAGTCGTGCTCTCAGCGACGTTTTTCAGGCCGCTGCACCGCGACTGTTCTATCAAGGAACAAGGCAGACAGTGCCCGCCCGGCGCCGGAACGAAAGCCGGAGTTCTTCACTTTCGCTCCACCGCCCGGAACGGTGAACAAGTTGGGCCCAACGTTGTTCACCGGTTATTCACCGGCCGTTGGCGGGTCGTGGGAACCCGCGACGCCCGCAGCGGGGGCTCAGAGCTCGACCGTGAGGGAGGAGATGAACTGGCGCGGGTCCGTGAGGCGCGGCCACGTCGCGTTGTTGCCCTGGTTCGAACGCGAATCGAACGCGTTGTTGACGTTGAGCTGGAGCGTCCAATGGCGGCCGAAGGCCTTCCGCCGGTAGCTGGCGAAGGGATTGACCAGCACGAGGTCCTCGGTCTCTCCCGCCGGATACAGCACGCGGCCGGCGACGACATTGCCCGGGCTGTTGGCGCGCACCTTGCCGAGGGCGTAACGTGCGGCGACTCCGACCGAAAGGCCCCGCAGGTCGCCGCGATCGAAGCTGTACCGCGTGACGAGGTTCGCCGTCTCGCGGCGGACCGCGTTGACCGCTCCTTCCTGGTCGACGAGGAACTGGGTCGTCAGCTGGGTGGCGGTATCCGGATCGAGGCCTTGTTGCCGGGCAGCGACCCGCGCGCGACCGAGGGCATCGCCGGTGAGCGGGAAGAAGCGGGAAAAGACGACCTGGTTCATCGAGTAGGTGGCGCGCACGGTCCACTGGCGGCTGAGGTTGAGCTGGATCTCGGCCTCGTAGCCCTCGGAGGACTGGTCGCGGTAATCGCCGGTGCCGATGAGTTGCTGGCCGGGGGGCAGGACCGCATTGAGCTCGAGTTGGGCGGCGGAGCTGAGGCCCACCCCGTTGTTCTCCGCGACGGTCTCAAAGCGGGTGAGGGTGGCGTTGAGGCGTTCTTCGAGGAAGTTGAAGCGCAGGCTGTACTCGAAACCTTCCCCGGTGCGGGGCTGGCGCGGGCCGCCGGTCAGGTCGGTGCCGGCGCTATCGGTGAAGAGCGTCGACTCGAAGTAGCCGGCGCCGAGGCCGAGCCACGGCAGCACGCGCAGCACGCCGCCGTAGGACTGGCTCGTGGAGTAGTCCCGGCGCAGGCGCTGGGTCGGGACGTTGTAGTCGCCCGGATGCGCGATGACGTTGCCGGCGAGATCGAAGAGCTGGAACTCACCCGTGGCGGCGTTGACGGATCCGACGCGATTCCGGTTCTGGCGGAAGTAATCGCGGCTGACCCCCGCGCTGGTGTGGAGCCGGCCCTTGAGGAACGAGTTCAGGGCGGACAGGGAGCCCGAGCCGAAGCTCTGGTCGAAGCGGCTGTTGTTGCCGCCCGCGCGGTACCATCCGGTCCGGCCGGGGGTGAGCTTCAGGCGGAGGGCCTCGTCGCTATTGCCGTCCGCGAGGTAGTGCACCGGGTAGACCAGGTTGTTGGGGAAGGTCGCGGCGGCGCCGGTGAACCCGCGCCGGGTGATCTCCTCGCGCGCGAGGGCGAAATTGAAGGTGTTGAGGTAGACCTTCTCGCGCCGGTAGCTCGTGCTCGCGACGAGGCGGAGCGTCGCATCGAGGAACGGCAGCTTGGTGTCGTAAACGCCGGTGCCGCGCCAGCCGTGGATGTCGTGGCCGTCCGTGGCGAGCGTCGGCGAATGGACGACGAAGTACTCCTCGAACCGCGGATTCGGGATAGTGGCGCCGGGGATCGTCGGATGCGGCAGGACGCGGTTCACGTCGATGAACACCCCGCGCGCGTTCACGCCGAGGGCGCCGGAGGCCGAGTAGGTCTGCGGCCGGGAGGAGTCGTCGACCTGGCCATTGTAGGAGACCAGCGCGCGCAGGTTGTCGCTGAAGGCGTGGGACAGCTCGATCGTGTAGGCGTGGAAGGTGGAGTCGGCCCGGTTTTCCGGCCCGCCCCAATCGCGGCCATAGGGAGTGATCGCGTACGAGATCGGCAGGAGCGGGAGGAGCGCCGGATTCTGGGGGTCGGTTCCCGTGTTGACCCCCGCGCCGGTGAGGATGGCGGAATTGCGGAAGGTGGTGGTCGCGGTCGACTGCATATCGTGGAGCGTCCCGCCGATGTCGAGGTACACGTGGGTGTTGCCCGGCGCGGCGATGCGCCGCATCCCGACACCGTTGACCTGCACGCCCGGGCGGACCGGGTCGGCGTCGGCCGCATTGGTGCCGGAGCCCCGGGCATAGGGGACGACGTGGTCGTTGAGGTGCAGGTGGCCGAGCTGGTACGTGGTGCGGCCGGACTCAAAGGTGGCGTCGAGCCGCGTGCGGCGGTGGGCGAACGGCTCCCAGCGGACGGCGCCGGCGTACCCGTGGTGGTTGCGGTTGTTGCGCTGGCGGAACTGTTCGACCTCGGAGGTGACCGCGTTGAACCGGAGCCCCAATCGCGGGTGGAGGGGTTGATTCGCGTCGAGCGTGTACCGCTGGGTGCCGAAATTGTCGTAACGGGCCGAGACGGTGGCCCGGCGCTGGAAGGTGGCCCGCTTGGTGGAGATGTTGATGATGCCGGCCGGGTCGACGTCACCGTAGGCGAGGCCGCCGGGACCGCGGGCGAACTCGATGCGCTCGGTGTTGAAGGCGTCCTGCGGCAGGAACCACGGATAGCCGTCGCGGAGCTGGCGGATCGACGGGATGCCGCGGAAGTTGATCTGGTTGCCCGAGCGGGAATTGACTGGGGCGCCGATGGTGCCCTGATTGTTGAATTCGTTTTCGGCGCCGATGGCGAAGTCCACCGCCCCGAAGAAGTCGGTGATCGCGAGGTCACTCATCAGATCGGCCGTGAAGACCGAGATCGAGTTGGGCAGGTTGGCCAGTTTCTCGTTGGTGCGGGTGCCCGAGAGCGCTGACGAAGCGGCGTAGCCCTTGTCGGCCTCGGCGTTGACCTCGAAGGGGGAAAGGACGACCGCCGGGGCGGCTGGCGTGGCTGGCGGGCGCGGCGGGGTCTGGGCGAGGAGCGGCAGGGCGGCGAACGCGAGGAGCGGCGCGATCGCCCGGAGCAGGGTGTTAGGGTGCATAGAGTCAGGAGGGTTCAGGGAAAAGGGTTCGGGGAGGCGTGCCCAGCTTCTTGGTTCCGGCGCCTTACCGAGGCTGGGCGGGGGCGTGCCGGCCGGTCTTTTCGATCTGCCCCACAAAGGAGCGCAACTCCTGCACGAGCTCCGGCTTGGCCGCGAAGTGATTGTGGCGTTGGCCCGGATCTGCGCGGAGATCGTAGAGCTGTCCGGGTTGGGCGTCTGCCGCATAGCCGAGCAGCTCCCGCCACCAGGCGGGTTCCGAGCGGCTGCTGGCCGGGGCATCGATCCAGACCCATTCGCCGCGGCGTACCGCCCGGGCGGCGCCCGCGCTTCGCGTGACCACCGCGTCGCGCCGGCTCTTCCCGCCGAGCAACACCGGCAGGGCGTCGAAGCTGTCCTCACCCGCGTCCGGCGGTAATTCGCTCCCGACCAGGGCGGCGCAGGTGGCCAGCAGATCGGTGTGGCTAAGCAGTTCGGCACTGATGGTCCCGGCGGGGATGCGTCCGGGCCAGCGGGCGAGGAAGGGCACCCGATGGCCGCCTTCCCACGCATCGTACTTGATACCGCGCCACGGGCCGCTGCTCGAATGCCCGTATTGGCGCACCCGGTCGTAGGCGCCGACCGGCATCACGTTCTTGGTCCCCGCGTTGTTGAGTCGGGTGATCTCCGGCCCGTTGTCGCTGGTGAAGATCACGAGGGTGTCGCCGGCCACGCCCGCCCGGTCGAGCGCCGCCAGCACCTGCCCCACCGACCAATCGGTCTGCACGACAAAGTCGCCGTAGTCGCCCGCTTGGCTCCGGCCCCGGAACTCCGCGGTCGGCACGACCGGGTGGTGCGGGGAGGTCAGCGGGAAATACAGGAAGAAGGGCCGGCCCCGGCCAGCGGCCTCCTCGATGTAGCGCACCGCGCGACGCGTGAGTTCCGGCAGGATGTCCGCTTGGTTCCACCCCTCCAGCTTGGGGCCGGGGGTCTCGAACTCCGTGCTGGTGGGGAGGTCGGGGAGGCCGACGGTCCGGTCGTTCTCGATGAAGCAATACGGGGGGTAATTGGGCACATCGGTCCCGAAATAGGTGTCGAATCCCCGGGCCGTCGGCCCGCCGCCGATCGGCCGCGTGAAATCGATGTTGCTGCGCAGGTCGGGGCCGGTGCGCGGCGGTTGGCCATCGCGCGTGGGCCATTCCCAGCCGAGATGCCACTTTCCGATGCAGCCCGTCGCGTAACCGTGCCGGCGCAGGAACCCCGCCACCGTCAGCCGCTCGGGGCCGAACACCGGTGGTCCCCACGGAGCCACGTTCGTCACCCCAGCCGGCGCCTTTGCCCCCGTCCCGTCGGCGGGCCCGCGGGGGCGCCACGGATACCGTCCGGTCAGCAACCCGAACCGGGAGGGGGTGCAGATCGCGGCCGCGGCGTGGGCGTCGGTGAGCCGCATTCCCTGACGCGCCAGGGCATCCAGGTGCGGCGTCGGGATCTTCGACTGGGGATTGTAGGAGCCGAGGTCGCCGTAGCCGAGATCGTCCGCGAGGATGACCACGAGGTTCGGCCGGGCGGGCGGGGTGGCGCCGGACGCCGATGTCACTCCGCAGGAAACCGCGGCGAGCAGGACCAAAGGGAGCCAGGAACGCCGGCGGAGGGAGGGTAAAAGGGGCATTTGGCCAGAGCGTAGAGGTCGAAGATCCACTTCCGGGTGCGCCTTGGCGAGCAAACGAAGCTGGCCGGTCAGTCATCCAAGCGATGACGTCGGCCCCTCCGTTTTCTTGGCGGCCAGCTTCCGCAGGTCCGCCGCGTCCAAGACGCGTACCTATGACCTCACCGGCCGTCGCGCTCCTCCGAGATGATCAGCGTGGAGTCGAAATTGATTTTGGGCAGCTTGGTCCAGTCGCGGCCTTTGAAGAAGGGCTGGACTGATCCTGCCTCGCGCAGGGGCTGCAGTGCGGCGATCGGGACCCCACGCTTGGTGATGAGGATCGGGGTCTTGGCCGCCCTCCGTACCCAATAGCCGGTGCGAGACCGGAGCTGCGTGACCGAAATCGTCCTCATCTGGCGCTCACCCCCGCCTCAAGTCGCCCAGGCGCGGTCGCCGGGGCGCAGGGGGACCGAGCCGCGGTAGGCGCCAGGCACCGGATCGTAGCGCAGGGCCTGGGTGGCGCCCGCCTCCGCCGTGAAGTACCCCAGCAGCGTCAAATCCTTCACGTGGCGCCACGGGGCCACCCCATCGCGCGCGGGCGGCGGTTGGCGCTCCAAGGCCACCAGCAGGCGTTCCCGCTCCGCGGCCGGGAGTTCCGGGAAAGCGCGGGCACCCGCCGCCTGCGCCCGGGTCGTGACCTCCGCGAGCAGTCGCCGCACCGCTTCCGCCGCGGCGGGCGGATGGCAGTCGGCGGTCATCACCAAAATGAAGCGCCCAATCGCGACCGACCCCGCGCCGGGTGACCCCGGGGTGGCCGGCAGAATCGTGTCCCCAATGGCGTCGAGCAGCGCCTCTTCGGAGGCGCTCCAGCCGTCGGGGCGCGGCAAGGCGGACCAGCCGCGGTGGGGGAGGGAGCCGAGCGCGGCGGCGGCCGCAAGCTGAGCCGCGTGGCGGAGCAGGGTACGACGGTTCACAGGGTGCCTTTCCGGAGCTCGTCGACCGCGTGCCGGGCGGCGCGGGCGGTGAGAGCCATAAAGGTGAGCGAGGGATTCTGCACGCCCGTCGACGCCATCGCGGCGCCATCGGTGACAAACACGTTCGGGCAGGTGTGGAACTGGTTCCAGCGGTTGAGCAGCGAGGTCCGCGGGTCGCGGCCCATCCGGGCGCCGCCCATTTCGTGGATATCGAGCCCCGGGTTGCGGCGGTCGTCGGTCGCCCGGATGTCCCGGGCGCCGGCCGCCTCGAGCATCGCGCGACCCTGCGCGAGGAAATCGCGGATCATTCGCTCGTCATTGTCGGTGTAGCCGATGGAGGTGACCAGTTGCGGGATGCCCCACGGGTCGCGCTGGTCGGCGGAGAGCCGCACGTGGTTCTCGTACCGCGGGATCGTCTCGCCCTGCATCATCATATAGATGCCCCAAGGCCCCGGACGCGTCAGCTCCTCCTTGTAGGCGGCTCCGATGCCCGGTGCGCCTTGGCCGCGGGTCCAGCCGCGGCGGGCCGCGCTAAAGAAGACCATATACCCGCGCTGGAAATCCGTCTCCTGCCGCGTGACGTTGCGGAAGTTGGGCATCATCGGCTGCGTGGGCCGGCGGCCGGAGTAGTAGGAATCGGCGAACCCCTCGAGGGAGGCGTTGAGGCTGCCGCGGTAGTTGTGGAAGGCCACGTGGCGGCCGAGCAGCCCGTGGTCGTTTCCGAGGCCCGCGGGGTAGCGGCGCGACTTCGAATTCAGCAAAATCAGGTTCGTGTTCAGGCAGGCCGCATTCACGAAGATCACCTTCGCAAAGTACTCGGTCACGCCCTTGGTCGCGGCATCGATCACCCGGACCCCCGAGGCACGGCCGGTGGCGTCATCGTGGAGGATGGATTCGACGACGGAGCCGGGGCGGACGGTGAGGTTCCCGGTGCGCGCGGCCCAGGGCAAAGTGGAGGAATTGGAGGAGAAGTAGCCGCCGAATGGGCAACCGCGGTAGCAGAGGTTGCGGGACTGGCACTTGCCGCGGCCCTGCGCGAGGTGTTCCGGGCGGGCCTCGGTAAGGTGGGCGCAGCGGCCCTGCACCACGCGGCGACCCGGGAACGCGCCCTCGATCCGCCCGGCCATCGCGCGCTCGGCGTCATTCATCTCCCAGGCCGGGAGGAACTCCCCGTCCGGCAGGCCCTCGACCCCGTCGCGGTTCCCGCTGATCCCGACGAAGCGCTCCACGTGGCTGTACCAGGGCGCGAGCTCGTCGTAGGTGATGGGCCACTCGGCGAAGCCGTCGCGGGCGGGGCCCTCGAAGTCGTGGTGGCTCCAGCGCTGGGTCTGGCGGGCCCAGATGAGGGACTTGCCTCCGACCTGGTAGCCGCGGATCCAGTCGAAGGGCTTTTCCTGCACGTAGGGGTGCTCGGCGTCCTTGGCGAAGAAGTGCTCCGTGGCCTCGTCGAAGGCGTAGCACTTGCGGGCGATCGGGTTGGCCTGGGCGAGGGCGCGGGGTAGGCGGCCGCGGTGGGGCAGGTCCCACGGGTTGGCGAGCGCGGTGGGGTAGTCGCGGAGGTGCTGCACGTCGCGGCCGCGCTCGAGCACGAGCGTGCGCAGGCCGGCTTCGCAGAGTTCCTTCGCCGCCCAGCCGCCGCTGATGCCGGAGCCGACGACAATCGCGTCGTAGGTGTGGGCCCGCGCGCCCGGGGTGGTGGGGTGGCTGCTCATCGCGGTTAGGTTCGCGGAAGGCGGGGCGGGAATCCAGCCGTTTCCGGCCGGCGGGCGGGCGCATCTGGCGCGCGCGGCGCCGCGGCATTTGGGGTTGGCCAACGCCGGGTGGTTGGCCCAGAGCGATGCGCGCCCGCGCCGCCCTATGCCGACGATCCCGGATCTGCCCATCTACGAACTCGAGTCCGCCCTCGTCGCGGCCTTGCGGCAGGGCAACCGTCTCGTGGTGCAGGCCCCGACCGGCTCAGGCAAGTCCACCCAGATCCCGCAGTGGCTCTGGCGGCACGGGCTGCTGGGCGAGGCGGGGCAGGCGGTCGTGCTCCAGCCGCGGCGCCTGGCCGCGCGGATGCTGGCGGCGCGGGTCGCCGAGGAGGCCGGGACCCGGCTGGGCGAGGGGGTGGGTTACCAGATCCGGCTCGAGTCGCGGGTCAGCGCGCGGACGCGGGTCCGGTTCGTCACCGAGGGCATTCTCCTGCGCCAGATGACCTTCGATCCCACGCTGCCCGGAGTGGCGGCGCTGGTGTTCGACGAGTTCCACGAGCGGCACCTGCACGGCGACATCACCCTCGCGCGGGCCCTGCAGATCCAGGGCTCGGTGCGGCCGGACCTGCGGATCATCGTGATGTCCGCGACCCTAGATACCGGGAGCCTGGCCGCCTACCTGGCGCCGTGCGAGACGCTGGTGTCGCGGGGGCGGACTCACCCGGTGCGGATCGAGTACCAGGCGCGGCCGGTGAACTTTGAGCAGGAGCCGGTGTGGGAGGCGGCCGCGCGGGAGTGTGAGCGGGTCGCGGCCGCCACGCCGGGGGACCTGCTCGTGTTTATGCCGGGGGCCTACGAGATCAGTCGAACCCTGCAGGCCCTCGATACCGCGCGCGGGTTGCGGGGCTATGTGGCCCTGCCCCTGCACGGGGAACTGTCTCCCGAGGCGCAGGACCGCGCGGTCGCGCGGCAGGCGGCGCGGAAGATCATTGTCGCCACGAACGTGGCCGAAACCTCGCTGACCATCGACGGGGTGACCGCGGTGGTTGATTCGGGCTTGGCGCGCATCGCGCGCTTCGATCCGCAGCGCGGCATCAACACCCTGCTGGTGGAGCGCATCTCGGCGGCGAGCGCGGACCAGCGGGCGGGGCGGGCGGGCCGCACTGCGCCGGGCGTCTGCGTGCGGCTGTGGACCGAGCGCGAGCACGCTCAGCGGGCGCCGCAGGAATTGCCCGAGGTACGTCGGTTGGACCTGTCCGAGGTAGTCCTCACCCTGAAGGCGGCAGGCATCGACGACATTGTTTCCTTTCCGTGGCTGGAGCGACCCGAACCGCGGGCCCTCGAGCGCGCGGAGCTGCTGCTGGCGGACCTCGGGGCGCTCGGGCCGCCGGGAGTGGCGGGCGGACACCGGGCGATTACGGAGGTGGGCCGCCGGATGCTGCGGTTTCCCGTGCACCCGCGTTACGCCCGGATGTTCCTCGCGGCGGAGGCGGCGGGATGTGTCCGCGATGCCGCGCTGGTGGCGGCGCTGGCGCAGGGGCGCGGGCTGCTGGTGCGCGGGGTCTCGCGTGAGGTGGACCAGGCGCGGGAGGACACCTTGGGCGAGGAGCGGACGAGTGACTTCCTGCTGCAACGGGCCGCGTGGGAGGAAGCGCGGCGGTGCGGGTTCGACCTAGAGGCGTGTCGGCGCCTGGGCATCCACGCGCAGGCGGCGCGGCAGGTGGGGCCGCTGCTGACCCAGTTCCTCGAGATCGCGGCGGCGGAAGGCTTGCCCGTCGAGGAACGTCCGGCGGACGCGGACGCGCTGCGCAAATGCATTCTGGCTGGCTTCTCCGACCAGCTGGCCCGGCGACTCGACGCGGGGACCCTGCGTTGCGAGTTGGTGCACCAGCGGCGGGGAATGTTGGCCCGGGAGAGCTGCGTGCAGGGTTCGCCGCTGTTCGTGGCCGCGGAAATCAGTGAGGTGGGTGGCCGGGGAGGGGAGGTGACGACCCTGCTTTCGCTGGCGACAGCCGTCGAGGAGGCTTGGCTGCGAGAACTGTTCCCGGACGATTACCGGGAGACGCAGGGCGTGAGTTACGACGAGCAGGCGCGGCGGGTCGTGGCTCGGCGGGAGCGCCGTTTCCGGGATCTGGTGCTCGAGTCCCGCGCGGGGGGCGACGACGTGCCCGCCTCGGCGGCCGCCGCCTTGCTGGCGCGCGAGGTGCTCGCGGGGCGCATCCGCCTGGAGGGCTGGGACGAGGCGGTCGAGCAATGGATCATCCGCGTGAACCGGCTGGCCGAGTGGTTTCCCGAGCTTGAGGTGACCCCGATCACGCCGGCGGACCGGGCGACCCTCATCGAGCAGGTGTGCTATGGCGAGCGGGGGTACCGCGACCTGAAGGACAAACCCGTGCTCCCGGTCTTGCGCGAGTGGCTGACGGCGGAGCAATTGGCGGTGCTGGACGATTACCTGCCGGAGCGCCTCGTGATGGCGAATGGCCGCCGGGCGCGCCTGACCTACGCGGCGGAGGGGCCGCCGGTGCTGAGCGCGCGGATCCAGGAACTGTATGGCATCGAGGGCCGCTTCGCAGTGGGCCACGGGCGCGTGCCGGTGCGGATTGAGGTGCTGGCGCCCAATCACCGGCCCATCCAGGTGACGGAGGATCTGGGGGCGTTTTGGCGGGAGATGTACCCGAAGGTGCGCGCGGAGTTGTCGCGACGCTACCCGCGCCACGAGTGGCGTTGAGTGGGGCCGGGCTTGACCTGCCCGGGCGGCCGGCGCTGGGATGTAGGGGTCGAAGCCGGTCCCCGCCGGCGCTTTCACCCCGCCCGTTGTAACCCCGTCGTTTGTCATGACCTTGTTGCCCCGCCGTACCTTTCTCCGCCAGTCCGCCTTCGCCGCGGGTTCGCTCGCCCTGCTGGGCGGCACCCGTTCGGCCGCGCGGGTGGTGGGCGCCAATAACCGCCTGCGCATCGCCGTCGCCGGCCTGAACGGCCGCGGCAAGAGCCACATCTCCGGCTGGCTGGAGCAGCCCAACGTCGAGATCGCGTACCTGATCGACCCGGACCAGCGCGTGCTGGAGCGGACCCTCAAGAACGTGCAGGAGCGGGTGCAGGGTCGTTACACTCCGCAAGGGGTTGCGGACGTGCGGAAGGCGCTCGCGGACCCGAACCTGGACGCCATCTCGATCGCGGCGCCGAACCACTGGCACTCGCTGATGACTATTTGGGCGGCGCAGGCGGGCAAGCACGTGTACGTCGAGAAGCCGATGAGCCACGACGTGGTCGAGGGCCGCGTGGTGGTGGCCGCGCAGCAGAAGTACGGGGTGGTTATCCAGCACGGCACCCAGCGCCGGAGCGATCCAAAGCTGGCCGGCCTGCACGCGGCGATTCAGGCGGGTAAGTTCGGACGCCTGAAGGTTTCCTACGGCTACTGCTGCAAGCCGCGCGACACCATCGGGATGAAGCCCGCGGGCGCGCCGCCGGCGGGCCTCGACTGGAACCTCTGGCGCGGGCCGGCGCAGACGGCGTACCACCCGAACCTCGTCCATTACAACTGGCACTGGTTCTGGGCCACCGGCAACGGGGATATGAACAACCAGGGAACGCACCAACTGGACGTTGCCCGCTGGGCCCTCGATCCGAAGCTGACCAATCCCGTGCGGGTGATGGCGCTGGGCGGCCGCTTCAAGTGGAACGACCAGGGCGAGACCCCGAACACGATGTTCGCCATCGCCGAGTATCCGAACGGCCAGCAGGTATTCTTCAACGTCCGCAACGTGAACCACCCGGGGTATGTGCACCAGGTGAAGAACGAGTACTACTTCGAAGACGGGGGCCGCATCGTCGATGGGACGTATTTCGCCAAGGGCAGCGCCAAGGGCGAGAAGCTTGACCTCCCGCCGGGCCAGGTCACCCCGGGCGGCAACTGGGGCTCGTTCATCGCGGCCTGCCGCGCGGGCAAGCCCGAGATGGCCAACGGCAACGCCGCGGAGTCGCACTACGCCAGTGTGCTGGGGCACCTGATGAACAATTCCTACCGGCTCGGCCGGAAGGTGCCGTTCAACGCGAAGGCCGGGCGCTTTGGGGACAACGCGGCCGCCGCGGAGCATTTCCTGAAGCTCCACGAGATGATGCGCGACGGCGCGGGCGTCCCGGAGAACGGGGCCGAGTACGTGGTGGGACCCTGGCTGACCTTTGACCCGGCGGCCGAGCGGCACACGGGCGAGTTCGCGGCCGAGGCCAACGCGTTGCTGCAGGACCCCAACCACAAGGGCTTCGAGATCCCCTCCGCGGCGAAGGTCTGACCCCGCGCCCGGGGCGTCGCCGCGCCGAAAAGGGGTTGCCTCGGCGCGGCGGCGGCGGTGCCTTGGACGCTTTCCGGCGTCCATGACCGAGCTCCTCATCATCAAGCCCTCCTCCCTCGGGGACATCGTCCACGGGTTGCAGGTGGCTGCGTCCCTCAAGGCGCAGGTGAAGGACCTGCGGATTTCTTGGGTGGTGCGGGAGATCTTCGCGCCGATCGTGCGCGCCTGCACCGCCGTTGATGAGGTGCACATCTTCGAGCGTGGCGGCGGGGCCAAGGGCTTCCTGCGCCTGACCCGCGAGCTGCGGCGGAAGCATTACGATTTCGTGTTCGACCTGCAGGGGCTGCTGCGCACGGGCCTGCTCACCTCGCGGGTGCACGCCGACCGCAAGGTAGGGCGTTCGGATGCGCGCGAGTGCTCGGGCCTCTTCTACGGTGAGCGCGTCCCGTTGCCCCGCGACGGCCGGCTCAGCCACGCCCTGGAGATCCTGCTGCAGTTTTGCCCGGTGCTGGGCGCGAAGGCGGAGTTGCGCGGCACCCTGACCTTCCGGCCCGTCGAGGGCCTCAGCCTACGCTTTGCGGACGGGCGCGGCGGCGGCCGGCCGATTCTGATGTTCGTGGACAGCCGCCGGGCCGAGAAGTGCTGGAACGGCTTCAAGCAGCTCACTGAGCTCATCCTGCGCGAGGATCGTTCCCGCAAGGTCGTCTGGGCTGGCAGCAGCTATGTCCACGACCGCGGGGCTTTCCCGGAGGCCCAGTTCTTCAATCTCACTGGCAACACCAGCCTCGTCTCCCTGCCCGCGCTGATCCGCCGGGCGGAGTGGGTGATCGCCAACGACAGCGGACCGATGCACTTGGCGGCGGCGCTGGGCGTTCCGGTGATGGGCATTTTCGGGCCTACCGATCCCCGGCTGTTCGGGCCTTACCCGCTGAACGCGCCCGACCACGTCGTGGTCCAGGCCCCGGTGGGCGACCTGCGCCTGCTGGCGGCGAAGGAAGTGTACGCCCGCTTCCAGCGGGCCCGGGCCCGGCGCACGTGAACCTGCTTTTCCTATGATTGACCCGAAGCTCCTCCGCGAATCGCCCGATCTTGTCCGCGCGGCGATCGCCAAGAAACACCTCGAGGTGGACCTCGACGCGGTCCTCGCGGCCGACGCCGCGTGGCGGGGCAAGCTGCAGGAGGTCGAGTCCCTGCGCGCCGCGCAGAAGGCCGCCAACACGGCGATGGCCGCCCTGCCCAAGGGCTCGCCCGAGTTCACCGCCAAGGTTGCCGAGATGCGCGCGGTGTCCGCTCAGGTAAAGGAGCGCGAGGGCCAGCTGAAGGATCTGGAGGAGCGTTTCCACCACGCGATGCTGACCGTGCCGAACCTGCCGCACGCCAGCGTGCCGGAGGGGCGCACCCCGGAGGACAACGTGGTCTTCTCGACCCACGGCGACTGCGCCGCGGTCTCGCCGCACGCGGTGCCGCACTGGGAGATTTCCGGCTTCGAGCGGCTATTCGACTTCAACCGCGGTGCCAAGGTGACGGGCGCGGGCTTCCCGTTCTACGTCGGGGACGGCGCCCGGATTGTCCGTGCCCTGCTGCGCTACTTCCTCGAGGAGAACGGCCGCGCGGGTTACGTGGAGGTGAATCCGCCCGTCCTCGTCAACGCCGCCAGCGCGACCGCGACCGGGCAGTTGCCGGATAAGGAGGGCCAGATGTACGAGACGACCCCGGACCACCTGTACGCGGTGCCCACGGCGGAGGTGCCGTTGACCAACTTCTTCCGCGATGAGATTTTGGAGGAGTCTGCGCTGCCCGTCTACCGGTGCGCGTACACCCCCTGTTTCCGCCGCGAGGCGGGCAGCTATGGCAAGGACGTGCGGGGGCTCAACCGGCTGCATCAGTTCGATAAGGTCGAGATGCTCAAGTGGGTCCATCCGACGCAGAGTTACCTCGAGCTGGACAAGCTGCGGGATGACGCCGAGCGGCTCCTGCGCGGCTTGGGCCTGCCTTACCGGGTGCTGCTGATGTGCGGGGGAGACTTGGGTTTTGTGCAGTCGAAGAAGTATGACCTTGAGGTCTGGTCGGCTGGCCAGAAGCGGTGGCTTGAGGTGTCGAGCTGCTCCAACTTCGAGACCTTTCAGGCGCGCCGCGCGCAGATCCGCTTCCGTTCCCGTGAATCGGGGCGCCCCGAGCTGGTGCACACCCTCAACGGGTCTGGGCTAGCGGTGCCGCGGGTGCTCGCGGCGCTGCTGGAGAACAACCTCCAGGCCGACGGCCGGGTAAAGATCCCGGAGGCGCTGGTGCCCCATTTTGGCCGGGAATTCCTCAGCTTTGCGTGACGCCGCGGCGCGCTGTGGCGCGCTGCTGCCCCGAGAACGACTGGAGCCGGCGGTGCTCGCGTGGACGCGCGGGCGCCGGCGGGACGAGACGTGGGGGGTGGGCTTTTCGGGGGGCGCCGACTCCTTGGCGCTGCTCCTCGTGTTGCGGGCACATTGGCCCGAGCGGCGCCGGCAGTTGCTGGCCTTGCATTTTAACCACGGCCTCCGCGGCGCGGCGGCGCGGGCGGATGCGGACGCCTGCCGCCGGTGGTGCCGGGCGCTGGGCATCCGGTTTCGCAGCGGGCGGTGGCAG
>NEUZ01000045.1 GCA_002304435.1 Opitutia bacterium Tous-C8FEB | reverse complement strand
CCTCCGAGGGTGGCCCGCAGGGTGGGGGCGGCTATGGCGGCGGGGGTGGTCAAGGGGGGCATTTTGACCGCGGGGAGCGCGGTTTCTGGAAGCACGGCAAGCGCAAGCGCGGGCGCCACGGCGGGCCCTGGCAGCCGGGTGGGCACGGTGGGGGGCAGGGAGGCGGCCACGGTGGCCACGGCCACGGAGGCGGAGGCGGGCGCGAGCAGTTCCCGCCGCAGATGCCGCCGCCGAGCGCGCCGCAGTCCTTCGGCGATCTGCCCAATCCGGCGCGGTTCGCCGACGTGGCGGCGTTGGATGCCGAGGCGGCCCAGTTGGATGCGTCTGGGGGCGAGCCGGTGGCGTTGGCCGAGTTGTACGCCTTGAACGCTCACGAGTTGGCCCAGCGGCTGCGCCAAGGGGGTGTCGTCGTCGAGGGTTCGCCGGGGCGGCGGCAGCTGTTGGCCGAATTCTTCCGCCACGCCGCGGCCACGGGCCGCAGCCTGCGGGACGTGGGTCACTTGGACCAGAATGACCGGGGTTGGTTCATCGTGCACGGGCACGTGAACTACCGGCTGTTCCCGGAGAATACCTACCTGCCGGAGTCGCTGGTGCGCCGTTACGGCCTGAAGCGGGGCCACCGGGTTGAGGTGAGCGCGCAGGCGCCGCGGGAAGGGGAGCGCTGCCCGTCGGCGATCCGCGTGGACCGCGTGATGGGGCTGGCGCCCGCGGACATTGCGGCGATCACGCCGTTCGAGGAGTTAGTACCTTATTATCCCCTCAAGCGGATCTTGCTGGAGGATCCGGAGGTGGTGAAGGACGTGTCGATGCGGGCGGTGGACATCCTGACGCCGATCGGCTTCGGCCAGCGCGGCCTGATCGTGGCGCCGCCGCGCACCGGCAAGACGATCCTGCTCCAGAACATCGCCAACTCGATCTCGGCCAATAGTCCGGACGTGAAGCTGATTTTGCTGCTGATCGACGAGCGGCCCGAGGAGGTGACGGACTTCCGCCGGCACACGCGCGGCGAGGTGGTGTCGTCCACCTTTGACGAGACCCCGGAGAGCCACGTGCACTGTGCCGAGATGGTGATCGAGATCTGCCGGCGGCGGGTGGAGCAGGGGGAGCACGTGGTGATCCTGCTGGATTCCATCACGCGGCTGGCGCGGGCCTACAACGCCCTGGCGGGCAACGGGGGCAAGACGATGTCCGGCGGCCTCGAGTCGAACGCCCTGCAGAAGCCGAAGCGGTTCTTCGGCTCGGCGCGCAACATCGAGGGCGGCGGCAGCCTGACGATCATCGCGAGCGCGCTGATCGATACCGGCTCGCGGATGGACGAGATTATCTTCGAGGAGTTCAAGGGCACGGGTAACTCCGAGTTGCATCTCGATCGCGGCCTGGTGGAGCGCCGGATCTTCCCGGCGATCAACATTGACCGTTCCGGCACCCGCAAGGAGGAGCTGATCTACCACCCGGAGGAGTTGCAGCGCATCTACGGGCTGCGGCGGGCGATGCAGGGCCTGGGGCCCATCGAGTCGATGGAGATGCTCATCACGCGGCTGCGGAAGACCAAGTCCAACGCTGAGTTCCTGCTGAGCCTCGCGCCGAAGTAACCTTTCTGCCGAACGTCCTTTCGCCCCGATGCCCCCCTCCTCTCCCGGTTCCCCCGCTACGGCCGCCGCCGATGACTTCATCGTCGATCTGGCGCTGGAGCGCGGGGTCCTGCAGCCGGCGCAGATCGCGGCGGCGCGGGCGCTGCTGGCCGGTGCGGCGGCCCCGGACGCATCCGGCGCGCCGGCGCGCGTCTTGGAGTTGTTGCAGCGGCAAGGGGTGCTGACCTCGCGTCAGGTCGCGGAGTTACTGGCGGCGGAGTTCGGCCTGCCGATGGCGCCGGATCTTGCGAACCTGCGCGTGGGCGCTGATGTGCTCGAGCTGGTGCCGCGCGCCGTGGCCTCCCGCCACCGGCTGTTGCCGCTGGCGAAGGAGAACAACCGGTTGCGGGTGGCGATCGCCGACCCGCTCGACACGGACGGAACGGACGCCCTCGGGTATCTGGTGAAGTTGCCGGTGGACTGCGTGGTGGCGACGCCGGAGGAGATTGTCGCCGCGATCGACCGGTTCTACGGGAAGGACGCGAGTTCGATTGACGACCTCCTCAACAAGCTGGCGGAGAACGAAGAGGATCAGGCGGTGGCGCCGGAGGGCGAGGCGGCTCCCGCGGCGGATGCGACCGAAGCCGACGCGCCAATCATCAAGCTGGTGTACCAGCTGATCCTCGAGGCGATCCAGCGTCGCGCGTCCGACATCCACGTGGAGCCGCTGGAGAAGCGTTTCCGGGTCCGCTACCGCATCGACGGCGTGCTGATCGAGGTGGAGAATCCGCCTAAGCGCCTGCAGATGTCGATTCTTTCGCGGCTGAAGATTATGGCGAACATCAGCATCGCCGAGAAGCGCATCCCGCAGGACGGGCGCATCCAGATTGGGGTAGGGGGGAAGCAGCTCGACCTGCGTGTGTCCTCGCTCCCGACCGTGCACGGTGAGAGCATCGTGATGCGGATTTTGGACAAGGAGGGACTGACCCTCGGGTTGCCCGAGTTGGGGTTCTTTAGCGATGATGCCGCCACGTTCGAGCGGTTGATCGCGCTGCCGGATGGCATTTTGCTGGTGACCGGCCCGACCGGTTCCGGAAAGACCACGACCCTTTACGGCTGCCTGCACTATATCAACAAGCCGGACCGCAAGATCATCACGGTCGAGGACCCGGTGGAGTATCAGTTGAACGGCATCAACCAAGTGCCCGTGCGGCACGATGTGGGGATGACCTTTGCGGCGGCCTTGCGGGCGATGCTTCGGCAGGCGCCGAACGTCGTGATGGTGGGCGAGATTCGCGATTTGGAGACGGCGGAGATTGCGATCAATGCCTCGCTGACGGGGCATATGGTGTTCTCGACCCTGCACACCAACGACGCGCCGGGGGCGGTGACCCGCTTGATCGACATCGGCGTGAAGCCGTTTTTGGTTTCCACGTCGTTGCGGGCGGTGATGGCCCAGCGTCTGGTCCGGAAGATCTGTCGGCACTGCAAGCGGGCGGTGACTCCCGATGCGCGGGAGTTGCGGGCGCTGAACATTAGCCCGGCGCAAGCGGAGCACGCGACTTTCGCGCAAGGGGAGGGTTGCGGGCAGTGCAACTCCACGGGCTACCGCGGTCGGATGGGCATCTTCGAGATCCTGGTGGTGAACGATGAGCTGCAGAAGATGATCTACGCCAATGTCGGCACCCAGCGCCTGCGTGAGCGGGCGCGGGCGCTCGGGATGCGGACGATGCGCGAGGACGGCGCGCGTAAGGTCACCGGGGGCCTCACCACGATCGAGGAGGTTGTGTCCATCACCGTCGGCGATTCCACCTGAGCCCCCTCCCGCGATGAAGTACGAGATGAACGATCTTCTGGACCTGATGGTGGAGCAGGGGGCCTCCGACCTGCACCTGAGCGTCGGCCAGCCGCCGGTGCTCCGGGTCCACGGCGCGATGACGCCGATCGACGGTCCAGTGCTGACCCCGGCGGACACCGAGCGCCTGATGCAGGCGATCACCCCCGAGGCGCACGTGAGCTCGGTGCGGATGCAGGGGGGCGCAGACTTCGGCTTGGCGTTTGGGGAGCAGGCTCGTTTCCGCGTCTCGGCCTTACGGGCGAAGGGTAATTACGGCCTCGTCCTGCGGCAGATTCCCAATCGGCTTCTCTCGCTGCGCGAGGTCGGCCTGCCGGACAAGGTGCGGGAGCTGCTGCACCGCACCCGGGGGCTGATTTTGGTGACTGGGCCGACGGGCTCGGGCAAGTCGACGACGCTGGCGGCGATGATCAATTACATCAACGAGCAGCGCGACGGCCACATCATCACCGTCGAGGACCCCATCGAGTTCCATCACCCGCACAAGCGTTGTCTGGTGACCCAGCGGGAGGTGCACACCGACGTGCCCGGCTTCGCGGAGGCCATCCGGCGAGGGCTGCGCCAGGATCCCGATGTGATCTTGGTGGGCGAAATGCGGGATCTGGAGACGATCGAGGCGGCCATTACCGCGGCCGAGACGGGTCACTTGGTGCTGGGCACCCTGCACACCAATAGCGCGGCGAAGACCATCGACCGCATCGTGGACGCGTTTCCGGCGCAGACCAAGGAGATGATCCGGACGCAGCTCTCCTCGTCGCTGGTGGCGGTGATCTCCCAGGTGCTGTGCCGCAAGGTCGGTGGGGGCCGGGTACCGGCCTTCGAGATTATGATCAACACGACGTCGATCGCCGCGCTGATCCGGGATAACAAGGCGTTCCGGATTTCCTCGGACATCCAGACCGGGGCCAGCCTGGGGATGATCACGCTCGACAACCATCTGACGGCGTTGGTCCAGCGCGGTCAGGTCCGCGCGGAAGACGCGATCGACCTAGCGCAGGATCCGCAGTTGATGCGGGAGAAGCTGCTGCCCGGTGGCGGGCGGCCCCGGACCCTCTGACCCCATGTTCGCGTCCCATAGCCCGGCGATCTACGATTTCCTGAAGGAGCACCGGCTGATCCCGCCGGCGCAGCTGGACGAGCTTAACGAGGAGCACAAGGCCACCGGCAAGCCGCTGGCCGACGTGGTGGTGGATCTGGGCCTGTTGGAGAAGGAGGACCTGCTGCGGCGCATCGCCGACCAGCTGGGCTACGACTACGTGGCCGAGTTGCCGGCGCAGTTCCCCGGCGACGCGATCGCGGCGCTGACGGGCCGGCTGGCCCGCGACTACGGGGTGATGCCGCTGCGGGCGGACGAGCGCACGATCGACCTACTGGTGGCGGATCCCTTCAATACGCAGGCGGTGAGCGACCTATCCTTCGCGCTCGATCGGAGCGTGCGGCTGCATTTCGCGGATCCGGATAAGGTGGAGGTGCAGATCCGGCAGCATTACGGCGAGGACGAGGATACGATCGACGATGTCCTGCAGGAGATCAGCACGGGCAAGGTGGCGGCGGACGCAGGGGCGCGGGAGGTTTCGGAGCGCGACCTCGAGTCGATGGCGGACCAGACGCCCATCATCAAGTTCGTCAATTTGGTCATCGGCCAAGCGATCCGGGACAAGGCGAGCGACATTCATTTCGAGCCCTTCGAGCACGAGTTCAAGATCCGCTACCGGATCGACGGCGCCCTGTATGAGATGGCGCCGCCGCCGCGGCAGTTGGCCGTGCCGATTGTCTCGCGCGTGAAGGTGCTCGCCAGTCTGAATATTGCCGAGCGGCGGTTGCCGCAGGACGGGCGCATCAAGATCAGCATCGGCGGGCGGCAGGTGGACCTGCGCGTCTCCACCCTGCCGACCCAGTTTGGCGAGAGCGTGGTGCTGCGCGTGCTCGATCAGTCGGCGGTTCGGCTCGACATTGGCCAGCTGGGGATGTCCCCGGAGGTGTTGGAGGGTATCCACGAGATCGTGCGGCGCCCGAACGGCATCTTTATTGTGACCGGGCCGACCGGCTCGGGAAAGACCACGACCCTGTACAGCGCCCTGCGGTTGGTGAACACCGTCGACCTCAAGATCCTGACGGCGGAGGATCCGGTGGAGTACGAGATCGAGGGCATTATGCAGGTGCCCGTGAACGCGCTTGTAGGGCTAACCTTCGCGGCGGCGCTCCGTTCGTTTCTCCGGCAGGATCCAGACGTGATTATGGTGGGAGAGATTCGCGACCTCGAGACGGCGCAGATCTCCATCCAAGCGTCGCTGACGGGCCATCTCGTGCTTTCGACGCTACACACCAACGATGCGGCGGGTGCGGTGACCCGGTTGGTCGATATGGGGGTGGAGTCGTTCCTGATCGCGGCGAGCTTGGAGGCCGTGCTGGCCCAGCGCCTGGTGCGCCGGATCTGCAAGCAGTGCCGTTCGACCTATGTCCCGACCGCTGAGGTCCTTAGCCAGCTCGGGGTGGGGCGCGACGTGGTGGGTGACCGGCCCTTCTCCTACGGCAAGGGGTGCCCGACCTGCAGCCAGTCCGGCTACAAGGGCCGGCTGGGCATTTACGAGTGGCTGCGGATGAGCGAGGCGCTGCGGGATATGGTGACGCGGAAGGCGCCCACGTTGGAGCTGAAGCAGAAGGCGATCGAGCAGGGGATGCGGACGATCCGGGAGGACGGGTTGCGTTCGATTCTCGACGGCCACACCACCCTTGAAGAGGTGATCAAGTACACCTGAACCCCGTTCCGTTATGGCCAAGCTCTCCGTCCGTGCCCCCGCCACCCCCGCCGCGGCCAACGCTCCGGCCAAGCCGCTGGCGCGGGGCCCGAAGATTGCCCTGCCCGCCGCGGGCGCGCCTGCGCCCACGCGCCGGCGCAGCCTCTCGTTCGGGCGCCCGGTCAACGAGAAGGGTCTGACGGTATTCACCCGGCAATTGGCGACCTTGGTGAAGGCGGGGATGCCGATGATGCGTGGCCTAGAGGTGTTGGCCCGCCAAGAGAAACGGCCGGCTTTCCGCCAGGTGATCGAGGACCTCGCTGATACCATCCGCTCGGGTGGGAACTTCTCGGACGGTCTCTCCGCTCACCCGAAGACCTTCGACCGGCTCTACGTGAATATGGTGCGCGCGGGCGAGGCGGGCGGTGTGATGGACACCGTGCTGGATCGGCTCTCGGTCTTTATGGAGAAGGCCGTCAAGATCCGTTCCAAGGTGACCGCGGCGATGGTCTACCCTTCGATCATCAGCGTGGTCGCGGGCGGCATTATGACCGTGCTGATGGTGTTTGTGGTGCCGAAGTTCCAGGAGGTCTTCTTTACCATGCTGAAGGGCAAGCCGCTGCCGTGGCTGACCTCGGTGGTCGTGGCGGTCGCCAACGTGATGCGGGAAAATCTGCTTGGGGTGATTCTGACCCTATCGGTGGGCGGCACCGCCTTCTGGTTGTTCAAGCGTTCCCGCTTTGGCACGCGGGTCCTGCACTGGATTGTGCTCCGGGTGCCGGTTCTGGGCGACCTGCTGCTCAAGGCGGCCATCGCGCGGTTCACCCGTACCTTCGGCACCCTGCTGGCCTCCGGCGTGCCCATTCTCCAGGCCCTTACGATCACCCGAGAGACCAGCGGCAACGTCCACATCTCGGACGCGATCAACGTGGTGCACGACCGGGTGAAGGAGGGTGACAACGTGGCTAAGCCGTTGGAGGCGACCAAGATTTTCCCCGGAATGGTTACCAGTATGATTGAGGTGGGCGAGGAGACCGGGGCGCTGCCCGATATGCTGACGCGGATTGCGGACAACTACGACGAGGAGGTGGACAACGCGGTGGCGGCGCTGACGTCTATCATTGAGCCGGTGATGATCGTCTTTATGGCCGTGGGGGTGGGCATTATTGTGATCGCGATGTTCCTACCGATGATTGAGTTGATCAAGAGCCTGAGCGCCTGAGCCCGATGAAGTACGCGATCTGCAATGAGATCTTCCAGGGGTGGCGGCTGGAGGACGTGTTCTCCCACTGCGCGCGGCTGGGCTACGACGCGGTGGAGATCGCGCCGTTTACCTTGGCGCGGGACGTGCGGGAGATCCCGGCGGCCGAGCGAGCCAGAATCCGGGCGGCGGCGGCCGCGGCGGGCATTGGCCTTGCGGGGATCCACTGGGTGTTGGTGCAGACCGAGGGCCTGCACCTGACCTCGACGGATCCGGCCACGCGGGAACGCACCGCGGAGTACTTCCGGGAGTTGGTGGCGTTTGGGGCGGACCTAGGGGCTCCGGTGATGGTGGTTGGTTCGCCCAAGCAGCGGAGCCTCGCCGAGGGGGTCACGGCGGAGCAGGGCTGGCGCTGGGCGCAGGAGGTCTTCCGGCCCGCGACGCGGTTGGCGGAGGAGCGCGGGTTCACGATCTGCCTCGAGCCGTTGCCGGCGGAGGATACTAATTTCATCAACACGGCGGCGGAGGCGGTGCGGTTCGCCCGTGAGATGGCCTCCCCCGCGTTCCGGGTGATCCTGGACGTCCGGGCGATGAGCCACGAGGCGCTGCCGGTGGCGGACATCCTCCGGGCCTCGCGGGGCGAGTTCGCGCACCTGCACGCGAACGACCGCAACCTGAAGGGCCCGGGCTTCGGCGACACCGATTACGTCCCAATCGCCGCGGCGCTGCGGGAGACCGGGTACGATGGGATGGTTTCGGTGGAGGTGTTCTCCTTCGAGGAGGGGCCGGAGGTGATCGCGGCGCGGAGCCTCGAGCACCTGCGGCGGCACCTGGGGCCGGGTCAGGGCGCGGGCGGGAGGTAGGCTTGCCGCAGCGCGGCCGCGACGTTCGGCGGCACGAACTTCTGCACATCGCCCCCGAAGCGGGCCACCTGCTTCACCAGCGAGGAACTGGTGTAGCTGAACTCCTCGTTCGGCATCACGAAGAGCGTCTCGAGGCGCGGCTGCAGGTGGCGGTTCATCAGGGCCATATTGAACTCGAACTCGAAGTCCGAGAGCGCCCGGAGGCCGCGGATGATCGCGTCGGCTTGGTTGGCCATGCAGAACTCCACCAGCAGGCCGTGGAAGGTCGTGACGGTCACGTTTGGCAGCGTGGCGAGGTTCGGCTGGATCATCTCCATCCGCTGCTCGGCGGTGAAAAGAAGCGATTTCCCCGCGGCGCCCCCGGCGGCGATGGCCACGGTGACCCGGTCGAACAGGCGTGCCGCCCGGGACAGCACGTCGAGATGGCCGTAAGTGATCGGATCGAAGGTGCCGGGGTAGATGCAGTGGCGCATGGGAAAGGGCGGGGGGCTGGCCCGGGGGCGGGGACTCAGCGGCTAGGCAGCTTGAACCGTACCGTGGTCTCCCCTTCGGCTGGGGCCGGAGCCGGGGCGGGCGGTTTGGGCGCGGGCTGGACCGGCGCGTCCTCGGGGGAGGGCGGCGGGAGCGCGAGGAAGCCCTTCTCCAGCAGTTCCGCGATCTTGATGTCGCGCGTCTTGCTGTCCGGGGAGCCCATCGTGACGACGATGACCCGGCGCCCGTTGCGAAAGGCGGTGGCGGCGAGGCAGAAGCCGGCCCCGCGGGTGAACCCGGTCTTGAGACCGTCGACCCCGGCGACCTTCCCCAGCAGGTGATTGTGGTTCACCATATCGATCCGCTTGGGGCCGGGGCGAAAGGTGCGCTGTTTGACCGAGGTGTAGGCGAGAATGTTGGTCTGCCGGATCAGCTGGAGGCTGAGCGTGGCGATGTCGCGCGGGGAGGTGAGGTCGCCGTCCTCGATCCGGCGGCTGGAGGGAGGGAGCCCGTGGGGGGAGCGGAAGAGGGTCTGCGTCATACCCAGCTCGCGGGCGCGGGTGTTCATCCGTTCGACGAAGGCCTCGCGCGAGCCGGCGAGGTGAATCGCCAGGGCCACGGCGGCGTCGTTGGCTGAGGCGATCATCAGCGCGTGGAGGAGGTCTTCGATGGGGAAGACCTCCTTCTCCGCGAGGTAGACCTGCGAGCCGCCGGTGCGAGCCGCCTCCGCGGTGGTGGTCACGGGCGTCTGCAGCGTGAGGTCCCCGCGGCGCAGGCGCTCGTGGACGATGAGGAAGGTCATCAGTTTGGCCACGCTGGCGGGTGGGCCCCGGTAGTCGGCGCGATCCGCGAGGAGGGCGCGGCCGCTGCCGGCGTCGACGACGATCGCCCCTTTGTAGGCGTTGGCGTCGGCGGCGGCCTCCTCCGGCCGGGTGGGGGCCGAGCGCCGGCTCTCGGCCGCGCGCGCGGCCCACGGCACCGCGGCGCCGAGGAGCAGCTGCAGGCAGGAGCGGCGGGACAGGGACATGGCGCGAGGAAGGCCAATTTGGCCGGGGCGGCGAGCTGAATTCCGGCGCGCCGCAGCGGGGACTTGCGCCCGTCGCGCGCCACGGGTGTGGTGACGCCGGAACTTCCGCCTCCGCCGCGTTTCCCAAAGTCCGCTTATGTCGCTTCGCCTCATCTGTCCCGCCGCCGCTCTGTGGGCGCTCCTCAGTCCCGCCGCTCTGCGCGCCGAGAGTTATTCGGTGACCACCTTCGTGGGCACGTCGAACGTGGCGGGCGGGGTGGACGGGACGCCGGGAACTTTCAATTCCCCCTATGGTCTGGCGGTTGACGCCGCGCGGAACGTGGTGGTGGCCGACACCATCAACAACACCGTGCGGCGCATTACGCCGGGCCGCGTGGTCTCCACGCTTGCCGGCAGCCTCGGCCAGCCGGGGTACCTCGACGCGACCGGCGCGGCCGCGCGCTTCAATTTCCCGGTGGGCGTCGCGGCGGACGGGGCGGGCAATGTCCTCGTCGCGGACGCGCGGACCTTCACGATCCGGCGGGTGAGTGCGGTCGGGGTGGTCGCGACCTTCGCGGGAGCCGGCCTGCAGGCGGGGACGGCGGATGGACCGGCGGCCTCGGCCCGGTTTCTCCTGCCGTACGGCGTGGCGGTGGACGCTGCTGGCAATATCTATGTAGCGGAGGGTGGTTCGCACGTGATCCGGCGGGTCAGCGCGGCCGGGGTCGTCACGACCCTTGCCGGCACCGCGGGGGCGGCGGGCTTCGCGGACGGCGCGGGCGCGGCGGCCCGGTTCAATGTCCCCTGGGGGATCGCGGTGGACGCGGCGGGGACCGTCTATGTGGCGGACAGCGAGAACCACGTGATCCGCCGCATCTCGGCCGCGGGCGTGGTCTCCACCCTCGCGGGCCAGAATGGCGTGACGGGCTATGCCGACGGGGCGGGCGCGGTCGCGCGCTTCCAGCAACCGCGAGGATTGGCGGTCGATGCGGGGGGCAACCTTTTCGTGGCGGACCACGGTAATCACACTGTGCGTCGCATCTCGGCGGCGGGCGCGGTGGAGACCATCGCCGGTTCCCCGGGCATCACCGGGGATGCCGACAGCGTGGGCGCGGCGGCCCGGTTTTACTACCCAGCGGCGGTCGCGGTGGATGGTAACGCGGTGTACATCGCGGATTCCGGTAACAACCTGATCCGGCGCGCGGTGCCAGCGAGTGCGGCGGCTTTGCCGGTGATCTCGATCCACCCCGTGGAGCAGCAGGTGGCCGTGGGGCAGCCCGTGACCTTCCGGGTGGCCGCCAGCGGCGGTGGCCTGACGTACGTATGGTTCAAGAACGGGTTTGCGATTCCCGGCGCCACGGCGGCCACGTTCACCTTGGCGGCGCCGACGATCGATGATGAGGCTTCCTACCGGGTGCGGGTTACCGGCCCGGGTGGGGCCGTGGACAGCGAGCCGGCGGCGCTGACCGTGTGGTCGGTGGGCACCGGCGGCGTGGCGATCACGGCGCGTCCGCTCGGGCAGTCGGTCGCGGTGGGTGAGGCGGTCAGTTTTGCGGTTACGGCCACTGGTAGCGGGCTAACCTACCAGTGGCTGCGCAACGGCGCGGCGCTCGCGGGGGCCACGCGGTCGACGTACGCGCTGGCCGCGGCACAGACCGCGGACGCGGGCGTTTATGGGGTGCGGGTGAGCGCGGGCGCCGTGACGGAGACGGCCTTCGCGAAGCTGATGGTCGGGGGCGTGAGCGGCGGTGCAGTGACCCTCCTGAGCGAGCCGACGGGCCGCAGCGTGGCGGTGGGGCAGGCGGTGAGCTTCAGCGTGCAGGCGGGTGGCGCGGGGCCGTTCACCTATCAGTGGTTCAAGGACGGCGTGGCGCTGGCGGGCGCGACGGCGGCGACCCTGATCCTGCCGGCGGCGGGGTCGGCGGACGCGGGGACCTATACGGTGCGCGTCAGCGCGGGGGCGGCGTTTGTCGTGAGTTCCGGCGCGGTGCTGACCGTGCAGGGTCCGGCGGGTCCGGCGGCGCGGCTGACGAACCTTTCGGTGCGGACGAACCTTGAGGCGGCGGCGACGCTGATCGTTGGGGTGGCGGTGGCGGAGGGGCCGCGCGAGGTGCTGTTCCGGGCGGTGGGCCCGGCGCTGGCGGCCTTCGGGGTGCCTGGGGTGCTGGCGAACCCGCGGATCGAGATCTACAACGGCGCGGGGGCGCGGGTGCAGGAGAACGAGGACTGGCAGGCGGGGCTCGCGCCGGTATTCGCGGCGGTCGGCGCCTTCGCCCTGCCCGCGGGCAGCCGGGATGCGGCACTAGTCGCGCCCCTGACGCCCGGAGGGTTCACCGCGCAGGTGCCGGGCGCTTCGGGCGGGGTGGTGCTCGTCGAAGCCTACGAGACCGGGCCCGCGGGCGCGGCGCGGCTGATCAACGTCTCGGCGCGCAACCGGGTGGGCACGGGCGACGACGTCCTCATTGCGGGATTTACCCTCGCGGGGAGCGGCGCGAAGCCGCTGCTGATCCGGGCGGTCGGACCGGGGCTGGCGGCCTTCGGGGTGCCGGGCACCCTGGCCGACCCGAAGCTCGAAATCTACAATGGCGCCGGCGTGAAGGTGGCGGAGAACGACACCTGGGACGCGGCGCTGGCCGCGACCTTCGGGAGCGTGGGGGCCTTCCCGCTGCCGGCGGCCAGCCGCGACGCCGCGCTGCGGACCGAGCTGCCGCCGGGGAGCTACACCGCGCTAGTCAAGGGGGCTGATGGCGGCACGGGGGAGGCGCTGGTCGAGGTCTACGAGCTGCGCTGAGGGGCGCGGCGCACTTCTGTTTTGCACCGGCGGCAGGGAGCGCTCATCCCTGACGGTTTCCCCGCCCTGATGAGAACCCTCCCCGCCCTGATCCTACCGCTGGTGGCTGCCGGTGCCGTTGTCGGCGGGGAACCGGCCCCCGGTGCCGCCCTCCGCCAACAGCTCGCGAGCTTCGCCACGACGGGGACCCTGCTGCACGTCGCCGCGCACCCGGATGACGAGAACACGCACCTCATCACCTATTTCGCCCGGGCGCGCGGCTACCGCACCGGTTATCTTTCACTGACGCGGGGCGATGGCGGGCAGAACGAGATCGGGCCCGAGTTCGACGCGAAGCTGGGCGTGGCCCGCACCCAGGAACTCCTTGAGGCGCGCAAACTCGACGGGGGGGTCCAGTTCTTCACCCGCGCGATCGACTTCGGGTATTCCAAATCGGCCGAGGAGACCCTGCGTTTTTGGGATCGGCGGGAGGTTTTGGGCGATGTTGTGCGGGTCATCCGGCAGTTTCGACCGGATGTGATTGTCACGCGCTTTTCCCCGCGGGGAGGTGGCACGCACGGGCACCACACCGCCTCGGGAATTCTGGGTGTGGAGGCTCTCCAATTGGCGGCAGATCCGGCGGCCTATCCGGAGCAACTCGCCGAGGGCTTGCGGCCGTGGCAGGCGCGTCGGGTGGTCCTGAATAGTGGCGGTCCGGGACGCGGCGGCGGCGAAGGCGGGCTGCGGCTCGACATTGGGGGCGCCGATCCGGCGACCGGTGAGGGCCTTGGGACCATCGCGGGCCGGAGCCGCGCGCGGCACATTACGCAGGGTTTCGGGAGCTTTGGGGCGCGCGGGGGTGGGGCGGGGCCAAACGAGCAGTCGTTCACCGTGCTCGCTGGCGAGCCCGCGTCGCGGGATCTTTTCGATGGCGTGGACGTGACCTGGGGCCGCTACGGGCCGGCCGGCGTGCAACTGGCGGCGGCGATCGAGGCGGTGCGGCGCGACTTTCGGCCGGAGCAACCGGCGGCGAGCGTGCCGGCGCTGTTCGCCCTGCGGCGGCGCTTGGACGCGCTGCCGGCGGACGCCCTCGTCGTGGACCGGCGGCGGCAGTTGGAGGGAATCATCCAGGAGTGTCTGGGCTTGCGGGCGCAGGCGACGGCGGACCGGGCCGAGGTGGTGCCGGGCTCGCCCCTGCGGTGGAGTCTGGAATTGGCCACGGGGGCGGCGGCGGTTCGGCTACGCGGCGTGCGCCTGGGCGAACAGGAGTTGCCTGAGGGCCGCGGGGAAGTCGCGTCCGGGGGCGTCTGGCGGCTCCAGACTGAGGCGCGGGTTTCGGCCGACCAGCCGTTGACGCATCCCTACTGGCTGCGGGAGGAGGGGGCGGCGGGACTGTTCACGGTGGCGGACCGGAGTCTGATCGGCCGCGCGGAGGATCCGCCGGCGTTCCGCTGGACTTTCACGCTGGAGATCGGCGGTGAGCAGCTCTCGCTGGACGTTCCGGGTGAGGCATTGGAGACCGGGGAGCGGGCGGGACGCCGCCGCGGCGTGGCGGTGGTGGCGCCAGTGGTGTTTCAATTGGCGCACGAGGTGGAGTTGTTCGCCCCGGGTGCGACGCGGGAATTGAAGGTCCAACTGACCCGCGAGGGCGAGCCGCTGGCCGGCAGACTGGTCGCGGAAGCGGGGGACGGGTGGAAAGCGGAAGTCCCTGCGCCGGAGTTCCGCGCGGGTTCCGGTGGGCCCGCCTCTGTGACGGTCCGCGTGACGGCGCCCGTGGCCGGGGGGAGCGCGCGCCTGCGGCTCTTCGCGGAGGTGGGAGGCCGGCGATACGCGGGCCAGCGGGCGGAAATCCGTTACCCGCACCTCGCGCCGCAAGTCCTGCAACCGCCGGCGGTGGTGCGTCTGGTGGCAGCTGAGGTGCAGGTGCGCGCGCGGCGGGTGGGTTACCTGCCGGGAGCGGGCGATGATCTGGAGCGGGCCCTCGTCCAACTGGGGTGCACGGTACGGCGGCTCGAGGGTAAGGATCTTTCGCCCGCGGGGCTCGCTGGGCTCGACGCGGTGGTCATCGGGGTGCGCGCCTTCAATGAGCGGGACGATCTCGCCTCGAACCTCCCCGGGCTTTTCGCGTGGGTGGAGCAGGGCGGAACCGTCGTGGCCCAGTACAACCGGCCCAATGGCCTCGCCGCCGCGAAGCTTGGGCCGCATCCGCTTTCGATCCAGGGGCCGGCGCCGCAGCTGCGGGTGACCGACGAGCGTTCGCCAGTCACCTTCCTGTTGCCGGCGCATCCCGTCCTGAACGATCCTAACCGGATCGGGCCGGAGGATTTTGCGGGTTGGGTGCAGGAGCGCGGCGCTTACTTCCCCAGCAGCTGGGACGAGGCCCGCTGGGAGGCGTTGCTGGCCCTCGCGGACCCCGGCGAGGCGCCGCTGCGGAGCGGTTTGCTGGTGGCGCCGCACGGGCGCGGACGCTACGTCTACACGGGGCTCGCGTTCTTCCGCCAGCTGCCCGCGGGCGTGCCGGGAGCGTACCGCCTGCTCGCCAACCTCCTTTCCCCCGCCCGATGAAGCGCCCCGCCGATCCGGTCCCCCCGGCGCGGGCCCCTGACGCGGAGGAGCCGCCCGGGCTCCCGGGCCTGTCCCGCTGGAGTCACGTCTACGTGCTGATCCTCGTCGTCTTCGCCCTGCTCGTCGTGGGCCTCGCGTGGTTCACTGCGCATTACCGATGAACGCCCTCGATTGGCTGGTCCTCCTCGGGACGATGCTGGGCATCGCGGCCTACGGCACGTGGAAGTCGCGGCGGACGGAGCAACTCGACGCCTACCTGCGGGGCAACCAGGGGACGCGCTGGTTTACGATCGGCGTCTCGGTGGCGGCGACGCAGGCGAGCGCGATCACCTTCCTGTCGATCCCGGGGCAGGGCTTCGAGAGCGGGCTGGGCTTCGTCCAGAATTACTTCGGCCTGCCGCTCGCGCTGATTTTGGTCTGCGCGGTGTTTCTGCCGGTTTACCGGAAGCTGGGTGTCTACACCGCCTACGAGTACCTCGGGCGGCGCTTCGACGGAAAGACGCGGCTCCTCGGCGCGGCGCTGTTTTTGCTGCAGCGGGGGTTGGCGAGCGGGGTGACCATCTACGCGCCGGCGATCATCCTTTCGACCGTGCTGGGTTGGCCGATCGATGCGACCATCATCGGGACCGGTCTGCTGGTGGTCGCGTATACCGTCACGGGTGGCAGCGTGGCGGTGAGCCTCACGCAGAAGGGGCAGATGGCGGTGATTTTTGGCGGGATGGTGACGGCGTTTGTGCTCCTCTGGCAGCGGCTGCCGGAGGACGGCCTCGCGGTGGCGGGGGCGCTCGGTCGGCTGGAGGCGGTGGACTTCTCCCTCGACCCCGACCGCCGCTACACCTTCTGGAGCGGCCTGCTGGGGGGGCTTTTCCTGTCGCTCTCGTACTTCGGCACCGACCAGTCGCAGGTGCAGCGCTACATCGGGGGGGCGGGCCTGCGCGAGGGGCGGCTCGGGCTGGTCTTCAACGCGCTGCTGAAGATCCCGATGCAGTTCCTGATCCTGCTGCTCGGGACGATGATGTTCGTGTTTTACCACTTCCAGCCGGCGCCGGTGTTCTTCAACCGCGCAGAATGGGAGCGGCACGCCACGGGGCCGGCGGGCCCCCGTTTCCGCGAACTGGAGGAGCGCCACGCCGTGGCCCACGCGCAGCGACAGGCGGCCGCGCGGGCGTGGCTGGCCGCGCGCGAGGGCGCGGATCCCGCGGTGGAGACGCCGGCCAAGCAGGCGCTCAAGGCGGCACAGGCGGCCGTCGACACCGTGCGGCGCGAGGCCAAGGCGGCGCTCGTCGTGGCGGACCCGCGGGCCAAGACCAAGGACTCGGATTACGTCTTCATGCACTTCATCCTCGGGCAGCTGCCGCACGGGCTGATCGGCCTGCTCGTCGCGGTGATGTTCGCCGCCGCGCTTGGCTCGAAGGCGGGTGAGCTCAACGCCCTCGGGACGACCACGGCGGTGGACTTCTGGCGCCACCTGCGGCCGCGGGCTGGCGCCGACGAGGCCGGCGAGGTCCGGCTGGCGAAGGTGTTCACGGCCGGCTGGGGCCTGTTCGCGATCGGCTTCGCGCTGTTCGCGCGGTTTTCCGAGAACCTGATCGAGGCGATCAACATCCTCGGCTCGCTCTTCTACGGGGTGGTCCTCGGGCTCTTTCTGGTGGCGTTCTTCGCCCGCCGGGTCGGCGGCACGGCGGTCTTCTGGGGCGCGATCGCGGCCCAGGTGCTCGTGCTGGTGCTGTTCCGGACGCTGAGCATCTCCTACCTCTGGTATAACCTGATCGGTTGTGGGGCCTGCTTCGGCCTGAGCCTCCTGCTGCAGGCGCTGCTGCCCCGGCGGGTGGAGGAACGGCAATGAGCGCGGGCCCGGTCATCTGCCTTGGCCAGCAGCCGTGCGGCTTCTTCCCGCGGCGCTTCCTCGCGGCGAAATTCACCACCGCGCGCCGGCTGCAGGCGGAGATCGGGGGCGAGATCGTGTTCTTTTACCACGACAGCGACCACGACCCGCGGGAGACGCAGACCCTGCTGCGGCACCGGCGCACGGGGGAGCCGGCGACCCTCAACTTCACCTTCGAGAACCGCCTCCAGCGCAAATGGTCTCCGCTGCACCACAAGCGAGTGCCGGCGGGGTGGCAGGCGGGGATGCTCCGGCAGCTCGGAGCCTACGTGCCGACGGATCCGCTCGCGGCGTTCAAGGCGGCGGAGGGCGCGACCGTCGCGGACTTTTGCCTCTCCGTCTACCGGGGGCTCGGCCTGTTGGAGGGAATCCGCGTGGCGCGTTCTTCGGATCCGGCGTTCCGGCGGGCGGCCTGCGCGATCGACGACTGCTTCGTAGATTTGGCCCACGGCGGCGAGGTGGTGCGGGCGCGCCGCGTCGGCGGGGGGTTCCGGCTGCACGAGGGCGGCGATGCCTACGTGGAACTGCCCGACGCCCCCTTCGGCGCGGAGCAGGTCTCGCCGACGCGGGACACGCGCCTGCGTTGGATGCAGTCGGTGATCCGCTGCACGCACTATGTGGCGGGGGCGGGGGAACAAGCGTACTTGCGCCGCGAGGACGCGCCTGAGATTACCTTCGTGCCCCGCGATGCCATCGACCGCCCGGAAGAAGCCCTCGTCTGAGTCCGCCCCGCTCCTCGCCTTCGGGGCGCATCCCGATGACGTCGAGTTTGGTTGCGGCGCGGTGCTGGTGCAGGCGGCGCGCGCGGGCCGGCCGGTCCACGTGGTGGTTTGCACGCGCGGCGAGGCTGCCAGCCACGGCACTCCCGCGGGTCGGGCGCGCGAGGCGCGGCGCGCGGCGGAGCTGATGGGCGCGAGTTTCGAATTCTTGATTTTGGGGCGTGACGCGGGTTTGGAGGCCCGACCCGCCTCGGCCCGGGCGCTGGCCGGCCTGATCCGGCGGGTGCGCCCGGAGCTCGTGCTCGCGCCGACCCTTGAGCGGGACCAGCACCCCGACCACGTCGCCCTAGGGCGGCTCGCGCGCGACGCGGCGCGGCTGGCGCGGTTTGGCGGGTTGGCCGGTCTTCGCGGTGCGCCCCACGCCATCGGGCAACTCTTTCATTATGCGGTCACGCCTGACGCCGAGCCCGCCGGGGGCGGCTGCATCGTGGTGGATGTTTCCGCGCCGGAGGTGGTGGCCGCTTGGACCGCGGCGATGACCGCGCACGCCTCGCAGTTGCGGACGCGCAATTACGTGGAACTGCAGCTCGCCCGGGCGCGGGTGCTCGGCCTGCGCGCCGGCGTGGAGCACGCGCAGGCGCTGTTTCCCGCCAGTGCCCCGCTGGTGGCGGGGCTCGACGGCCTGACGCGCGCGGCGCGCCGGTTCTGAGATGTCCCCCGAGCGATCCCTGCGCATCGGCATCACCTGCTACCCATCCGTGGGCGGGAGCGGGATCCTCGCCTCGGCGCTCGGGGAGGAATTGGCCCGGCGCGGCCACGCGGTGCATTTCATCAGCTACGAGCGTCCGTTCCGCCTCTCCGCCGCGAGCCCGGGCATCCACTTCCACCCGGTGGTCATCAACGACTACGAGCTGTTTCGCTACCCGGACTACACGCTGCCGCTCTCGGTGCGGATGGCAGAGGTGGCGCGCGCGCACGCCCTCGACGTGCTGCACGTGCACTACGCGGTCCCGCACGCCACCGCGGCGATCCTTGCGCGGGCGATGGCCGGCCCCGAACGGGCGCCGCGCGTCGTGACCACCCTGCACGGCACCGACACGACCCTGCTGGGCCGCGACCCGGGCTACGGGCCCGCGATCCGCCACGCGCTGCTACAGTCGGACGCGGTGACGACCGTCTCGTCGTGGCTCCGCGAGGAGACGCGGCGGCTGCTGGCGGTGGACTGCCCGATCGACGTCATCCCGAACTTCTTCACGCCCCGGCCCGTCACGCGATCGCGGTCTGAGGTGCGGGCGGAGCTCGGGGTGGGGCAGGAGCCGCTGATCGTGCACCTCTCGAATCTCCGGCCGGTCAAGCGCTTCGACCTGCTGCTGGCGGCGTTGGCGCGGGTGCCCGCCGGGCGGTCGTGGAAGCTGTTGGTGCTGGCCGGCGGAGATTTCTCGCCGTACGCGCCGCTGGTGCGGCGGCTGGGGCTGGAATCGCGGGTGGTGGTGCGCGCGAACGTGTTCGACGTCGAGGACTACCTCCAAGCGGCGGATCTCGGCCTGTTTACTTCGGAGTCCGAGAGTTTCTGCCTCGGGGTATTAGAGGCGATGTGGTTCGGATGTCCGAGTGTCTCAACCGCAGTGGGCGGCATTCCGGAGGTAGTGGAGGACGGACGTTCGGGCCAGCTGGTGGCGGAGGCGGACGCGGAGCCGTTGGCG
>NEUZ01000044.1 GCA_002304435.1 Opitutia bacterium Tous-C8FEB | reverse complement strand
GCGGGCGGGTCCAGAACCACAGCCCGGCCGTGAGCAGCACGAGCAGGACGGCGGTGAGGGGGGAGCGGAAGCGCACGCGGGCGGCCGGGCTCAGACGAAGCCGAGGTTGGGCTGGGCGAAGCGGCCGAGGTTCGGGAACACGATGGGCAGGTCGGTGGCGCTGACCCCGAACCAGGACGCGAGCGTGGCGGAATACTCGTCCACGCTGGTGGTGGGGATCCACATCCCGCGGGTGCCGGCGTCGTCCGGGCCGCGGATCGTGAGGTCGGCCATTCGGCCGTAGAGGTCCCCGCCCTTGACGGCGCCGCCGACCACGAAGTGGTTGGAGCCCCAGCCGTGGTCGGAGCCGTCGCCGTTCGTGTTGTAGGTGCGGCCGAAGTCGGAGGCGGTGAACAGCGTGACCTGGTCCGCGCAGCCGAGCTCGTTCGTCGCCCGATGGAAGGCGGACACGCTGCGGCTGATATCGGCGAAGAGGTTGGCGTGGGCGCCCAGCTGGGCATCGTGGAGGTCGAAGCCGCCGATGCGCGCGAAATAGATCTGCCGCTTGAGGCCGAGCTGGGGGGCGGAGGCGATGAGGCGGGCGATGGTGCGCAGTTGCTGACCGAGGCCGGAGGTCGGGAAGGCGGTGGTGAAGGGCGCGTTGCCGGAGAGGACGCCGCTGATGAGGGCGCTGTCGGCGATGGCGTTTTGGGTGACGCCGGAGAAGGCGGCTTCGAAGAGATTGGCGTTCTGGCGGGCGAGCAGGTCGTTCTGGGCCGCCCGGCGAAGGTTCGCGGCGTTGCTGGTGCCCGAGGCGGCGGAGAGGGAGACGGCGCCGCCCGGGTTGACCGCGAACTGCACCACGCGCTTGCCGACCTGGAACGAGTTCTGCCCGTTCAGGCTGATCGACATCGAGATGCTCGTGTTGCCGTTGAGAGCGTGGGTGAGGTCGGCCACGCGCCCGCCCCAGCCGGTGGCGAAGGGCTTGTCGGCGATGCTGCTCTGCCACTCGACCTGCTGGTCGTTGTGGGAGAACAGCTGCGGGGGCAGCGGCACCGAGCGGGCGCTGTACTGTGCCTTGGTGGTGGGGACGACCAGTGTCCCGACGTTGCCGAGCAGGGCCATCTTGCCCTGGTCGAAGAGCGACTTCAGGCCGGTGTTATTGGTGCCGGCGAGGTCCGCGTTGAGCGAGGAGTGCAGGCCCCAGCCGCGGCCATCGCTGGTGGCGGGCTTGATCTCGAGCAGCTGGGAGCGGGGCAGGGCGATCGCGCCGCGGCCGGCCGCGGACGCGTAGGCGTTGTAGCCTGCGGTGTCGAACGGCACGATCATATTGTTAGCGTCGTTGCCGCCCGCGAGGAACAGGCACACCAGGGCCTTGAAGTCCGAGGGCAGGGCGCCGGCGCGCGCGGGGGGCTGGGGACCGTTCCCGGGGCTGGCCACCGCGCCCATCATCCGGAGCTGCGCGAGGGTGGAGAGCATGCCGGTCGCGGTGACCGCGGCGCAGCACTGGCCGAGAAACTGGCGGCGGACCGGGTCGAAGGTGGGATTCTTGGGATTCATCGCGGGGTTACTTCTGGACGGCGCCGTGGGGGGAGGTGAGGACGAGGTAGAGGGCCGAGCGCACGCGCTCGAGGTCGTTGGTGGTGGCGGTACCGGTACTGGCGGGCAGGCTGCTGACGGAGGCTACCACCCGCTCGCGGGCGGCGGTGGGCATCATCCCGCCGGTGACCAGCAAGTTTAGTCGGTCGACCAACTGCGCCGGCGTGCGCGTCAGCGGGTACAGCGGGGCGAGGTTCAGGCCCACGGTCTGCTGCGCGAGGTCGGTGGCGGAGCGGGTGGTGTAGATGTAGTTGTAGTAGAGGTTCGGCTGTGTGAGCGCCGTGGTATCGGTCAAGATCTGGTATTCTGGGGCGTAGAGCCCGGCCTCGGCGATCGCACCGGGGAGCACAAAGTTCGGCTCGAAGAAGTTGAACACCGTGTCGGCGCGGAGGGCGGCCTGGCCGAGCGCACCTTCGGGGTTGAAAATCGAGAACCGACCGGAGTTTGAGCCGCCGCCGAAGGCGCGCAGCAGACCGGTGGTCACCAGCAGGGGCTCCTTGAGTTTGCCGAAGGTGGCGGTGGCCGCGACGTCGGCTGAACGGGCTTCGTAATCAAGCAGGATCGCGCGGACCACGGCCCCGAGATCGCCGCGGACGCCCGCGCCGTTGTTGGCGAAGGCCTGCGCCACGCGGTAGACGTAACCGGGACTCGGGTTGCTGGTCACCAGACGCTGGATCAGCTGGCGGCTGATGAAGGGCCCCGTGTTCGGGTGGTTCACCAGGGCGTCGAGGGTGTCGGTGAGATCCTTCATCCCACCTTGGCCCGCGGGGAGGGTGCGACCGCCGACGATGGTCTTGGCGGAGTCGTCGTGGAACGCCGGCCAGAGCATCATCGGGTCGATGTAGTTGGCGGGGCTGCCCCGGAAGAGGTTCCCGTTGGCGGTCGCATCCCGGGTGAGGTTCGCGTAGCCCAATCCGGTGAAGACTTTGGCCGTCTGGACGATCGTTTCCTGCGTGTAGGTCGGGATCGGCTGGCCGGAGGGATCGAGGCGCAGGGTGCCGTCGGGGTTGAGCTCGTGCAGTCCGATGGTGAACAGCTGCATAATCTCGCGCGCGTAGTTCTCGTCTGGGAGCGAGATCGGCAGGCCAGCCGCGTTGAAGGTGGCCTTGGCGCTCCGCAGCGAGCTCAGGTAGATCCCCATCATCGGGCTCAGGCTCACTTGTTCCAGCAGATCGCGGAAGTTGCCGAAGGCGTGGTTGACGAGCAGGTCGTAATAGTTGGCAGCCCCCTCCTGCCACTGGGCGATCGTCCCGTTGCGGTCGGAGATGACCAAAATTTGGCTCAGGGCGAAGGCCACGCGCTGGCGTAGCTGGTCGGGGCCGTTGACGGAATTTTTCCACCAGGCCGCCTGCCGGTGCGCGCCACCCGGACGCTGGTAGGCCAGGGTGACGGGATTGCGGTTGCCCGTGCCGCCGACCGTCTGGTTGCGGTTGAAGTCGTGCATCGTCTCCAGGCGGTGGGAGGACGCGGGCACGGCGGTGATCTGGTCCATCACCCAACGGAAATACCCCTTTTGTCGGACCTCCGCGATGGACGGTTCCGTGGGACCGAAGGTGGCCTGCAGCAGGAAGCGCGCGGCGTCGGCGTCGGAGACGCGGGTCAGGTCGATCGCCGGGGCGGGCGCCGGAGGATTGAAGACCGCGGAACCGCTGCTGCGCACGAAGCCGCCCGCCAACTCGCCGGCCGGGTTCAGCGCGGTGTCGATCGCCACCGTCACCCGGCCCGCCTTGAGCGCGGCGATCAGGTCGGCGGTGGAGTAGCGGCCCACGGGGGCAAAGGTCCAGACGGCGTTGTTCACCTGCCCATTCGGCAGGCTCATCACGTAGTCCCCGTTAATGGCCAGATGGGCCACGACTTGCGGCGAGCTCAGGTTGGAGAAGGAGACGTTCACGAACGCCGACTTCTCGTCCGGGGCCAACTGCACGGTCGCGGAGCCATACGCGGTCGAGGCGCTGATGCCCGGCACGGTCCGGAGCGTGGAAACATAGAGCGTGCCCGAGTTCGCGAAGAGCGTCACGCCCGCGGTCGCATCCACCCCGATGCCGTAGGCGTTGCGGGGCTCGAGGGAGAGCTCGACGGTGCGCGAGAGGGTGTTGGCGGGATTGGGGCGGGGCTGGAGCGTGACCGTCGCGCTGGTGGCGCCGGCCGGGATCGTCACGCGGCCGGGGAGCGACTCGAAATCCACGCCCGCGGCGGCGGAGCCGGTGATTCGGTACTCTACGGTGATCGCCTGGCTGACGGGCCCGACGCGCGTGAAGGTGAACACCGCCGGGCTGCCCGCGACGGCGTCGGTGGCGGCAACGGAGGCGCGGACGCTGACGGTGGAGAGGGTTTCGGGGGAAAGGTCATATACCTCGACCAGCGCGGTGCCGGTGGCGTTGCCCACGCCGTTGGCTTGGATGGTGTAGTTGCCCGGGGCGAGGTCGAGGAGTAGCGCGGAGTCGCGGCTGCCGGCGGCGAAGGGGAACGCCCCGGCGGCGGTGAAGGCGGCCCGGAGGGCGGCGGCGCCGGCGGTTTCCCAGTTGTCGTTGGCGCCGCCCGGGATCTGCCGGCCGGCGCTGTCGAGCACCGCGATGGCCGGGTCGTTGAGGGTGCCGCCGACCCCGAGCGCGCCCAAGGCCGGACCGGCAGCGCGGATCAGCACGCGGCGGGCCCCGCCCCCGGCGGCGACCGACAGGCCGGAGAAGAAGGTCTGGTTCGCACTGCCCACGAGGGCGCGGGTGGAGAGGTTGAGGAGGCGGGCCGAACCACTGACATCGTAGACCTCGAGGATGGCCACGCCGGAGGTGTTGCCCACGCCACTGACCTGAGCCGTGTACGAGCCCGGCGAGAGGGTGGCGACCAGCGCCGCATCAAGGCTGCCCGCGGTGAGGGGGAACGCGCCGACCCCCGTCATCACGCCCTGATCGGCCGTGCTCCAGTTGTCGTTGGTCAGCACCAGCACGCCATCGGAGTTGTAGACCTGCAGCAGGGGATTCGCGAGGACACCGGTGAGGTTGAAGGGGGCGGTGGCGAGGCGGGCGCCGACGGCGCGGATAAGGATCTGCTTTGGGGCGCCCTGTTGGATCACAAAGCCGGTGATCATCACGTTTGAGCCGGTGCCGACTTGGGCGCGCGTGGAGAGGTTGGCGAGGCGCTGGTCATACTGCGCGGCGCGGGCCGGGAGGGCGGCGGCGAGCGCAAGGGCCAGGACGGGGAGCAGGGCCGGGGCGGGGCGGGAAAACGAGCTCATAGGGGAAGGGCGGTCAAAACGGTAGCCGCGGCGACGGCGCCGGAGGCGAGGGGGTTACAATTCATGAATGTAATCGGGCCGCGTGTCCAGTCGCAGCGGGATGGGTGGGTAATTTCCCCCGGAGGCAAGTCAGCTGGGGGAGGGGCGGGGAAGGGGCGTCTTTCGCATCGACCGCCGTCGCGGCGCTCTGTTCTCCTGTCGCGGTGACTCCTGCCGCCTTGGAAAACGCCCGGCGTCTGCTCTGTGCCCTGCAGGACCACCTGCTCGCGACGCTGGTGGCGGCCCGGACGCGGGGCGGGCGCGACTTCGCCCGCGTCGCGGGGGTGACTGCGGCGGACACGATCTACCGGGTCGACCGGATCGGCGAGGCGGCGATCCTCGACTGGTTCGCCCGGCATTGGCCGCGGGCTTGGCCCGTGGAGATCGTGATGGAGGGACTGGCGGAGGGAACGACCACCTTTCCCGCGGGCACCCCTCCACGGAAAACGTTGGCGCGCTGCATTTTGGACCCGATCGATGGGACCCGCTGCTTGATGTACGACAAGCGGCCCGCGTGGTCCTTGGCGGCGCTGGCCCCGCAACGGGGGGCGCGTACCCACCTCGGGGACATCGTGGTTGCCGCGATGACGGAACTGCCGACGTCCAAGCAGGCGCAGGTCGACCAGTTGAGCGCGGTGGCGGGCCGGGGTGTCCGGGCGGCGCGGATCGCGCTGGCGGATGGAGCGCGCCGGCGGTGGCGGCCGCGGCCTTCGCGGGCGCGGGATTTCGCCCACGGCTTCGCGGCGCTGGCCCGCTTTTTTCCGGAGGGCAAGGGCCTACTCGCCGCCTTCGAGGAGGACCTCTGGCGGGAACTCGGCCTGCACGGGCGCGACGGGGGCCAGTTGGTCTTTGATGACCAGTACCTTTCGACGGGCGGGCAGCTTTACGAACTCCTCGCCGGCCACGACAGGATGCTGGGGGACCTGAGGCCGCTCGCGCACGCCCGCTGCGGCCTGCCCGCGAATTTCCTGGCCTGCCACCCCTACGATATTTGCACCGCCCTGATTGCGCGCGAGGCGGGTTGCCTCGTCGAGGCGCCCGAGGGAGGGCCCCTGCGCTGTCCCTTGGACACGACCTTCCCGGTGGCGTGGATGGGTTATGCGAACCCTTTTTTGGCGCGGCGGGTCCGGCCGGTGCTCCGGCGTCTGCTGCGCCGCCACTTCTGAGGGGCGGGTTCGCTGCGCGGAATCCCTTTGCCCCGTCCCGCCGGTTCTGCGTCCGTAGGGGTGTTCGCCGCCCGTCTCACCCCTTTGCCCGTTCTCGCGATGAAGCTTCCCCTCAGCCTCCTTGCCCTCGCCTGTGCGCTGTCTCCGCTCGCCGCGGCCGACCGGCCCAATATCCTCTGGCTCACCAGCGAGGATCACGGACCCCAGATGGGCTGCTACGGGGATCCGCTGGCCCGGACGCCGCACGTCGACGCCCTCGCGGCGAAGGGGATGATCTTCAAGCGGGCGTGGTCGAATGCCCCGGTCTGCGCGCCGGCACGGACGGCCATCATCTCTGGCCTGTTCCCGCCCAGCCTTGGCGCGGAGCATATGCGGAGCGAGGTCGCGATGCCCGCGGGGGCGAAGATGCTGCCGCAGTACCTGCGCGAGGCCGGCTACTATTGTACCAACAACGCCAAGGAGGACTACAACCTGACCAAGCCGGGACAGGTTTGGGACGAGTCCTCCGCCCAGGCGCACTGGCGCAAGCGCCCGGCCGGAGCGCCGTTCTTTGCCGTTTTCAATGCCGGCCAGAGCCACGAGGGTCAGGTCTATCGTCGGCCGCATCAGGCCGTGCTGGATCCCGCGGCGGTGCGCGTGCCGGCTTATCACCCGGATACCCCGGAAGTGCGGCGCGACTGGGCGCAGTATTATGATAATGTCAGCACCGTCGACGCGGTGGCGGGCGGTCACCTCCGGGATCTCGCGGCGGCCGGGCTGGCCGACGATACCATCGTGTTCTACTACGGGGATCACGGCCCGGGCCTGCCGCGCAGCAAGCGCTGGCCCGGTGATTCCGGCCTGCGGGTGCCGCTGGTGGTTCACTTCCCGCCGAAGTGGCGGCACCTCGCGCCGAAGGAGTACGCGCCCGGCGCACAGTCCGACCGCCTGGTCAGCTTCGTCGATCTGGCGCCCACGGTGCTGAGCCTGGCGGGCATCGCGCCGCCGGCGGCGATGCAGGGGCGGGCCTTCGCGGGCCCCCATCAGGTCGACGGGCCCGCGTACCTGCACGGCTTCCGGGGGCGCATGGATGAGCGGTACGACCTCGTGCGTTCGGTCACCGATGGCCGCTACATCTACCTGCGCAACTACTGGCCGCACGTGTCGCAGGGGCAGCGGGTGCGCACCCAGTTCCAGATGCCGACGACGCAGGTCTGGCGCCGCTTTTTCGACGAAGGCCGGGCGAACGACGCGCAGTCGATCTTCTGGCGCGAGCCCAAGGCGCCCGAGGAACTCTACGATCTGCACTCCGATCCCGACGAGGTACGCAACCTCGCGTCGGCGCCGGAGCACCGTGTAGCGCTCGAGCGACTGCGGGGCGAGGCCCGGGCCCACGCGGCGCGCATCCGTGATCTCGGGTTCCTACCCGAGGCGGAAATCCACGCCCGCGCCGGCCGGGCTGCGCCCCGCGATGCCCTCGCGACTGATGCCGCCTATCCGTTCGCCCGCGTGGTGGCGGCGGCGGAAACGGCGGCGGGCGGCGACCCCGGCGCCGTGCCGCAACTGCAGGCGTACCTCAAGGATGCGGACAGCGGTGTGCGGTACTGGGGCGTGATGGGGGCGCTGATGCGCGGCCCGGCGGCGACGCAGGCGATGCGCGAGGGCCTCGTCGCCGCTCTGGAGGACCCCTCGGCGAGCGTGCGTATCGCCGCGGCCCAGGCACTCGCCCGGCACGGCGCCGCCTCCGATCTTCCCCGGGCCCTCGACACGCTGCGGGCCTGCGCCGATCCGACCCGGACCAGCGCCTTCGCCGGCATCGCGGCGATGAACGTCATCGATGAACTCGGCGAGCGGGCGCGACCGCTGCTGGGCTTCGTGCGCGGGATGGAGGTGCGCGATCCCCAGACCCCGTCCCGCAACAACGACTATGTGCAGCGCCTGAAGGGTATCGTCCTCGAGCGTTTCGGCGAGGAGCCGGCGCCGACCGGCCGGAAGAAACGCAACTGAGGCCACCCGCTCTCCTCAGCCCGCCAATCCAGAGCGATCACGTCGCTGCTGTCCCGCTTTCCCCACCGTTCCCACGCTGGTCCTCGGCCCGCTGACTTCCCCAACCCCTGCTATGCCTACCCCTCACCTGTCTAGGTTCGTTGCCGCGATCGGGCTCGCCTTTACCCTCACCGCGCTTCCCGCCGCGGAGACCACGGCCCCGACGGGGGCGATTAACGGTCGCGTCCAGAACGTCGCGACTGGCCAGTACCTCAACAACGCCCGTGTCACCGTCAAGGGGACCTCGCTCTCCGATCTCACCGATGAGTCCGGCACCTACCGGATCGCCCAGGTCCCGGCGGGGACCGCGGTCCTGCAGGTGTTCTACACCGGTCTCGATCCGGAGGAGGTGACCGTGCGCATCACCGGCGGGGGCACCGTGGTGCAGGACGTCAATCTCACCAGCGCGGCCCTTTTCGGGAAATCCCAAGGGACCGTGAAGCTCGACGCCTTTGTCGTGTCCACCGGCCGCGACACCAACGCGGCCTCGATCGCGGTCAACGAGCAGCGCTTTGCCCCGAACTTGAAGAACGTGGTCAACACCGACGCCTTCGGGGACGTGACGGACGGCAACGTCGGCGAGTTTCTCAAGTTTCTGCCCGGGATCACCACCGGCACGGACGTGAACGAGGGCGGTACGGTCACGACGATCTCCGTGCGCGGCTTCAGTTCCGGGATGACGCGCGTCTCGAGCGACGGCGCCCAGCTGGCCAACACCGGGAGTGCGCAGGGGAACATCCGGACCTTTTACTTCAGCCAGGTTTCCGCAAACAACGTCGCGCGGGTCGAGGTCACCAAGGCGCCGACTCCGGCCACCGCGGCGGACACCTTGGCGGGCTCGGTGAATATGGTAAGCAAGAGCGCGTTCGAACGGAAAACCGCGCAGTTTAACTACAGCCTGAGCCTCACCGGCAGCAGTCAGAACCTGAGCCTAGGGCGGGAGCCGTTCGTCAACGATGAGCGGGTCCGCAAGATTCTGCCGGGCGTGATGTTCGACTACACGCTGCCGGTGAACCGGAATTTCGGCGTCGTCGTGACCGGCCAGAGCATCGACCGCCACACGGATCAGGCGCTCAACACAAAGACGTATGGCACCGGGGCCGCCGGCGCCTCCAGCGCCAACCCCTATCTCCAGTCGATCCGCTTCCTCGAGGGCCCGCGGCTCGCGTACCGGCGTTCCCTAGCGGTGAAGGCCGACTGGCGCGTCGCCACCTACTCGATCCTGTCGGCCGGTTTCCAGACCAGCGCGTTCCTCAACGAGCGCTCGCCGATCGAGACCGTGATCAACGCCGGCACCAACGCGACCCCGGCGGTGGCGGGGGGCAAACCGCTGACCTTCGGCCCCGATTTTACCAGTGGCGCGACGGGCCGCGGGAGTATGACCCTGATGGGTGGGGCGGACTTTCAGCAGCCGGGGCGCACGCGGGCCGGGAACTTCCGCTACCGGTTCGACGACGGGAAGTGGCGCATCGAGGCCGGCCTCGATCACTCGATCTCGATCGGCGCCGTGCGGGACAGTAACGCCTCGCCCCCGCGTTTCCGCGCGATGGCCTACAGCTTCGCCGTGCCCATCCGCGTGCAGTTCAACGATCTGGGGGATGTCGCGCCGCGCACCATCCGGCTGTTCGACAACAATGAGCGCGAGGTGAGTATGTTCGAACTGAGGAACTACCGCCTCGCGACGGCCCAGAGTACTTACCGCGACTTCACCGACACCCTTGGAAGCGGCAAACTGGATGTCCGCCGTCAGCTTCCTTTCGTCCCATTTCCGGCCGCGGTGCAGGCTGGGATACTGACGCGCACCCAGGAGCGCGACATTCGCCGTTACAACCCGGTCTGGACCTACACCGGGCCGGCGGACACCTCGTTTATGGCCCACTCGGCGTACCGGACGCGGGCCGACCCGCGGTTCCGGGAGATGCAGTGGCCCTCGGTGGTTAAAGCTTGGGCCGCCTGGCAGGCGAATCCCGGCCTCTTCAGCCAGACGCCCGCGCAGGTCGTCGCGACCGAGCAGTTCAAGATTATGAACTCGGAGTACGTGCGGGAGCGCGTGTCCGCCCAGTACGCGATGGTGGAGCTCAAGCCGCTCCCGCGCCTCTCGCTGTTGGGCGGGGTGCGCCGTGAGCGGACGTCGGTCGACGGCTTGGGGCCCATCGTCGATCCCACGGCGGTGTGGGTGCGCACCGCCGACGGCAACTTCGCCCGAGCGGCGGACGGGTCCCGCATCCGGCGGGCCGAGGCCGGGGCCGCCGGGTCGCTGCAGGAGCTCGCGCTCGTCCGCAAGGAGCGGGGCTTCCGCGCCAATCGGCTCTACGACGGCAACTACCCCAGCCTGCATCTCACCTATCACCAGAGCGCGAATCTGATCGCGCGCGCCTCCTACGCCGAGACCTACGGCCGCCCGGATTTCACGAATATTATCCCGAACACTTCGATCACGGAGCTCGACATCAACAACGATCCCGGCGCGCTCGACGGTCGGATTAGCGTGCGCAACCCGGGCCTGCAGCCGTGGTCCGCGCGGAACCTGGATCTCTCGCTGGAGTATTACACCGCCCAGGGAGGGCTTTTCAGCGTGGGCGCCTTCCGCAAGACCATCCAGGGCTTCTTTGTCTCCTCGACGATCATCGCTACGGAGCAGGACCTGCGCGAGTTCGACCTCGGTCCGCAATACCTCGGCTGGGAAATCAATAGCACGAGCAACGGGGGCGACGCCCGCGTGGATGGGGTCGAGTTTAACGCGCAGCACTCGCTGCAGGCCCTAGGCGACTGGGGCCGGCCGTTTCAGGCCTTCCTCAACGGCACCAAACTCAAACTTTACGGCAACCAGCGCGGCAACTTCGGCGGCTTCGTCCGGGGCACGCTGAGCTGGGGCGTCACCTACAATCACCGGCGGTTCAAGGTCGTCGCGCGGTGGAACCACCGCGGCCAGCGGCTCGATTCCGTGGTCGCGGCGCTCAACCCGAACGGGGGCAGCTACACGATCCCGCGAACGATTATGGACCTCAATGCCGAGTTCCGGGTCAGCCCGCGGCTGTCCGCCTTCGCGAACGCGCAGAACGTGTTCGCGGTATCGGACAAGGTGGAGCGGTTCGGCGACAACACCCCGCCCTACGCTCGCCGCACCTCGGACACCAACACGGGCGTGCTGCTCACCTGGGGGGTCAAGGGATCATTCTAGAGACTGGCCCACGGGGGCGTTCCCCTGAGGTGAAGCCGGCCGCCGGCCGCCGGGCGGTGCACGGGTCCGGCGGGGCAGGGGGGCGCGCCTGACGCGGGCCCGCGCCGCTTTCCCGCTTGCCGCGGCTGGAGGCGGCGCCAACCCTCGTCGAAATCTACGCTCATGCCCAAGCGCCCAGACCTGAAATCCATCCTCATCATTGGTGCCGGCCCCATTGTTATCGGCCAGGCCTGCGAGTTTGACTATTCGGGCACCCAGGCGTGCAAGGCCCTGCGCGAGGAGGGCTACCGGGTGATCTTGGTGAATTCCAACCCGGCGACGATTATGACGGACCCGGAGTTCGCGGACGTCACCTACATCGAGCCGCTGACGGTGGAGTTCGTGGAGCGCATCATCATCGCGGAGCAGCCGGATGCGCTGCTGCCGACGCTGGGGGGCCAGACCGCGCTCAACCTGTCGATGGAGCTCCACAAGTCTGGCATCCTCGCGCGCCACGGCGTGGAGATGATTGGGGCCAAGCCGGACGCGATCGCCAAGGGTGAGGACCGCGAGCTGTTCAAGCAGGCGATGCTGCGCATCGGCCTCGACGTCGCGCGTTCCCGCACCGTGAAGTCGATGGAGGAGGCGCGTGCGGCGGCTGAGGCGCTGGCGATGTTCCCGCTGATCATCCGCCCCTCGTTTACGCTGGGCGGCTCCGGTGGTGGCATCGCGTACAACCGCGAGGAGTTCGAGCGCATCGTCGCCAACGGCCTCGACCTTTCCCCGGTGCACGAGGTCCTCGTCGAGGAGTGCCTCCTCGGCTGGAAAGAGTACGAGATGGAGGTGATGCGCGACCACAAGGACCAGTGCGTCGTCATCTGCTCGATCGAGAACTTCGACCCGATGGGCGTCCACACTGGCGACTCGATCACCGTGGCGCCGGCGATGACCCTCACCGACAAGGAGTACCAAGTGATGCGCGACGCCTCCTTCGCGGTGATCCGCGAGATCGGCGTCGAGACCGGCGGCTCCAACATCCAGTTCTCCGTCGACCCCGCGACCGGGCGGATGGTCGTGATCGAGATGAACCCGCGGGTGAGCCGCAGCTCGGCGCTCGCGTCCAAGGCCACCGGCTTCCCGATCGCGAAGATCGCCGCCAAGCTAGCGGTGGGCTACAGCCTCGATGAGCTGCGCAACGACATCACGCGCCTGACGCCCGCCAGCTTCGAGCCGACGATCGACTACGTCGTCACCAAGATTCCCCGCTTCACCTTCGAAAAGTTCCCGCTCGCCGACCCCACGCTGACGTCCGCGATGAAGTCCGTGGGCGAGGCGATGGCGATCGGCCGCACCTTCAAGGAGTCGATGCAGAAGTGCCTCCGCTCGCTCGAGATCGGCGCCCGGGGCCTCGGTGGCGGCGGGCGCTACGGCGGGGATGAGCCGGTGGACGAGACCACCCTCAATGCCCGCCTCGGCACGCCCAACGCCGAGCGCATCTTCTTCCTTCGCCACGCCTTCCGCGCCGGCTACACGGTCGAGCGCATCTTCGAACTGACGAAGATCGACCCGTGGTTCCTCCACCAGTTGCGCGAGATCTGGGAACTGGAGAACGAAATCGCCGCCTCCTCCCTTGCGGCCCTCGACGCTGCCGGGCTGCGCCGCGCCAAGTCCGCCGGCTTCTCCGATGTCCAGCTGGCCCACCTGCTCCGCACCGACCGCGAATCGGTCCTGCGCCGGCGACGGGAGCTGGGCGTCACCACCACCTACCGGCTGGTCGACACCTGCGCCGCGGAATTCGAGGCGTTCACCCCCTACTACTACTCGAGCTACGGCGACGAGAACGAGGTGCTGCCGCCGACCGGCAAGCGGAAGATTATGATCCTCGGCGGCGGGCCGAACCGCATTGGCCAAGGCATCGAGTTCGACTACTGCTGCGTTCACGCGAGCTTCGCGCTCCGCGAGATCGGCTGCGAGAGCGTGATGGTGAATTCCAACCCGGAGACCGTCTCGACCGATTACGACACGAGCGACCGCCTCTATTTTGAGCCGCTCACGCTCGAGGACGTGCTCGAGATCTACCAGCAGGAGGGCTGCTCCGGGGCGATCGTGCAGTTCGGGGGCCAGACGCCCCTCAACTTGGCGACCGCGCTCAAGGCTGCCGGGGTGAACATCATCGGCACCTCGCCCGAGAGCATCGAGGCGGCGGAGGACCGGAAGCTGTTCGCCGCGATCCTGCGTGACCTCGGCCTACGCCAGCCCGCCAACCGCATCGCGCTCACGGAGGCCGAGGCCCTCTCCGGCGCGGCAGAGATTGGCTATCCCGTGCTGCTGCGCCCGTCGTTCGTGCTGGGCGGGCGCGGGATGTTCATCCTCTTCAGCGAGGAGGAACTCAAGGGCGTGGTGCGCCAAGTCTTCGACGTGATGCCCGGCAAGCCGGTGCTGATCGACAAGTTCCTCGAGGACGCGATCGAGCTCGATGTGGACTGCATCAGCGACGGCGAGACATCGGTGATCGGCGGGATGCTCGAGCACATCGAGTACGCCGGGGTGCACTCCGGCGACGCCGCGATGGTGATGCCGCCGCACACCTTGGGTGCGCCGATGCTCGACACCGTGCGAGCCGCCACTCACGCGCTCGCCAAGGCGCTGCGGGTGGTCGGCTTGATGAACGTCCAGTTCGCGATCAAGGACGACCAACTGTACGTGCTCGAGGTCAACCCGCGCGCCTCCCGCACCGTGCCCTTCGTGGCCAAGGCCATCGGCGTGCCGCTGGCCAAGCTGGCCGCGAAGGTGATGGCGGGCGCCAAATTGCGCGACCTCGGCTTCACCCGCGAGCTCACCCCGCGCCACTGGTGCGTGAAGGAGGCCGTGTTCCCGTTCGTGCGGTTCCCTGGCGCCACCATCGCCCTCGGTCCGGAGATGCGCTCCACCGGCGAGGTGATGGGCCTCGACGAGGACCTCGGCGTCGCCTTCGCCAAGGCCCAAGCCGCCGCCAAGCCCGGGCTCCCCACCTCCGGGAACATCTTCCTCTCGGTGAAGGATGCCGACAAGCCCCGCGCCGTCGGGCTGGCGCGCGAACTGGCCGCGCTCGGGTTCACCATCCACTCCACCGGCGGCACCGCTAAGGCGCTCGCCGACGCGGGGATCGCGGTCCGCAAGATCGCCAAGCTCCAGGAAGGCCGGCCCACCGCCATTGATCTGATTAAGAACGGGCAGATCCAGCTCGTGATCAACACGCCCGCCGGGATGATCCCGCGCCGCGACGAAAACGCGATCCGCGCGGCCGCCCTCGCCCGCAACGTGTGCATTATGACCACATTGACCGGGGCCGCCGCTGCGGTGCAGGGCATCCGCGCGCTCCGCGAGAAGCACGTCGGGGTCCGCCCGATCCAGAGCTACCGCGGCAACGTCGTCCCCGTCTGAGCCAGCGGATGGCCCTCCCAACCCTCATCGCCCTGCTCCACGGGCCGGACCAGCCCGGCCTAGTGGCCCGGGTCGCCGGGTGGATCTTCACCCGCGGGGGAAATATCCTGCACGCCGACCAGCACCGTGACCAGGAGGCGGGGGTGTTTTTCCAGCGGGTCGAGTGGGTGCCCGCGGCCGGTCCTGACACTGACGCCGCGGCCGAGTTCACCGCCTTCGCCGCCTCCCTCGGGATGCAAGCCCGCCTCGTCTCCACCGCCCGGCGCCAGCGGGTCGTGCTGTTCGTCTCGAAGGCCGACCACTGCTTCCACGACCTAATCCTACGCTGGCGGGCCGGCGACCTGCCTGGCGATCTCGTGGCCGTGGTGGGCAACCACCCGGACCTCGCCGCCGCCGCCGCCGGCTACGGGCTGCCCTTCCACCACGTGCCCGTCACGCCCGAGGGCAAGGCTGCTGCCGAGGCCCGCCAGCTCGAGCTGTTGCACGCGGCCGGCGCCGATCTGGTCGTGCTTGCCCGGTATATGCAGGTCCTGTCGGCGGATTTCCTCGGGCGCTGCGGGGCGCCGGTGATTAATATCCACCACTCGTTTCTGCCCGCCTTTGCCGGCGGCCGCCCGTACCACCAGGCCCACACGCGCGGGGTGAAGCTGATCGGCGCCACCGCCCACTACGCCACCCGCGACCTCGACGAGGGCCCCATTATCCACCAAGACGTCGCTCGCGTGACGCATCGCCACGACGTGGATGACCTCGTTCGCCGCGGCCGGGATCTTGAGCGGCTGGTGCTGGCCCAAGCCGTGCACTGGCACCTTGAGGGCCGCGTCCTCGCCTACGGCAACAAGACCGTGGTCTTCGATTAGCCCCGCCTTTTCCGGCATTTACACCGCCGCCGGCCTTTGCCTAGCTCGCCCGTTCAGACTGTTCCCTCGCGCCCTATGACCACGCCCGCCTCCCCCGCCCCGAACCCGCCTGCCGGTGACGATCGCAACTTGGTTGCCGCGGCCACGTCGCCTGCGGTGACTTTTGAGGATCGCGTCCGCACCTTCTGGACCGGCAATCGTAACGTGATTACCGGGCTGTGCGTTGGGGTCGCCCTCGCGATCGTAGCCAAGGGCGGCTGGGACTACCTGCAGGGGCAGCAGGAGACGGGTGTCGTCGAGGCCTACGCTGCCGCGGACTCTTCCGACAAGCTGAAGGCGTTCGTCGCTGCCCACGCGAGTCACCCCCTCGCCGGCGTTGCCCAGCTGCGCCTAGCGGACGAGGCTTATCAGGCCGGCAAGGCCGCCGATGCCGCTGGGTTCTACCAGCAGGCCGCCGCTACCCTGAAGGGCGATCCCTTGGGCGCCCGCGCCCGGATGGGCCGTGCCGTGGCCCAACTGGCCGCCGGCCAGGCCACGGAGGCCACCCCCGCGCTCAAGGCGCTCGCGGACGACTCCACCCAGCTCAAGGCCGTGCGCGCCGAGGCCGCCTTCCATCTCGCCAGCCTTGCCGTCGAGGCCAAGGACGCCAACGAGGCCCAGCGGCTCGTCGACCAGCTGATGCAGATCGACGTTTCCAGCCCGTGGACCCAGCAGGCGATGATGCTCCGCGCGTCGTTGCCGGCGACCCCCGCCCCGGCCGCCGGGCCCGCTGCCCCGGCCCCGTCGGGTGCCGCCCCCGCGGTGGAAGTGAAGCTGCCGGCGAAGTGACCGCCTCCGTCGGCTGATGCGGCCCCGCATCCTCTTCTTCGGCTACAGCGAGGTCGGGCACGACTGCCTCTCGCTGCTGCTGGCGCGGGGCGATAACGTGGTCGCGCTGGTCACCCACGAGGACCAACCCGGCGAGAAGATCTGGTTCCGCACCCCGGCCCTCGCCGCCCGGGAACGGGGCGTGCCCGTGTTCACCCCGGAGAACGTCAACACCCCGGAGTGGCGCACCCGCCTGGCGGAGCTCCAACCGGACCTGATCCTCTCGGTCTACTACCGCCAGATGATCGGCACGCGGATCCTCGGTCTCGCGCGGCTGGGGGCGTGGAACATCCACGGTTCCCTGCTGCCGCGCTACCGCGGCCGCGCTCCGATCAACTGGGCCGTCCTCCACGGCGAGCCCCGCATCGGGATGACGCTCCACCGGATGATTAACCGGGCCGATGCCGGCGCGATCGTGGAGCAGGAAGGTGTCGACCTCGGCCCCCGCGACACCGCGGAGCAGGCCTTCCGCAAGGTCCTGCCCTGCGCCCGCCGGATCCTCGCCCGGCAGATCGACGCGCTACTCGCCGGGACGGCGCCCGAGACTCCGCAGGACGAGGCACTGGCCACCACCTTCAGCGGCCGCCGCCCCGAGGATGGACGCATCGACTGGCGCCAGCCTGCCGGCGTGATCTTCAACCTCATCCGCGCGGTAACCGACCCCTACCCGGGCGCGTTCACGGACGTGGGGCCGGCCCGGCTGATGGTGTGGTGGGCCGAGCCCGCCCCGCGGCCTCCCGGGACCGGTTCCGCCGCCCCCGGCACCGTGCTCACCGCCGAACCGCTGCTCGTGGCCACCGGGGACGGCGCCCTGCTCCTGACCCGCACCGAGTGGCGTGGTGCCCCGGCCCCCGCCCTCGCCGCCGGCCGACAGCTCTGAATTGCGCGGGTGCCGGCCCCGCGTTTCTCTTCCGCGTCACCCGACGCCCCCTTATGCCCCTCAAGGTCCTCATTCTCGGCGCCAACGGTTTCATCGGCAGCTCCCTCACCCGCGCCATCCTCGAACGCAAGGACTGGGAGGTGTACGGGATGGACGTTGGCTCCCACAAGCTGGAGGACAGCCTTGGCCACCCCCGTTTCCGGTTTGTCGAGGGCGATATCACCATCAACCGCGAGTGGATCGAGTACCACGTCAAGAAGTGCGATGCCGTCATCCCGCTGGTCGCGATCGCCAACCCGGTCCAGTACGTGAAGGACCCGCTGCGGGTGTTCGAGCTGGATTTCGAGGCCAACCTCGCCGTCGTGCGCCAGTGCGTGAAGTACCGGCGCCGGATCATCTTCCCGTCCACCTCCGAGGTCTACGGGATGTCGCCGGACCGCGAGCTCGACGAGTCCTCCAGCCCCCTCGTCTACGGCCCGATCGAGCGCCAGCGCTGGATCTACGCGTGCTCCAAGCAGCTGCTCGACCGGGTGATCTACGCCTACGGCGTGCGCGACGGCGTGGACTACACGCTCTTCCGGCCGTTCAACTGGATCGGGCCGAAGCTCGACGACGTCCTGGAGCCGAAGGAGGGCAGCTCGCGGCTCTTCACCCAGTTCATCTCCAACGTGCTCTTCGGGAAGCCGCTGCAGCTGGTGGACGGCGGGCGGCAGACGCGCTCCTTCACCTACATCGACGACGGCATCGACGCCCTGCTGCGGATCATCGAGAACCGGGGCGGCAAAGCTTCGCGGCGGATCTTCAACCTGGGCAACCCGCGCAACGAGGTGAGCGTCGCCCGCCTCGCGCGGCTGATCATCGCGGCCTGCCGCGAGTACCCGGCCATCCGCGCGCGGGCCGAGTCCGCGCGGACCGTCGTGGTCCGTTCGGAGCAGTACTTCGGGCCGTACTATCAGGACATCCGCAAGCGGGTGCCGGCGATCACCGCGGCCCGCCGCCAGCTCGGCTGGAACCCGCGCGTCGATCTGCCCACCGCGATTCGGCGCACGCTCGACTATCATCTCGCGCACCAGGATTACCGCCTGGAGTGAGGGTCCGCCCGCCGTGCGCCTGGCCCTCAAGGTAGACGTCGACACCGATCGCGGCACGCGGGAGGGCGTGCCCCGCCTGGCCGCGGAGCTGCGGGCTGCCGGGATCCCGGCGTGTTTCCTGTTTTCGCTCGGCACGGACCAAACCGGCCGCGCCGTCACGCGCGTGTTCCGTCCCGGTTTCCTCGCCAAGGTCTCCCGCTCGAGCGTGGTCGGGATCTACGGCTGGCGGACGCTGCTCAACGGCACGCTGCTGCCCGCGCCCCACATCGGGCGGCGTAACGCGACCGTGATGCGGGCGGTGCGCGATGCGGGGTTCGAGGTCGGGATCCACTGCCACAACCACTACCGCTGGCAGGACCACCTCGCGCGGATGTCGGCGGCGGAGGTGGCCGCCGAGTTCGGCGCGGCGCGGGACGAGTTCCGGCGGATCTTCGGGCGCGAGGCGCGCACGGCCGGGGCCGCGGGCTGGCAGAGCAACGGCCACAGCCGCGCGGCCTATGATGCCGCGGGCCTGCTGTACGCGAGCGATTCCCGCGGCGCCGGGCCCTATTTCCCGCGCGTCGGCGGCCGGGTGTTCCGCACGCTCGAGCTCCCCACCACGCTGCCCACCTTCGACGAGCTGATGGGCCGGCCGGAATTCCCCGACGCGGCTATCCCCGGCCACTGCTGCGCGCTGCTGCGGGAGGACCGCCTCAACGTCTTCACGCTGCACGCGGAAATCGAGGGGATGGGTCGACCGGACCTTTTCCGCGCCTTCCTCGACGGCTGCCGCGCGCGCGGGGTGGAGTTTGTCCGCCTCGACGAGGCCGCCGGTGAACTCCTCGCGGCCCCGGAGCGGATTCCCGTGTGCGACCAGGTCGCCGCGCCGATCGACGGCCGCAGCGGGCTTGTCGCCACGCAGGGTCCGGTGGTGGCGCCTGCGGCGGGTTGACCTCCGCGGCCCGTCGCGGCCATCCCCGGAGCACGCGCGGAGCTTATGCGCCGCCCCCGCCTCCGCCGAGCGTGCCCGCGGTGGAGCCGGACCTCCGCGGCGCGGCAATGATCAGCCAGCAACTGGAGCCGCACCGGGCCCCAGAGAGCTGCGCCGGCTGCCACACGCGGATCGATCCCGCGGGCTTCGCGCTGGAGTCGTTCGCTGTCCTCGGAGGCGCGCGCGACCGGTACGGCGCGCTGGTCGTGCTCGGCACCGCCCCGCAGGCGGGACTTGGCCGCGGCGGGCGCTCGCTGTTCCATTCGGTGGTCCAGAGCCGCCTGTTCCGCCACCAGTAGCCCGGGTGACTGCGCGCTGGCCTCCGTGCAGCCCCGGTGTTTGCTTGCCGGGATGAGCACCGCCGAGGCCCTCGCCGAACTCACCCGTCTCGTCCAGCGCGCCCACACCCTAGGCACCGTCGGGGGCCTGCTCGGCTGGGATGAGCAGGTCAACCTGCCCCCGGGCGCGGCGGAGCAGCGGGCGGCCCAACAGGCGGTGATGGCGGAGGTGATCCACGCGGCCACGGCCGACTCGCGGGTGGGCGAGTTGCTGACGCGGCTGGAGGCCCCGGGCGCGGGCCTCGATGTCGACGGGGCAGCGATCGTCCGCCAAGCACGCCGCGACCACGACCAAGCGACGCGCCTGCCGGCGGACTTCGTGCGGGCGAAGGCGGAGCAGGAGAGCCGCGCCTTCCACGCGTGGGCGAAGGCCCGGGAGGCGCGCGACTTCGCCGGCTTCGCGCCGGTGCTCGCCCGGAACGTCGACTTCGCGCGCCGCGAGGCCGCCTTCCTCAACCCGGCGGCGCCGGCCTACGACGTGCTGCT
>NEUZ01000043.1 GCA_002304435.1 Opitutia bacterium Tous-C8FEB | reverse complement strand
GAGGGGAGGGGGGCGCATAGGGGTGGGCGGGGATGGGCGCAGCGTCGAACCAACCGACGCATCCGGCAAGCCCGCAAAGGGACTGCGTTTCCGCAGCAATCGAGGGGCCTATCTTCCGGCCGGCTTCGCGGTCTCGACGGGCAGGCGCCCGTGGAGATCCGCGAGTTCCCGCAGGTAAGCCGCGGAATCGCGCTGCAGGCTTTCGAGTTGTTCGGCCCGGTAACGCCATCCCCAGTTGCCGGCCGCCCGCCCCGGGGTGTTGAAGCGGCCCTCCGGGCCTAGGCAGAGGAGATCCTGCAGCGGGATGACCGCGAGGCCAGCCACCGATGCATAAGCGGAGCGAATCAGGTCCCAACCGATCTCGCGGCCGCTGACGCGCAGGTAACGCCGCACGTGATCACGGATGGATTCGTCGGCCGTCTGGTACCATCCAAGGGTCGTGTCGTTGTCGTGGGTTCCAGGGTAGATCACGCAGTTTGCGCGCAGATTGTGCGGCAGGTACGGGTTGGTGGCGTCCACGCCGAAGGCGAATTGCAGCACCGCCATTCCCGGTAGCCCTGTCGCCTCGCGCAGGGCGGTGGTCGCGGGGGTGAGTAGGCCCAGATCCTCGGCGATCAACCTCGCGCCGGGAAGGGCGGTCTGTACGGCAGCAAAGAACGGGAGTCCCGGCCCCTCGATCCAGCGCCCGGTGCGCGCGGTGGCCGCGCCCGCGGGCACGGACCAATAGGCCTCGAAGCCGCGGAAGTGATCGATGCGTACCACGTCCGCGAAGGCAAAGGCGGCGCGCAGCCTCGCCAGCCACCAAGCATAACCGTTGGCCGCGTGGGCCGGCCAGTCGTAGAGCGGATTCCCCCAGAGCTGGCCGTCGGCGGAGAAGTAGTCCGGTGGGACGCCAGCGACCGCCGTGGGTCGCGAAGTGCGCGGGTCTAGTTGGAACAGTTCGGGCTGGGCCCACACGTCCGCGCTGTCGAGGGCGGTGAAGATCGGGATGTCTCCGATGATCTCGATGCCGGCCGCCGCCGCCTGCGTCCGCACGCGACGCCATTGGTTGAAGAAAAGATATTGGAGAAAGGCGTGGGCCTCCGTGCGCCGTTCAAGCCGGCTACTTGCGGGGGTTCTTTGGGCGGAGGCGAACGAGCGGAGATCCCAGGGCCATTCCCACCACGGGCGGCCTCCCTGTTCCTCCTTGAGCGCCGAGAAGAGCGCGTAAGCGTCGAGCCAAGCAGATTGTTCCCTTCGGAAAGCCTCGAAACCGACCCCAGAAAGCGGGGGGCGACCCTGTTGGCGCCACCTTTCCCAGACCTGAAAGAGGAGGGGAAACTTACGCTGATGGAGCGCTCCGAAATCTACGTGGCTGTCCGGCAACTCGCGCAGCGAGTCGAGTTCCGCGGGGGTGACCCATCCGGCCGCGCTCAGGGGCAGCACATCGATCAAGTAGGGGTTCCCGGCGAAAGAGCTGAAACACTGGTAGGGTGAATCGCCGAAGCCGGTCGGGCCGAGCGGGCACATCTGCCAGTAGCGGATCCCCGCCGCTTGGAGGAAGCGGAGGAGTGCCTCGACTGGCTCGCCCAAGGTTCCGACGCCCTGCGCGCCCGGCATTGAGGTGGGATGGAGCAGAAGCCCGGCAGCGCGATGGTCGAGCCAAGTGAAGAGCGGAGCCGGGGAAGAGGGTGCCATTGAGGGAGTTGAGGCACCTAGAGCAGAACCCGTGCCCCGAACCTTAGCTTAACATAATATAGATTGTGCTGAGATCGTCTGGCTTCGCTATCTGAATCACTGCGCCGGACCCCAGTGCCGCGTGAACGGGAAATACACCAGAATGGGCCGGCCCACTACGTCCCGCGCCGGTACGGTACCCCAATAGCGGCCGTCCAAGCTGTTCGCCGAATTGTCCCCCAGCGCGAAATACTCCCCCGCACCCACCTTCACCTGCGTTCCGGGGCGCAACAATCCTTCATAGCGATAGCCGACGTGGTTCCCCTCCTGCCGCGCATTGCCCGCGAACACCGCCGCGCCGGTGATAGGCACTCCATTGCGCTGCAGCTCGAATCCCTTAATCTCAAGCGTGTCTCCTGGCACGCCGACCAGTCTCTTAATGTAATACTGGTCCCCATATGAGCGCGCGAGCCCCTCGATGTTTCCGGTCCGAAATACGAAACCGCTCCCCACTGCCGGCGGTATAAAATGGTAGCTCATCCGGTCCACGAACAACTGGTCCCCGGTGAGGATATCGAAAGCCATGACCCGCTCGCCTGCCTCTAAATTCCGTCCAGTCCGCAGGAATCGCCCGCGGCCAGGCTCCGTCCCGCCCTGGCGGGCAAGCACCTGCGCCAAATCCACGCCTCCCGGCTCGTGCGAGGGACGCTCATTAGGGAAAAAACAGTCGCGCACGGCCCATTCGAAGTCGAAATCCTGCGGCACGCGCACCGTTACTGGACGATCCCCGACCAACAGGGTGTACTCCTTGAGGGTCGTCGGCAGAACCAGCCACGTCCGCCCAGCGACCTCGCGGTAAGGGAGCGTAAGCCTTCCGCCGGCGGACCCCGCGACGGGGATCAGGACCTCGCCGCCCACCGGGGCATCGACGCGGACGGTCTGCGCCCCGAAACTGACGAATCGGGCTGCCTGCGCGAACCATCCAGGCTCGTCGGCCCGCCGGGTGAACGCCTCGGGCGTCATCCCGTTGTAGGTCGGCCACATCGAATTGGTCGGGATCTTGAAAGGCTGCACCACGTACGTGCGCAGGCCCAGAATCACCAGCGCCGCAACCAGGAAGAACTCCACGTTATCCCCGATCGTAGTCTTCGGGTAGATCGCGCCACCCGTGCGACGGAGATTCTCCTCCAAGTGTTCGATGCCCAGCTGGAGCTTCTCGGCCCCCGCCCGTGCTTTGACCTCCGCCCGCAGCGAGCCGATGCGCGCCTCGAGTTCCGCAAGCTCCCCCGCCCCCAGCACGTCGCGGCGGTAGTGCCAGACCTTGTCCGCGATCTCAAGCCAGTTGGCCGCGTTCTCGCGCATCTTGCGGTCCGCCGACTTGAGGAATCCGAACATACGGGGCGCTATTGGTTGCTCTGCAGGACCTTGATGAACGCGTCTGGGGGGATCGAGACCTTTCCGATCTGCTTCATCTTCTTCTTTCCCTCCTTCTGCTTGTCGAGGAGCTTACGCTTCCGGCTGATGTCACCGCCATAGCATTTCGCGGTCACGTCTTTCCGCATCTCGCGCACATTGTCGCGCGCGATGACCTTCCCGCCGATCGCGGCCTGGATCGCCACCTTGAACATCTGGGGCGGAATGATCGCCGCGAGGCGTTCGCAGAGCTCGCGCCCCTTGGTCTCGGCCTTCTCGCGGTGCACGATGCTGGCGAAAGCATCGACCGGATCTCCGTTGATCAGGATCTCCATCTTCACCAGATCCGAGGCGCGATACTCGCCCAGCTCGTAATCCATTGAACCGTAACCGTGCGTGATGCTCTTTAGCCGATCGTTGAAATCGACCAGGATCTCGTTGAGCGGCAGCGTACACTTGAGCATCACCCGGTTCTGGTCGAGCGTGTCGGTATGGTCACAGGTGCCGCGCTTCTCCATCACTAGGGTCAGGATGTCGCCCATACTGGTGTTGGGGATGATGATCGACGCCGAGATCGTCGGCTCGCGGATCTCGAGGATTGTACCGGGGTCGGGTAGGTTGACCGGGTTGTCGACCTCTAGCACCCCGCCCCCGTGCGGATAGACGTGGTACACCACGCTCGGATAGGTCGAGATGATCTCGACGTCGTGCTCGCGGCGGATGCGCTCCTGGATGATCTCCATATGGAGCAGGCCGAGAAAGCCGCAGCGGAAGCCGAAGCCCAGCGCCACCGAGCTCTCCGAGGAATAGACCAGTGCGGCGTCATTGAGGCGAAGCCGGCCCATCGCCGCCTTAAGCTTCTCATAGTCACCGCTCTCCAGCGGATACAGCCCGCAGAACACCATCGGCCGGACTTCCTTGTAGCCCGGTAACATTTCCGCGGCCGGCCGCGAGGCGTGGGTGATGGTGTCGCCGATCTTGATGTCTGCGGTGCTCTTGATGTTTGAGACCACGTAGCCCACGTCGCCGGCCCGCAGGACCTCGACCTTCTCCATCTTGGGGGTGAAGACACCGACCTCCTTGACCTCCGACTTCACGCCGTTGCTCATCAGGAGCATCTGCTCTCCCGCCTTGATCGAACCGGAGAAGACGCGCCCGTAGGAGATTACCCCGCGGTAGGAATCGTAGAGGGAATCGAAGACCAGCGCCCGGGTCTGCGGGTAATCCGTCCAGCGCGGCGGCGGCACCCGGGCAACGACCGCCTCCAGAATGTCCTCGATGCCGATCCCCGCCTTGCCGCTGGCCAAGATCGCCTCCTCGGCCGGGATCGTAAGAATGTCCTCCATTTGCCGGAGGCAGAGCTCCAAATTCGCGCTCGGGAGATCGATCTTGTTGATCACCGGGATGACCCGGAGTTTCTGGGAAAACGCCAAGTGGGCGTTCGCGACTGTCTGAGCCTCCACCCCCTGAGCCGCATCGATCAGCAGCACCGCTCCCTCGCAGGCTGCGAGGCTGCGCGAGACCTCGTAGGAGAAATCCACGTGCCCCGGCGTGTCCATCAGGTTGAGCTTGTACGCTTGGCCGTCCTTGGCCCGGTACGTCATCGTTACCGGGTGCGACTTGATGGTGATGCCCCGCTCCTTCTCGAGATCCATCGAGTCCAGATGCTGATCGGTCATCACCCGCTGCTCGATGGTGTGAGTGAACTCGAGCAACCGGTCTGACAAGGTCGTCTTGCCGTGATCGACGTGCGCGATGATGCAGAAATTGCGGGTGTGGCGGTGCGGCATATCAGGCGGCGAGGTCGGCAAATTCGGCGAAGCTGCGCACCGCCCAGGTCTTGTCCGTGCGCCGGGCCAGACCTGCGAGAACCCCGCCAGGCCCGAGTTCCCACAATCCGGTCGCCCCGTCCGCGATCGCGGCGCGGACGCAGTCCTCCCAGAGCACGGGCGAGACGATTTGCCGGACTAGGGCCGCCTTGATCGCCTCGGGATCGGAAATCGCCCGGCCGGTGGTGTTGGTGTAAAGGGAACAGCGCGGCACTGAGAACGTTTTCGACTCGAGGAACCGAGCGAACGCCTCCCGCGCGGGCTCCATCAGCCGCGAATGGTAGGCCCCGGCGACATTGAGCGGCAGCACCCGCTTCATCCCACGCGCCCGCCCGGCCTCCACGGCCGCGGCCACCCGCTCTCGCTCCCCCGAAATGATGATTTGCCCCGGGGCGTTGAAGTTTGCCGCCTCGATCCCGCAGTCCCGACAGAGTTCGGCCACGCGATCCCTCTCCTCCCCGATCACCGCCGCCATCGCGCCCGCGCTCGCCGCGCACGCCTCTTGCATCAGCCGGCCGCGCTCTGCGACGATCCGCAGGCCAGTAGCGAAATCGAACACTCCCGCGGCCGCGCAGGCCGTGAGTTCGCCTAGGCTTAGCCCCAGCACCGCGGACGGTTCGTCCGCCGGCAGGCGCCCGGCCTCGCGCAGAGCGGCGAGCGTCGCTAGGCCATGCACGTAGAGCGCCGGCTGGCAGACCCGGGTCTCGGTCAGCTCAGCCTCCGGTCCCTCCTCGGAGATGCGCGACAGTTCCCAGCCAAGGATTCCGTCCGCCTCGGCGTAAAGTGCCCGGGAGGCGGCGGATGCAGAGCGCAGCGAACGGCCCATGCCGACCTTCTGCGCTCCCTGTCCGGCGAAGAGAAGTGCCAGTGCCATAATGGGAAGCCGGTCACACAAACGCCCCCGCGGCGTGAATCCAAGCCCGAAAGCGGGTCCGGCGTCCGACCGGGTTCAGCCGCGCACGAAAATTCCGCGGAGATTCATCTCCAACTGGGCCGGATTGGGCGAAAACCGGAGGGCGTCCGCCTTGGTGACCAATCCTTCCTTCCACAATCGGTACAGATCGCGGTTAAAACTCCAATTCGCCGCGTCGGCACCGCCCTCTAGCAGGGCTTGCACCTTATCCAGATGGCCGTCCGCCAACAGCCCCCGGGCGGTGGCGTCGATGGCGAGCGCCTCGGTCGCCGGAACCCGGCCCCGGCCGTCGCTGCGCGGGAGTAGCTTCTGACAGAAAAGCCCTCGGAGCGCCGCGGCGACGGCCCGCCGCGCGGTCGCGGCTTCCTCCAGCGGGAAGAACTCCACCAGCCGCGCCAGCGCCTGCAGCGCGGTGCCCGCGTGCAGGGTGGTCAAGACGAGATGACCCGTTTCCGCCGCGGTCATCGCGACCTCGAGGGTCTCGCGATCGCGCAACTCCCCGACTAAAATCACATCAGGGCTCTGGCGCAGCACCGCCTGCAGGCCCGCGCGGTACGAGGGCACGTCGAGCCCGATTTCTCGCTGCTGCACCACCGCGCGATCGTCCGAGAAGGCGTATTCGATCGGATCCTCCAGCGTGACGATGTGGCACGGGCGTTGCCGGTTGATGGCATCGATGATCGCCGCCAGCGTCGTGCTCTTGCCGGTGCCGGTGGCGCCGCAGACCAGCACGATCCCGTCCCGGGCCGCGGCGAAGCCGCGCAGGACTGCCTCGGCCCGGCCCAAGCCCAGCCCCTCCAGCTTCGGAACTTCCGCTTTGATGTGGCGGAACACCAAGCTCGTCGTGCCCCGCTGCCGGAAGGCGTTCACCCGGAAGCGCTGCGTCCCGGCGGAATAGGCGAAGTCCGCCTGCCCGTCCTCGCTCCACCGCGCCACCAGCGCGGGGGGCGCGGCGTGACGGACAAAAAACTCGAGTTCTGCGGGCGCGAGCGGCTCCATATCGAACGGCCGCAGCTCCTCCCCCACCCGCACGCACGCGACCCGACCCGACTTGAGGATGACATCGCTGGCGCCCGCGGAAACGGCTTGGCGCAGCAGATCAAGGATGAGCCCGACGGCATCGGCGGGAAGGGCGCTGGGGTCGGGCATCACGAAAAGGAAAGTCGACAGGTTAGGCGCCGCTGCTTTGCTCGCAAGGTTTACTCGCGACGTATGCCCTCTCGACCGCTTACCGGAACCCTGACCGCCCTCGCCACTCCCTTCCGGGACGGCGCCGTTTGCCACGAAGACCTGCGCCGGCTGGTCGAGTTTCAGATCAAAAGCGGCATCGACGGATTGGTGCCGGTCGGCACCACGGGGGAGTCCCCCACCCTAGACTACGACGAGCACATCGAGGTTATCCAGACCGTGATCGCTGCGGCACGCGGGCGCGTTCCCGTGGTCGCGGGTACCGGCTCCAACTCCACCCGGGAGGCCGTGCTGTTCACCCGGCAGGCACACGAGGCGGGATCCGACGCGATGCTCGTCGTGGCCCCCTATTACAACAAGCCCAGCCAGGAGGGGCTCTTCCAGCACTTCTGTGCCGTGGCCGACGCCACGGACCGGCCGATCATCCTTTATTCAATCCCCGGCCGCTGCGGCATCGAGATCGGGGTGGACGTGGTCGCGCGCTTGCGCGCCCGTTATCGCCACGTCGCTTGGATCAAGGAAGCCGGCGGCTCAGTCGATCGTGTCGACCAACTGAAGCAGGCGCTGGGGCGTGACCTGACAGTCCTCAGCGGCGACGACTCGCTCACGCTGCCATTCATGGCTGTCGGCGCCGAGGGGGTGGTCTCCGTCGCCTCCAATATTCTCCCCCGGGAGGTTTCTCGATTGGTGCGACTGGCGGGCGCCAATGACTTTGCGGCCGCCGCCCGGCTGCATCGTAAGCTCTATCCGGCTTTCCGGGCCCTCTTCGTCGAACCTAACCCCGTGCCAGTGAAGCACGCATTGGCGCGCGCAGGTAAGATCAGCTCGGCCGAGGTACGCTCCCCGCTCTGTCCGCTGAGCCCGGCCTCCGTGCGGGTCGTTGAAGGCGCTTTGGGCGGCTGGGTGCGATTCTCCCGATGACCCCGACCCTGCTCATCAATGGTGCGCGTGGGCGTATGGGCCAGGCGCTGCTGGCCGCGGCCGCCGAGGCGGGACTCCCGGTCGTCGCAGCCCTTGACGCCGGAGACAACCTCGAGGCCGTGCTGCCGGGCGCCGGGGCCATTATCGATTTCAGCGTCCACGGGGCCACGCGAGGGGTGATCGAGGCCGCCGTCCGGGCGGGCCGCCCGCTAGTCATTGGCACCACTGGGCATTCCGCCACCGAGCGGCGGGAATTGGCCGCGCTGGCCGCGCGCGTCCCCTGCGTCTGGGCCGGTAATTTCTCCGTCGGGGTCAACCTCCTGTTCGCCCTCACGCGTCGAGCGGCCGCGGTGCTGGGGGAGGACTACGATGCTGAGCTGGTCGAGATGCACCACCGTTTCAAGCAGGACGCCCCCAGTGGTACCGCCGCCCGCCTGCTGGAGATCATCCTGGAAGAGCGTGGGCGCGACGAGAACGTTCTCCGGCACGGTCGGCACGGTATCACCGGCGCCCGCCCCCGGGGCGAGGTCGGCGTGCACGCGCTGCGCGGGGGCGATGTGGTCGGTGACCACACCGTGGTCTTTGCGGCCCTCGGCGAGCGCCTGGAACTCGTCCACAAGGCCTCGGACCGGGGCATCTTTGCGCGGGGCGCGATCCGCGCCGCCCGCTGGGTGGTCGCACAATCGCCGGGCCTCTACGATATGCAGGATGTGCTAGGCTTGAAATGAACCGATGATCTCCTCCCTTGCCGGCACGCTCGCGGCCAGCTCCGCCCTCCGGGCGGAAATCGATGTGCAGGGGGTCACCTACGAGGCGCTCGTGCCCGCCACTACGGCGGAGCGATTGCCCGCGCCCGGCGCCAAGGTCCGACTCCATACCTGCGTCGTCTACCGGGAGGACTCCCAGACGCTGTATGGATTCCTCACCCCCGAGGATCGGGATTTCTTCCGGCTGCTGATCGAGCAAGTCTCCGGGGTCGGACCCAAGCTGGCCCTGACTCTCCTCAGCCGGCTTCCCCGCACCAATCTCGAAGCCGCCATCCGCAACGGGGACGTGGCGGTCTTGGCCAAGTGCCAGGGCATCGGGAAGAAGACCGCGGAGCGCCTAGTGCTGGAACTTCGCGGCAAACTAGGTCCCTCCGGACCGGGCGACGGGCCAGCAACATCCGTCGTCAACGCCGCCCCCCCGCGGCAGGATGCCGTCGCTGCCCTGCTGGCCCTCGGCTACAAGGTCGAAGAGGCCGAGAAGGCCGTCGCACGTGCCGCCGTCCGGCTCGGACCGGACGCGGCGACGGACGCCCTCGTGCGCCAAGCTCTCGCCGGCTAGGCCCCCGTCACTTCACGAACTTGAAGGCCGCCATTTCCGTGGCTTCCTCCCCCGCCGGGCGTTGGGGGCCAGTCGGAGCCGTCGGCTGGGGTGGAACCACGGCGGGCGAAATGGGCTGGGCCCCGAGGCGCGACTCCAATGAGACCAACTGGAACTGGCGCATCCAGTTGAACTGATCCTCGTGGACCTTGGGGGCAGAGCCGCTGGCCGGGAAAGCGGACAAAAGCAGGGCGTCGCCACTGAGACCCAACGAGGGCGATCGCCCCGCGGCGACCGCACCTGGCCGGATCGTCTCGGCCGCGAGCCGGTCCTCCTGGCTCGAGCTGTTTGGTTCAGCCCGGCGCCCGGCGAACGCCAAAACTAGGACGGCGGCTGCGGCTACCGCGCCGGTCCAGACCCAGCGTGAGCCCCACCATTCGCGGATCAGGCCCGGCTCGGATACCGGTGCAGCCGGGGTTCGGTCCGCTCCGAGAGCACCGTCGGCGCTGCCCAACAGCCGCACGGCCTGCTGCATCCGGCAGTACTGCAGGTAGGTCCGATGACGACTGGCGTTGGACCGAATCTCCTTTTCCAGCCGATCCGCGTCCGTCGGCGTGATCTCGCGATCCAGATAGAGATTCAACAGTTCAAGGAACTCTCGCTCACTCATGAAAAGTCCTCCCCCAACTGCGCGCGCAGCGCCTCTCGTGCCCGGGCGATCCGGCTCTTCACCGTGCCCACCGAGATCCCGAGGATCTGCGCGATATCCTCATAAGCGAGGTTACGCACGTTCCTCAGCACCAACACTTCCCGATGTTTGCTGGAAAGCCGCTCCATTCCCGCGGCGATCCGGCCGACAAATTCCTCGTTCACGGTGACGTCGTCCGGCGCCTGCACCTCAGCCGGGATCACATCCGCCAGCGTCAGGTCGGTGTCCCCGTTGATCGGCGCGTCGAACGACACCGAGAAATCCCGTTTCCGCCGCCACCAGTACCAGTAGCGATTCCGGGCCAGATTGGTGGCGATCTGGTAGAGCCACGTGGAAAAGGACGAGTCCCCACGGAACTGGGCCAGACCGCGGTGCGCGCGGATGAAGGCGTCTTGCGTCACCTCCTCGGCATCCTCCCGGTTGCGCAACAGTTGCAACACCATCGCGTAGATCCGATCCCGATAGCGGGAGACGATCTCCCCGAAGGCGGCCTCATCGCCGCCCCTGAAACGGTCGACCAAAAGGCGGTCGAGGGCTACTTCTTGGGCTTTGGCGGTCATGCGTTCCGCGTCGCTCTGATTCGCCTGTTCGGAAAAAGTTCCCACGGGTCCGGTATTTAGGCCAGTAAATCGCCGCGCCGCCGCGGCGTCAACCCAGCCCCGCCCCGAGGGCGAAAAGCCTTGCCACCCCCAGAAGGGGGATCGCAGGGTTCTCTGCCTCGACTGCCGGGTCGATAGCTCAATGGTAGAGCAGCGTCCTTTTAAGTCGTTGGTTCTGGGTTCGAATCCCAGTCGACCCACCAGTCGTTCGTTTTCCCCCACCCTGCTATGAAGCGCCTTGTCATCGTCGAAGACCAGACCGCCATCCGTGAGATGTTGGTCGAGATCCTGCGGCTGGAGCCGGGCTATGAGCTCGTCGGCCAGACCGGTGACGGCCAATCCGCGGTCGACCTGTGCCTAGCCAAGGGCCCGGATATCTGCATCCTCGATGCCAAGGTTCCTGGCTTGAACGGCGTGGAGATCCTTCGCCGGACGAGCCGCCGTCTGCCCCAGATGCGCGTTCTGGTGTTTTCCGCCCACGAGAATCCCGTGCTGGTCCGCGAAATGCTGGAGGCTGGCGCGCACGGGTTCGTCGAGAAGACCGCCGGGCTCGCGGAATTCCGCCGCGGACTCGACACCGTGGCTAACGGCGGCAATTACTTCGGCCCCGCCGTGGCCTCCCTCCTGCGGAACGTCGTGGCCAACCCGGCGTCCAGCAACGCCCCGGATTTCCTCACGGACCGCGAGCGCGAAATTCTGCAACTCGTCGCCGAGAGCCACAGCACCAAGGAGATCGCCGCAAAGCTCGGCATCAGTGCGAAGACGGTCGATAACCACCGCACGAACCTGATGCGCAAACTTGACCTGCACGACGTCGCCAGCCTCACGCGCTATGCCTTCGAGGTAGGGTTGATCGAACCTCGCGTCACGGTCTGAGCAAAAGCCTTGCCCCCCTCCTCCAGGCTCGCTCATTACCGCAGGCAAGCTCCTCCCTTTTCAATGAACCGTTCCCTCTTCCGTTCCCTCTGCGTCGCCGCCGCCGCGGCGGCCTTCCTCGCCGGCTGCTCGAAGCAGCCGATGCGCCCCAGCCCGGCGTCCACGGTCCTTGGACCGCAGGGCGGACCCGGCGCCCCGGTCGATGCAACCTTTGGCCAGGAGACCACCGGGCTGACCGATCGCGGTTCGGATTTCGATCCGAACGGGCATAACCGGACGGCCCTTCAGGCTCAGGCGGTGCTCTTCGACTTCGACAAGTCCGATGTGCGCGCGTCCGAGCGGGAGAAGCTCAAGGCAGCGAAGGAGTATCTCGACCAGAACCCGACCCATCGGCTGCTGCTCGAAGGGCACTGCGACTGGCGCGGCACGGCCGAGTACAACCTCGGCCTCGGGGATCGGCGCGCGAATGGCGTCCGCAAGTACCTGCAGTCGATCGGTGTGCCGGCGGCCCGGCTCGAGACGCTCTCCAAGGGCAGCCTCGATGCCGCGAAGAATGGCGATGAGGCCGCAATGGCCCGGGATCGCCGCGTAGATCTCGTGGTGGTGAATCCGGCGGCCGCGGCCGGCGGTGTGGCCGCCAAGCCCCTCTGATTTCGCATTCGGCTTCCCTCTCGGCGCGGACCCCCGTCCGCGCCTTTTTTGTGTCCCGATTCCCGGGGACGCCGTCGGCTTGAGGCCCGGCTGCTCGCCTCGGACTTTGCCTTCCGACTCCCGTTTTCAGAGGCAACCGCTCCGGGCTCGCCTCATCGCCGACACGCTCCAAGCGTGCCGCCGCGATGCGTCTTCCCGCCCCCCTCCTCGCCGTACTCGCTGCGGCGGCGGTCGTTCCGCTGCCGGGCCACCAAGCTCCGCCGGAACCCGAGCGGATCCTGCACCGGATCGCCTTCGGTTCCTGTAACTCTCCCGTTGATGCCACCCCCGTCTGGGAGTCGGTGAACCATCGCCGTCCGGACGCGTGGATCTGGCTCGGGGATACCGTTTACGCAGACTCCCCCGCGCCGGAGGGCCCGACGCCCGCGGCCCGCGCGCGAGTGGCGCTGGACCGCCTGCCGCAGCTTTACGCCCGCCAGCTCGCGCAGCCCGGGTACGCCCTGCTGCGCCAACGCGCCCGCATCCTCGGCACCTGGGACGACCACGACTACGGGATGAACGATCTGGGCGCGGACTGGATCGGCCGCGAGGAGGCCCAGCAGCATTTCCTCGATTTCTACGGAGAACCCACCGACAGCCCGCGGCGGCGGCGGCCGGGGGTTTACGCGGCCCACCGCTTTGGCCCCCCGGGACGCACCATTCAGGTGATCCTGCTCGACACGCGCTATTTCCGCGCACCGCTCCTCCGCGGCGACAGCCGCGAGGCGGACTGGGTGGATGGCCGTCGTGGACCGTACGTGCCGTCACGCGACCCCAACGCCACCCTGTTGGGGGCAGAGCAGTGGACGTGGCTCGAGGCGTTGTTGCGCGAGCCGGCGGACCTGCGGTTGCTCGTGAGTTCGATCCAAGTGATCCCCGATGACCACCGCTTCGAGAAGTGGGGCAACTTCCCGCAGGAACGCCGGCGACTGCTTCGACTGCTGGCGAACACGGGCGAGGGCGGGGTCGTGATCCTTTCCGGTGACCGTCACGCCGGCGAGCTCAGCCAGTTCGACCCCGCGCGTGAGCCGGACGGGAAAGAACTGGATCCGGGTTACCCGTTGCTCGAACTGACCAGCTCGGCCCTGACCCGCTCCGCCCCCACCACCTTTGGGGGCCAGCTAGCGGCCTCCGCCCCCAAGGCGATGGTGTTCCGCCACGAGCTGAACCGGCATCGGCTGGGGTCATTGCTGCCCTACAATCATTTCGGCCTCATCTCGGTGGATTGGGAGGCGAAGGATGGCCCGGCCGTGACCCTCGCGCTCCATCTCGACCACGGTGAGGAGGTCTTGCGCCACCGCGTTCCGCTGGCCTCCCTCCGCCGGGGCGCCCGCTGAGTCGGCCGCCGGGTCCTTTCGCGATTTGACCCCGCCGGGCGGCGGGCGCTGACTGGAATCCAGCAAATGTCCTTGGAGCCCATCAAGTCCGCCCTGCTCGCCTCGTATCGCAGCCACGGGGGCACCAACCACCTCGATGGCGTGCATCTGCCCTCGCAGGAATCGGTCAACCGGCTGGCCGCGGACTGTATGCACCTCCTGTTCCCGGGCTTCTTTGAGGAACGCGCGCTCACCGAAGCCGAGCTACCCGCCCACGTCGAGACCCTGCTGGACCGCATCCAGCGGCGCCTGATCGCCGAAATCGAGAAGTGCCTGCGCTTCGCCCACCGGGAGGCACCCGCCGCCGCGGCTGCGGCCCTCACGGAGACCTTCCTGGCCCGGTTGCCCGAGGTGCGGCGCATCGTCGCTACCGATGTGGAGGCGGCCTACGCGGGCGACCCGGCCGCCCGCAGCTTGGAGGAGATCGTCTTGGCGTACCCCTGCGTCCTCGTGATCTCGGTGCAGCGGCTCGCGCACGAGCTTTACCGGCTAGGGGTGCCGCTCCTGCCGCGAATGCTGACGGAATACGCCCACGAACGCACGGGGTGCGACATTCATCCGGGCGCCCGGCTCGGGACCCATTTCTTCATCGACCACGCCACCGGCGTCGTCATCGGCGAGACCGCGACCGTCGGGAATCACGTGAAGCTCTATCAGGGGGTGACCTTGGGGGCGAAGTCCTTCGCCCTCGACCAGGAGGGTAATCCGATCAAGGGCGTTAAACGTCACCCCGACCTGGGGGACCACGTGACCGTCTACGCGCACGCGACGATCCTCGGCGGAGACACGCGAATCGGGGATCACGCCATCATCGGCTCCAATGTCTGGCTCCTGCGCTCGGTGCCCGCCAATTCGGTGGCCACCTTCAAGGGCGACCAACTGGTGGTCCGTTCGCGGCGCCAGCACGAGGCGCTCGAGGGGCGGATTGAGGCGGGCGGCCCCGCGGCCGACTTTTCGATCTGAACCAGGCGATGCCGGTCCCTGCGGCCGGGACCGGCACCAGATCCTCAAAGGCGCGCGAGCGCCTGCTCCAGGTCGTCTTGGATGTCGGCGAAGTCCTCGATGCCGATGGAGAGGCGCACGTAGTCCGGGCCCACCCCGGTCGAGCTTTGTTCCTCGGCGGTGAGCTGGCTGTGCGTGGTGCTGGCAGGATGGATGGCGAGAGACTTGGCGTCGCCGATATTCGCGAGATGGGAGAACAGCTTCAGCCCCTCGATCAGCTTGCGGCCCGCCTCGTAGCCTCCCTTCACCCCAAAGCCGAGCAGGCCCCCAAAGCCACCGCGGAGATACTTGCAGGCTGCCTCGTGATTTGGGCTGGATTTGAGGCCGGGATAATTGACCCAAGCGACCTTGTCGTGCGCCGCGAGGTACTCCGCCGTCCGCAGGGCATTCGCGCAGGTCCGCTCCATCCGCAGGTGGAGGGTCTCGAGTCCCTGCAGGCCGGTCCAAGCATTGAATGGTGAGATGCACGCGCCGATGTCCCGCAGCAACTGCAGCCGCATCTTGAGGATGTAGGCCAGGTTGGCCCCGCCGGCGGGGGGGAAGGCCTTGAAGGCCTCCCAGTGTACGAGCCCGTGGTAGCTAGGGTCGGGCTGCGTGAAGCCGGGGAACCGGCCATTGCCCCAGTTGAAATTACCGCCGTCCACGACCACCCCGCCGATCGAGGTACCGTGGCCGCCGATGTACTTGGTGGTCGAATGGACGACGACGTTCGCCCCCCACTCGATCGGCCGGTTGAGGTACGGCGACAGCGCGGTGTTGTCGATGATCAGCGGAACCCCGGCCTCGCGAGCGATGGCCGCGACCTCGGCGAACGGGAAGATGTTCAGCGCGGGATTACCGAGGCCCTCACCATAAAAGGCCTTCGTGTTGGGCCGCAGCGCCCGCCGGAAGGCATCCGGATCCTGCGCGTCCACGAACGACACCTGGATCCCCAGCTTGGGCAGGGTATGATGGAACAGGTTGTAGGTGCCGCCGTAGAGCTGGGACACCGAGACGAGATGATCGCCCGACCCGGCCAGATTCAGGATCGCGTCCGTGATGGCGGCCTGCCCAGAAGCGTGCGCGAGGGCCCCCACCCCTCCCTCGAGGGCCGCCAATCGCTGCTCGAAGACGTCCGTGGTCGGATTCATTATTCGCGTGTAGATGTTCCCCAGCTCCTTCAGGGCGAAGAGGTTCGCCGCGTGCTCCGTGTCGCGGAAGACGTAGCTCGTCGTCTGGTAGAGCGGGACGGCGCGGGAGCCGGTGGTGGGGTCCGGGGTCTGGCCGGCGTGCAGGGCCTTGGTGGCGAAACGATGGTTCTTCATTGGGGAAACGACTTCCGACGGAAGCGGGCGCCGCGCGCGGGTCAATGCCCAACCCCGGCCGCAAACTCCTTGCCAGCTGGGGAAGCCCCGGCTGGCTTCAGAGCTTCCCCGATGCCCGCCGCCTTCGCCTCCCGCCTCGCCGTCTGCACGTGGTCGCTCCGGCCCCAATCCCCGGAAGACCTGATCGCCGCGTGCGCCGCCACCGGGCTCACCCGGCTGCAACTCGCCCTCGACCCGCTCCGCGAGTCCCCCGCGGTCTGGGGTGGGCTTCCGGCGCTCGCGGCGCGCCACGGGCTGCGAATCGTCTCCGGAATGTTCGGCACCATCGGCGAGGACTACAGTACCTTGGAGACCATCCGGCGCACCGGTGGCGTCGTCCCGGACGCAACCTGGGAGCAGAACTGGCGCAATATTCAGGCGGTGGCCGACCTCGCGGCCGAGCTGCGGCTGGGAACCGTCACCTTCCACGCGGGTTTCCTCCCCCACGAGGAGTCGGATCCGGATTTCCCCAAATTGCTGGAGCGCATCGCGCGGATCGCGACGTGCTTCGGCTCCCGCGGCATCCACCTCGGATTCGAGACCGGTCAGGAGACGGCCGACACCCTCGCGGCGTTTCTGCGGCGCCTGAATGATCCCCGGGTAGGGGTGAATTTCGATCCGGCGAATATGATCCTCTACGACAAGGGCGATCCGATCGCCGCCCTGCGCACGCTCGGGCCCTGGCTGAAGCAATGCCATATCAAAGATGCCCGTCGCACCCGGGTGCCCGGCACGTGGGGCGAGGAGGTGGCCGTCGGCACCGGCGAGGTCGACTGGCCCGCCTTCCTCGCGCAACTCGACGCGCTCGGGTTCCAAGGCGATCTCTGCATCGAGCGCGAGGCCGGGGAGCAGCGGATTGAGGACATCCGCGCGGCTCGGCTACACTTGGCGCGCCTCACCTCCTGACCCTTCGCCTTATGCTCAACGTTGCCGTCGTCGGTTTGGGATTTATGGGGGTCACCCACCTGAAGTCCTACCTGCAGGTCCCCGGGGTGCGCATTGCCGCGCTCTGCGGCGGCCGTCGGCCCCCGCCAGCGGACGGGGATTTCGCGGGCGTCACAGGCAACATTCCCGGCTGGCAACCGTTCAAACTCGAGATGGCGGGCGTCCGCATCGCCCGCGACTTGGACGAGGTATTGTCCGATCCGGACATCGATCTGGTGGACCTTTGCGTCCCTACCCCGGCGCACGTGCCGCTGGCGATCCGGGCCCTCCGCGCCGGCAAGCACGTGCTCTGCGAGAAGCCCCTTGCTCGGACCTCGGCGCAGGCCCGGGAGCTGGTGGCGGCGGCCGCGGCGGCGCGTGGTCACTTTATGCCAGCGATGTGCCTGCGCTTCTGGCCGGGCTGGGCCTGGCTGCGGGAAGCGGTCACCGACGGGCGCCACGGCGCCATCCGCGCCGCGCGCTTTCGCCGGGTGGGCGAACCGCCCGCTTGGGGCCAGGAGGCCTACTTCGATGGAGCCGCCTCCGGCGGAGCGCTCCTAGACCTGCACATCCACGACACCGATTTCGTCCAGTTCCTCTTCGGTCGGCCCCGCTCGGTCTTCTCGCAGGGCTTCAGCCAGTTCAGCGGGGCCATCGATCACGTGGTCACGCAGTATCAGGTGGCCTCCGGAGCCACGGTCAGCGCGGAAGGGAGCTGGATGATGACGCCGGGCCACGGGTTCAATATGGCCTACACCGTGATCTTTGAGCGGGCCACGGCCGACTTTGACCTGAGTCGGGGTCCGGAGGCTTTGCGGCTGTTCGAACCCGGCCGAGCCGGGCGAACCGTGCCCTTGGAGCCCGGCGACGGCTATGTCCACGAGCTAAGTTATCTCGTGGGTTGCCTAGGCGAGGGACGCGCCCCGGAACGAGTCACCTTGGCGGATGCGCTTTCCGCGGTGGAGATCTGTGAGGCCGAGGAACGTTCGATCCGAAGCGGCCGAGTGGAGCCGGTCTGAACGGCGCCCTCGGACTTAAATGTAATACATCTCGGCGGCCTCGCGCGCGACAAGTTGATCGAGCGTGGTGGCCCTTAGCTGGGCCTCAATGACCCCGCCCAGATCCGTCCAGACCTTACGCACGCGCCGGCCACTGCGCCCCTCGGCATTGCCGCTCAGCTGCAACGCCTGACCTTCCACCGCCAACAGAATGTCCAGCACCGAAATTTCGGCCGGAGGCCGCGCGAGCGCGTAGCCGCCCTGCACCCCGCGGCGGCTGATGATCAGGCCGGCGTGACGCAGCTTCTGCAGGATCTGCGCTAGGAAGGGCGGCGGAACGGCCTCTACCTCGGCCAGATGCTCCCCGTGGGCCGGAGCGCCACTGCCGTGGAGCCGACCCAGTTCGGCCAGCACCCGGCAGGCGTAATCCAGCTGCGCGGAGATTTTCATTCGTTGGGGGAACTCAAATCTCGTACTCGGCCCCCTCGGGTCGGACCGTCTCGGTGGAGGCCTGCAGCATCCCGGCCGCCATGGTGGCATTGGTGCCCGGCTCGATTAGGATGAAGGATCCCGTCAGGCGGTTCACGCCGTAGGCATCGTGGAACAACGGCCGCGCCGTGCGCAGCCGGATCTCCCCGATGTCGTTCACCGCCAGCTGCGCCGGGGAGGGCTGCACTTCGAGCGTGCCCATATCGAGCCGCGAGACGACCTCGGTGACGACCGCCTGCACGGTGTGGCTGGTGTGCTTCAGCAGGTACTTGCGGCCGGACTGCAGCGGACGCGCGTGCATCCAGCAGACGTTAGCTCGCAAGTCGGTCCCGAAACCGGGCCGTTCCTCCAGTCCCACCAACATACTGCCGCGGCTCACATCGATGTCATCCTCGAGCACCACCGTGACCGATTGCGGGCAAAAGGCTTCCTCCACCGGGCCATCGTAGGTCCAGATCTGCTTCACCGTGGATGGCAGGCCCGCGGGCAGGGCGAGTACCCGTTGCCCGCGGCGCACCACGCCGCCGGCGATCTGGCCGCTGAAGCCGCGAAAATCGTGCAGCGCAGGGTCCTTCGGCGCATTGGGCCGATTCACCCACTGGATGGGCAGGCGGAACCCGCGGAGATTCCAGTCGCTGGCAATGTGCACGGTCTCCAGGTGGCCGAGCAGGGTCGGGCCGACATACCACGGCGTGTGCGGCGAAGGGTCGACGACGTTGTCCCCGTTTAGCGCGCTCAGGGGGATGAACTTCACGTCCTGGATCGCGAGCCGGGGCAGGAATTCCTCGAACTGCGCGCGGATCTCCCGGAAGCGCTGCTCGCTCCAACCGACCAGATCCATTTTGTTCACCGCCACCACCAGGTGGGGGATGCGCAACAGGGACGCGATCGCCGTGTGCCGCCGGCTTTGCTCGATCACGCCGGCGCGGGCGTCCACCAGCACAATGGACAGGTTGGCCGTCGAGGCCCCCGTGACCATATTCCGGGTGTACTGCACGTGGCCCGGGGTATCGGCGATGATGAACTTCCGCCGGGGCGTTGCGAAGTAGCGGTAGGCCACGTCGATCGTGATGCCCTGCTCGCGCTCGGCACGGAGGCCATCCGTGAGGTTCGCCAGGTTGATCTGCCCTCCGCCGGTGATGTCGGCGGAACGCTCCAGGGCCTCGATCTGGTCCTCCATCAGCGACTTTGAGTCGTAGAGGAGACGGCCGATCAGGGTAGACTTACCGTCGTCGACGCTGCCGCAGGTGTTGAACCGCAGGATGTCGACCGGCACGGGCGCGGACGGGGAATCGTTCATTGCAGGGATCACTCAGAAATAGCCCGCCTTCTTGCGGTCCTCCATCGCGGCCTCGGAGGCCTTGTCGTCTGCGCGCGAGCCCCGCTCGGTGACCCGCGCCGCGGCGATTTCCGCGATGATGTCATCCACGGTCGAGGCCGGGGATTCCACACAGCCCGTACTGATGATATCCCCAATGGTGCGCACCCGCACCGTGAGCTCCCGCACGTCCTCGCCGGGTTTGGGCGGCACGAGATCGTTGGCGGGCAACCACTGTCCCCCGCGGCGCACGCAGCGTCGGCGATGGCTGAAATAGATCGAGGGCACCTCTAGGCGCTCCCGGCGGATGTACTCCCAGACATCCATCTCGGTCCAGTTGCTGAGCGGGAAGACCCGCATGTTCTCACCCGAGTTCAGGCGGGCATTGTAGAGGTTCCAGATTTCCGGCCGCTGGTTCTTCGGATCCCATTGGCCAAAGGCGTCGCGGAAGCTGAAGAAGCGTTCCTTAGCCCGGGCCTTCTCCTCGTCGCGGCGGGCGCCGCCGATGCAGCAGTCGAACCGAAATTCTTCAATGGCGGCGAGCAACGTCGGGATCTGTAGCCGGTTGCGACTGATCTCCCCCGGCGCCGCCTGCGCGATTCCCCGTGCCAGGGCATCCTCCACCGTACGTACGATCAGGCGGGCACCCAGCTCCGCGGCGCGCCGGTCGCGGAACTCGTTGAGCTCCGGGAAATGGTGCCCGGTATCGACGTTCAGGAAGGGCAGTGGCAGTTCCGACGGGCGGAAGGCCTTCTCCGCTAGGCGCAGCAGGCAGATCGAGTCCTTGCCCCCCGAAAACAGCAGGGCCGGCCGCTCGAACTCCCCGGCGA
>NEUZ01000042.1 GCA_002304435.1 Opitutia bacterium Tous-C8FEB | reverse complement strand
GCGGCGAGCGTGAGTTCCGCGCGAAAGCCGCCCGGCGCGCGGTTGGCGAAGCGCACCTCGCCCCCACAGGCGGCGATGCTGGCGCGGACGATGGCGAGCCCGAGCCCGACCCCGCCGCTCTCGCGCGTGCGGGCTGACTCGGGCCGGAAGAAAGGTTCGCCGAGGCGGTCGAGGTCGGCCGCGGGCACGCCTGGACCTTCGTCCTCAACCGTGAGGCTGACTTGGCCCGCGGCCGTCGAGCCGCGGAGTGTGATCGGAGTGCCGGCGGGGCTGTAGCGGGCGGCATTGCGCACCAAATTGCCGAGGGCGCGGCGGAGCAGGTCGGCGTCGGCGGCGACGCGCAAGTCAGGTGGGAACGCGAACGTGACTGAATGCCCCGGGGCCTCGCGGGCTGCGACCTCCCGCGCGAGCGGCTCGACGGCGACCGGGCCGAGCGTGATCGCCCGCGGCTGCAGCCCTGCCTTGGTGAAGGCGAGCAGCTCGTTTACGAGGGTGCTGATCTGCTGCACTTCCTCGCGCACGTCGCCGACCGTATCGCGGAGGCCCGCGGGCGCTTGGTCGGCGAGGATCCCGGTCGCGAGTTGGAGGCGGGCGAGCGGCGAACAAAGTTCGTGGGCCACGTCGCCGAGGAACCGTTTCTGGCCGTGCTGCTGGGCCTCGAGCCGGGCGGCCATCCGGTTGACCGATTCGCCGAGGTGCCCGAGCTCGTCGCGGCGGCGGGTGTCGACGCGGGTGTCGAGGCGGCCCTCGGCGATGCGGCCGGTGGCGGCGGTGAGGTCGCGGAGGGAGCGGGTGATTCCGCGCACGAGGGGCAGCCAGAACAGGATGGAGAGGGCGAGGACGGCGCCGGCGGCGAGGAGCCAGGACTGAAGGCCGAGGAGGTGAAGGAGGCCCGGCAGGGTATCGAGGCGGGCGAGCAAGATGAAGGGAGGCTGCCGGCCGGGGCGTTCGCGCTCGGCGAGGGCGAAGTTCACGCGCAGTCCCACCCAGTAAGCGGGCGGATCCTCCGTGCGGGAGATGAAGCGGAAGGGACGGAGCTCGGCGGCGCGGAAGAGCGTGCCTTCGCCGCGGAAGGGCCCCTCGCCGTCCGGCCGGGGGCGCAGCGTGAGGCGTCCGTCCGCGGTTTCGCCTGTTCCGGAGCGGACCGCAGGCTCAGTTCCCTCGGGCCATTCGCCGCGGTCGCGGTTCAGGCCGCCGAGGAAGGGTCGGGGCGGCCCGCGGAATTCGAGACGTTCGCGCAGCGCGGGCGGCAGGGCGGCGCGTTGGCCGGCGAGGGCGAGCCCGCCCGGAGCGTGGAGCGAGAATTGTGCGCCGTAGGCCTCGCCAAAACGCGCGAGCACGGCGTCCCGCGCGGGGCCCGGGGCGGCGGCCGCGGCTTCGCCCGCGATCACGTTAAACAGCGCGTGCACGCGGTCTCCGCTGGGGCCGGCCACGAGCGCGCTCCAGCCCACGCCACCTTGGGTGATGAAGAAACTGGCCCCGAGGATCGCGAGCAGCAGCAGGTTCGCGGCGAGCCAGAGCGAGACCTTGAGCGAGAGGGGATAGGTGACCTTGGGCACGAGAGGTGGGGACGCGGTGGCACCGGAAGAGTTAGCCGGCGCGGGCGAGCGCGGCGAACCGTTTCCGCCTGCTTCGTGGATTCCACGAGGCCCGGTTCCGGTGCAGCCCGATACCGCCCGAGACGCCGCCCCGCTATAACGTGAGGATGAATTCGCCCCTCCCTGCCGCGCCGGTGACTCCGTCACCCGTTGCGTGCGAGGACCCGGATTTCGCCGGCCTCCGGGAGGTCGGATTCCTGGCCCTCTCCGCGGATTTCCTCCGGATCCCCGCGTTCGTGTCCCCGCTCTTCCCGTCCACCAACCCAGTTCCTGCCCATGAGCTCCCTCCTATCCTCCCCTGAACCTGTCCGTCTCTCCGCCTTGCCGGCCCCCGTGGCCGATCCGGGTTATCTCAAGGTCGTGGTCGCCTTTGACGACCAGGCCGCGTACCGCCGCGCGCTGAAATTGTGTGTGCGCGTCTGCAGCGAGCTGGAGGAGGGGCTCCGCGTGCAGCCGCTGCCGTGGACGCCCGACTACCTGGGGCGTTCCGACTGGCCGCCGATCCGCCCGCGGCAGGCGGCCGAGGCTGACATCGTGGTGGTCGCCGCCTCGGAGCCGGAGGAGGTGCCCGCGGTGGTCCTCGCGTGGGTCGAGCAGTGCTGCGCCCAGCCGCGCACGGCCGCCGGGCTGCTGGTGGCGCTGCTGGGGGACAGCGGCGATGACGACTCCAACTCGTTCCTCGCTGAAGCGCTGCGTGCGATCGCGGCCCGAACGCACTTTGCTTATCTCGCGCCCGAGCACCTCGGTGAGCTGCCGGTGGGCCGCGATCTCGCGCCGCGCTCGCCCCGCGCCTCGCCCCGGCGGGCGGCAGGCGGCTGAGCGGCGGTCGCTTTCGCTTTGCCTCGCGGGGGCCGCGGACGCAGCGTCCCGGCCCCTATGCTGCTGGAACTCCCGCCGGGCGAATTCGCCGGCTACATCTTCGATCTCGACGGAACGCTCGTGGACACGATGCCCCTGCATTTCCGCGCGTGGGCGGCCGCGATGCGCGAGGCCGGGCTCCGCGAGGCCCTCGATGAGAACCTCTTCTACGCCCTCGGCGGCGTGCCGACACGCAAGGTGGCGGAGCTGTTCGCGGCGCATTACGGCCTCAGCATCGATCCAGACGCGATGTTTCACCGCAAGGAGGCGCTGTTCCTCGAGTTGCAGGCGGAGGTTCGGGTGATCGAGCCCGTCGCCGCGATCGCGCGCCGCGCGGCGGGGGTCCGGCCCGTCGCCATTGCCTCCGGCGGCCCACGGCCGATCGTCGAGCGCTCGCTGGAGATCACCGGGCTGGCCCCGCTGTTCCCCGTGGTGGTGACGGCCGATGATGTGACGCACGGTAAGCCCTCGCCCGATATGTTTCTGCTGGCCGCTAGGCAGATGGGGGTGGCCCCGGCCGATTGCTTGGTTTTCGAGGACGCCGAGCCGGGCATCCGGGCGGCGGAGGCGGCCGGGATGCGGTGGGTGCGGGTGCCGAGCCGGCCTGCGACGCCCCCGGCCACTGACGCCGGCCGCTGACCGGCGGCGGCGCCTTCAGGGGGCGGGTGCGCCAAACGCCGAGCGCAGGTAGGCCAGCACGGCCTGCCGCTGTAGCGGGGAAAGGATGGCGCCGAACGCGGGCATTGCGCGCGCCTCGTTGCCCTGCTCGATGAGGGCGAGGAGGTCGCGGTCCGGTTTCGCGAGGCGGGTCCGATCCTCGAGGAAGTTCGCCGCCCCACCTGGGATGCCCCGGCCGTCTGGCTGGTGGCAGCCCGCACAGTAGAGTCGGTAAACCTCTGCCCCGGCCGCGATGAGGGCACCCGGCGCGCGCAGGTCCGCCGCGCTCTCCCGTCCGCCGCGCGTGCCCTCGCCCGGCGCCGCGAGCCGCGTGGTGCCGCCCGTCGTGCCGCGGCCGTCGCGCCGGCGGTTGAGGGTGTAGTAGGCGAGGGAGTTGGCCAGCGGGCCGCCCTCGGCTGCGCGCAGTTCCGGGAGCGAAAGCTCGTACACAAACCCGGGCTCCAGCTCGCGCGGGATGAGCTCGACCGACAAGCCGTCCGCCGCCGGGCGCAGCGCCACAAGCGCGACGGGAGTCTCATCGACGCGCGGCGAGCCGTAGCGGGCGTGGTAAAGGTAGCGGAAGCGGCGGAGTGGGAACCGCGCGGGATCCGCGAGGTGCGCGGGGTCTGCCGGCTGGGTGAACGTGAGCCGGAAACCCTCGTCCGTGAGCCGCCACGACCGCACCTCGAATGAGGCGTGGCCGTCCCACCGCACTCGCTGCAGCCCGTCCTCCCCCGCGCCCCAGCCCGCGGTGGCCCCGAGGTAGAGGGCGCCGTCGGGCCCGAAGGCCGCCCGCGTCGACCCGGACTTGAGGCGTGCCCCGCGCACGTGCGGCGGGGCATCGTTGCGCCCGAGGAACGGAAAACACGCGCCCTGCCAGGTCCCGGCGACCTCCTCGAGCTCCGCGCGCACCACCAGCCGGCTGTAGTCGCCCACGAAGACTTGGCCCGCGTAGGGCCCGAAGGCACCGCGGGTGGTGTCCCAGACCGGTTGCCCCGGCGACTGGCCCATCGGCCCGTGCGGAAAGACGACCGCGGGCGTCTTCAGCCGTCGCCAGAGCCCCTCGAGGCTGAGCGCCGCCGGATCGTGGCCCGGTTCCCACTTCAGGCCGGAGGGGTGCCCGTGGAAATCCCCGGCCGCGACGTGCAGCAGCCCGGTCGAGGGCTTGTAGTCGCCCTGGTTGTCGGTCGCGAACAACGCGCCCTCCGGGCTGAGGCCGAGCCCGTTGGCTTGGCGGAACCCACTGGCGAACGGCTCGCTGCGCCCGTCTGGCGTGATCCGCAGCATCCAGCCCCGCCAGGGGGTTTCCGAGCGGTGGCCCGAGAACTCGAGCACGTCGCCTAGGCTGCGAGGCCCGCGCACCGGCAGATTTGGATACGCGGCCTTCTGCTCCGGGCCGCTGGTGACCGTGGACTCGAGGGAGGGCGCCCCGAAGAGGGCGCCCGTGGCGTCGCGTGCGAGGCCGAAGAAGAACGCGTGGTAGTTCGGCGAGAGCCCCCAATCGCCGCCGATCACCCCGAAGGTCTCCGCCGCGCCGTCGCCGTCGAGATCCTCCGCGCGCAGGATCTCCGGGCGGTGCGCGACGTGGATCCGCCGGGCGGAATCGGCGATCAGCCCGGTGGGCTCGTCGAGGCCGGCGGCGAAGCGCCGCCACGCCCCGTCGCGCGCGCGGAGCCAGACCTCGCCGTCGCGGGTGGCGACCACGAGCTCGCCCGCGGGGGTGAAGGTGAGGGCGGCGATTGCGGGGCGGATCCCGGGCGGCGGGGCGACGTCCTCGATCACGTAACCGGCCGGGGCGGCCACGGGGAGCGCGAGCGCCAGCGGCAGGAGGAGTCGGCGTAGGTTCACGGCGCTCCCTCCCACGAGACCTCGAGGACGAGGGCGCCGGCGGCGTCGCGGTCCAGCGCCGCGGGCGGTCGACCCTCGGTGACGTGCCACCAGCGGGCGTCGCCGCCGGCCGCGGGCAGGAAGCGGCGCACCAGCCCGCGGCCGTCGGGGCGGGCGGAGAGCTCCTCGCGGACCGGCACGCCGTCGAGCGTGTAGCAGAACTCGATGGCGGCGGGGCGCAGGGTGTAGCCCGTGAAGGTAATGGCGGGCGCGGTGTCCGGCCGCGCGCGGCGGAGCGGCGCGGGACCGTGCTCGCGGTGGACGACGGGCCCGAGGAGCCGCGCGGCGGCGATGAACTTGCCCGGCCCCGGCCGCGCGGGCGCGACGTCGAGGAAACCGCCCGTCCAGACGTACCGCACGCCGCCGCGCGCCGGGTCGTAGCAGAAGTTGACTCCCCCGGGCAGGCCGACGGCGAAGCTCCCCGGGGTGGCGCCTTCCGGGAGGAACACGCGCTCGACCCGCACCGCGGCGCGGAGGGCGGGCGCGAGCAGGGTGAGGAGCAGGACGAGCGGGGCGCGGGGGATCATCGTCGGCGGCGGGGAACGTGGCGGCCCGGGCCGGAGCTTTCGAGCGGGAAAGCGGCCGTGGCTTGCCTCGGCCCCGGGGAGCGGGCAACGCTCGCGCTTGCGTATGCATCCCTACCCCCTGGCGACGCGGCGGAGTTTCCTCGGCGGCCTGGCCGCGGGGGCCGCGACCCTCGGTTGGCCCGCGCGCGGGGCAGCCGGCGAACCCGAACGCCCGCTCGGCGTCGCCCTCTGCGGCCTCGGCAACTACAGCCGCGGCCAGCTCGCCCCGGCCCTGCGCCTCACCCGCGCGTGCGCGCTGCGGGGTGTCATCACCGGCAACCGCGACAAGGGCCTCGCGTGGGCGCGCGAGTTCGGTTTCCCCGAGCGCAACGTCTATTCTTACGCTACGATGGCGCGTCTGGTGGACAATCCGGACATCGATATCGTCTACGTCGTCACGCCCAACGCCCTGCACCCCGAGCACGTGATCGCGGCGGCCTGGGCGGGCAAGCACGTGATCTGCGAGAAGCCGATGGCCAACACGGTGGCCGACTGCAACGCGATGCTCGCCGCGTGCCGCGCGGCGCGGGTGCGCCTGTCGATCGGCTACCGGCTGCACTTTGAGCCCCACCACCGTGAGCTGCGGCGGCTGGCGCGCGAGGGAGACTTCGGGCCGCTGCGGCGCCTCTCGGGTGGGCTTGCGTTCACCATCAACCGCCGCGTCTGGCGGGTGGAGAAGGCCCTCGCGGGCGGCGGCCCGCTGATGGACATCGGCATCTACTGCGTGCAGGCGGCGTGCCTCGCGGCGGACACGGACGGCGCGGCGCACGCGACGTTCGCGCCGGTGGCGGTGCGCGCCCGCGAACACCCGAAGCGGCGCGCGGACCTGTTCCGGGACGTCGAGGAGGGCATCACCTGGTCGATGGAGTTCGCCAACGGCGCGGAGGGCGAGTTCAGCACCAGCTACAACGGCGGCGAGGACCGCTTCCGCGCCGAGGGCGAGCGCGGCTGGCTCGAGTTCGCCCCGGCCTTCCCCTATGGCGGCATCCAGCTCCGCACCAGCGCGGGCGCCCCCCGGGTCGGCGCGGCGCCGGAGAGCCAGCAGGCCCTGCAGATGGACGACTTTGCGCGCTGCGTGCGCGAGGGGCGGGAATCGCCGGTGCCGGGCGAGATGGGTCGCCGGGATATGGTCATCCTCGAGGCCATTTACCGCTCGGCCGCGGCCGGCGGCGCGCGCGTTGAGGTGAAGGTCTGAAACCCCCGCGCCTCAGCGACGCAGCAGGTTGTACTTCGCGATCGCCCAGAGCGCGCGGAAGCCGTCGCGCCAGCCAATCTTTTTTCCCTCGGCGTAGGTGCGGCCGTAGTAGCTGATGCCGACCTCGTAGATCACCACGCCGAGGCGGGCGACCTTCGCGGTGATCTCGGGCTCGAAGCCGAAGCGGTTCTCCTCGATCTCGATCCGCTGCAGCACCTCGCGGCGGAACACCTTGTAGCAGGTCTCCATATCCGTGAGGTTGATGTTGGTGGCCATGTTCGAGAGCAGGGTCAGGAGCTTGTTGCCCACCATATGCCAGAAGTAGACCACCCGGTGCGGCTGGCCGCCCTGGAAGCGCGAGCCGAACACGACGTCCGCCTTCCCCTCAAGGATCGGCTGCAGCAGGCGCGGGTAATCCTGCGGGTCGTACTCCAGGTCCGCGTCCTGCACCACCACCACGTCGCCCGTCGCGGCGCGGAAGCCCGTGCGGAGCGCCGCCCCCTTGCCCTGGTTCACCTCGTGGAACAGGATCTTGTCCACCAGTGGGGCGATCTCCGTGCGCAGCAGGTCCCGCGTGCCGTCGCGCGAGCAGTCGTCGACAATGATGATTTCCCGCTCCGCCACCGGGGCCGCGCGCACGCGGTCGACGATCTGCCGGATCGTGCGGACCTCGTTGTAGCAGGGGATGACGATGGAGAGCTTCATGCGCCGCGGCAGAGCGTAACGACGGCCGAGCGGGGGAAAAGGTTCAATTTCCGGGCTCGGCGCGGAGGCGGAGGCGGCCGTCGGCGAACTCGGCCTCGAGCGGTGCGCCAGGCGAGGCCTCAGTCCGCCGGGTCACCGGCCGGCCGGACGCGTCCCGGAGGATGACGAACCCGCGGTTCAGCACGGACGCGGGGCTGGCGGCTTGGAGGCGCTTCCAGAGGGAGAGGAGCTGGTGAGAGGCGAGCTCGATGCGGGGCTCCGGCGAGACGCGCAGGAAGCGGCCCCGCGCCTCGGCGAGTTCTTGGCGGCGGAGCTGGGCGAGGTGCCGCAGGGCGGCGCCGAGGCGGCCGCGCAGATCGTCGGCCCGCTGCCACGCCTGTTCGACCCGCGCCGCCGGGGACAGCAGCCGCAGCCGGGCGCGCGCGTGGTCGAGCGCGGTGCCGTGGCGCTCGAGCGCAGTGTCGACGCGTTCGTCGAGGCGGTCGCCCGCGTGGCGCGCCCGCTCGAGCGCCGCGATGAAGCCGCTCGTGAGCAGCTCTGCGGCGGCGCTCGGCGTCTCGGCGCGGTGGTCCGCCGCGAAATCGCAGAGCGTGAAGTCGATCTCGTGGCCGACGGCGGAGAGCACCGGGATGGGCGAGGCCGCGACCGCGCGCACGAGTGGTTCCTCGTTGAAGGCCCACAGATCCTCCAGGCTGCCGCCGCCCCGGCCGATCACCAGCAGGTCGAAACCACCCACCTCGGCCGCGAGGGCGAGCTGGGCCGCGAGCTCCGCCGCCGCGCCCTCGCCCTGCACGCGGGCGGGCAGAATCACCACGCGGCCACGCCAGCCGCGGCGCTGCAGGATCCGGAGGAAGTCCTGCACCGCGGCGCCGGTCGGCGAGGTGATGAAACCCACGGTCCGGGGCAGCGCCGGCAGGGGTCGCTTGCGTTCCCGGTCGAAGAGGCCCTCCGCCGCGAGCCGCGCCTTCAGGGCCTCGAACTCGCGCTGCAGGCGGCCCACGCCGTCATCGACCACCACCCGCACGATCAGCTGGTGCTGCCCCCGCGCCTCGTAGACCGACACATCGCCGTGGACGATCACCTGCAGGCCGTCCCGCAGCCTCACGGTCTGGCGGGCCGCGTCGCCGCGGAACAGTACCGCGGAGAGTTGGGCGCCCGCGTCCTTGAGCGAGAAGTAGGTATGGCCGCTAGCCTGGGCCCGCAGGTTGGAGATCTCCCCGCGGATCCAGACGCTGCCGAGGGTTCCTTCCAGCAGCTGTTTCACCCGGCGGGTGAACGCGCTGACGCTCTCCGGGCGCGCTGCCCCGGTGGGTTCAGCGGCCTCGGCTGGGGCTGGGGCGCCGCGGCTGGTCACGGGGTGGCCTTCCCGCGGGCGAGGTGCCGGCGTACCATCCGCGTGGCGAACACGAGGCCGAACAGGAGCCCGGCCGCGAGGAACGCGATCCGCCCGCGCCCTTGCGCGAGGGCGTCGCCGAAGAGCATCACGCCCGTGCCGAATGCGCCCTGCACCAACACGGACCACCCGAGGTAGCGCCCGAAGGGCACATCGGCTAGGCCCAGCAGGTAGTTCTGCACGAAGAACGGCGGGCCCGGCGTCACGCGCACGAGGATGATCAGGCCGGTCGCGTCCTCGCCGGAGGCGGCGGGGAGGCGGTAACCTAGGCGGGCGACGAGGCGGCCAAGTAGGGGGCGGAGGGCGCGGCGCGCGAGCCAGTAGGAAAGGGTCAGATTGGCTGCGATGGCGGTGATGCCGCAGAGGAGGACCACTGGGGTGCCGAGACTGGCGCCGAAGAGCGGCCCGGCCGCGAGGCTGAATGGAGAAATAGGGAATCCGAACAACGGCAGCACCGCCATCGCGCCGAAGAACGCGGCGGGCCCCGCCGCGCCGAACGCGGCAAACGCCGTGGCCCACGCCTGCCGCGCTTCGTCGACGAGCCGCGCCCCGCCGAGGAAATAGAGCGCCGCTGCCGCCAGCGCTCCCCCGAGCACCACCGCGACCACCAGCGCGGGCAGCCACTTGGGGCGGACGGGAGACGGGACGGGTGCGTCGGCAGACATCAACCGCAGGCTGCCCGCGGCGCCGCCGGGCGGTCAAGCGCCGCGCCGCGCACGCGCTTTTCTGCATTCGACACCCCGTCTGTCGCCGCGATGCTGGCGTCATTCCCCAATGTCCGTGGAACCCGCCTGCAGCCTGATTGTGACGTGCCGTAACCCCGGCGCGCGGTTGGGACCGACGCTAGCCAGCGCCCTCGAACAGCGCCGGGCGGTGGTGGAGGTGATCGTGGTGGACCAAGGCTCGACGGACGGGACGCCGGCCTGGCTGGAGGCGCGGCGGGCCGAGTTTGCGGCGGTGCTCTCCCTGCCCGGTGCGAGTCGCGTTGCCGCTGCGAACGCCGGGATCGAACGCGCGCGGGGGGACTGGGTCCACTTTCTGCGTCCGGGCGACCGGCTTGCTGGGGACGGCGTGGTCGCCGAGGTGCTGGTCTGGGCCCGCAAGACGGAGGCCGGCGTGGTCGTGGGCGAGACCGCTTCGGATTCCGGCGAGCTGCGGCGCCTCCCGGCGCGGGTGAACGCGCTCGCGGGGGAATTCGCGCCGCCCGCCGGCACCTTTTACCGCCGCTCGCTGTTCGCCGAGAACGGGTCGTTCGAAACGGATTTACTGACGGCCGCGGACTACGAGTTCCAGCTGCGGTTGTGGAAGGGCCGGGTCCGCTTCAAGCCGCTCCCGATCCGCGTCGCGGCGTGCGGCGCGCATCGCCCCGCCTCCGGTGCGTGGCCCAGCTGGCGGGAGGAGGTCGCGGTGCGCCGCCGTTATTTCCCGCTCCACCGTTCGCTCCCGTGGGACGCGCTCGGCCTCGCGCGGGCGGCGTGGCGCGGCCTGCTCCCGGGGCGCGGCTAGCGGGGTGGACCCCTTTGGTGCCCGCGGTAGGGACCGTCGGCTTGCCGTTTTCCTCCGGCGTTGCCGTCCGCGCGCCCGGTGCGAAGGCTCCGCCCTATGGTCAAGTTCGCCCTCCCCCTGCTAGCCGCCGCGACCGTCCTGACCGGCGCCCCCGTCCCGTCCCCGCGCGACCTCGCGGCCCTTTTCGCGGCGAATGCGGAACGGCTTGGCCCCGTCCTGCGCGACCCGGCCGCGCACCGCGTGCAGGTCCTCCTCGCTGAGCCGGTACGGCTGCCCGACGGCACCTTCAGCGTGCGCCGCAGCGCCTTCGGCGATCCGGCGGAATACTTCTATCCGGCCAGCACGGTGAAGCTCAGCGCCGCGGTCGCCGCGCTGCTGGAGCTCAACGCGCGCAACGCCCGCGACGGCACCGCGTGGGGCCTCGCCACCCGCCTCCGCGTCGAGCCCCGTTTCCCCGGCGACCGCCTGATCGACGGGGATGAGACGAACCGCGAGGGCGGCGCGCTCACCGTCGGGCACTGCATCCGCCGCATCTGCCTCGTGAGCGACAACGCCACGTTCAACCACCTCTACGAGCTCGTCGGGCACCGTCGGCTCAACGAGGTGATGTGGGAGGCCGGCTTCACCTCCTTCCGCCTCCACCACCGGCTGGCCGAGCCGCGGCCGGACGCCGAGCAGCGCCAGCACCGGGCGATCGTCCTGGAACAGGGCGGCGCCACGCTGCGCCTCGCGCATCCCGACAGCACGCTGCCGCTGGTGAACGATCGCTGGACGGACCAGCGCCTCGGCGTGGCGCGGATGGAGGGCGGCCGCCGCCTCGAGGAGCCGCTCGTCTTCGAGACCAAGAACGCGGTCCGCCTGCAGGACCTGCAGGACCTGCTGCTCGCGGTGGTGAAGCCGGAGCTGCGCACCGGCCGCGTGGGGTTCCCCGGCTTGACGGTGGAGCAGCGGGCTTTCCTCGTGCGCGCGCTGGGCGAGTACCCGCGCGAGTCGGCCAATCCCGTCTACGACCCCGCCAAGTACCCGGACGATTACGTGAAGTTCGTCCTGCCGGGACTCGCGCGGGTCATCCCCGCGGCGCACCTGCGGATCTACTCCAAGGTCGGCTGCGCCTACGGGAACTCGATCGAGAACACGTGGATCGAGGACACGCGCTCGGGCCGGGGCTTCGCGCTCGCCGCCGTCGTGTACACCAATCCCGACGGCGTGATGAACGACGACCAGTACGCCTACGAGACGCTGGCGTGGCCGTTCCTCGCCGCCGTCGCCGAGGTGGTGGCGCGCGCGGTGCTGGCGCCCTGAGCGGACGTCAGCCGGCGGGCGGCGGGTTGCCCGTCGCCTGCACCTTGCGGCGGAAGATGGCGTTGCCGTTGGTGACGTAGAGGTAGCCTAGCCCGGGGCCGGACAGGGTGCAGCTCGTGAGCGGCTGGTCGGGCTGCGGCTTGGTGAGCACGCCGCAGAGGCGGCCGGTGGGGTCGAAGACCTGCACGCCGAGGGGGCTCGCGACGTACCAGCGGCCCGCGGTGTCGCTGGTCATCCCGTCCCCGCCGGAGGCCTTCCGGTACGGCGGCGGCTGGTTGAATTTGAACTCACCCTTCGGGTCGATCGGGCGGCGCAGGGTCATATACGGCGCCCGCGCGTCGAGCGTGCCGTCCGCCTGCACCCGCCAGACCTGCACGTGTTCCCCGCCCGCCTCGCTCACGGCCAGAGTGTCGTGGCGCGCCGAGAGCGTGATGCCGTTGGGGTTCGCGAGGCCCGTGTCGGCAGGGCGCTTCTCGCGCGTCCGTGGATCAAGGAACGTCACCTGCTTCTTGCCCGTCTCGGTGAAAAAGATGTGCCCGCGGCGGGTCACGGCGAGGTCGTTGGGCTGGACGTCCTCGGTCAGGACCTCGACCGCTCCCGTGGCGGGGGTGATCGCGATCAGGCGGCGCTTGGCACCCTGGCAGGCGTAGAGGCGGCCGTCGGGCCCGAACTTCATCCCGCTGACGCCCTCCTCGCTGAGTCGGGTGCGGGTGCCGTCGGGGGCGAGGCGGTAGACGCCGGCCGCGGGCGGGCGCATATCCGAGTAGTAGAAGTTACCCGCGGCGTCGGTGCACGGGGCGTCCGCGAAGGCGAGGCCGTCGACGACCTTGGTCCATCCCTCACCCTCGACGAGCAGGCGGTGCAGGGTGAAGTCGCTGGCGAGGTCGCCCTTGGTCACGATCTCCGGCTGGTGCGTCTCCGCGCGCCAGAGCCAGCGCAGCGCGTCCGGGAAGAGGCTGCCGCCGTGGTCGGCGTTGTGGCCGTAGCCCTCGGCGTAGTCGAAGCGGACGTCGTAGCCCATATAGCGGAGCGCGGCGTGCATCTGCTGGTTGGCGAGGGGCCAGTTGCCGTAGGGGTTGTCGAGGTCGCCCGAGGCGTCCTCGAGGTAGACGCGCAGGGGCTTCCGCTCGGTCTTGCGGATGAGCGACGGGTAGGCGTCGCCGCCGGCCAGGTGGACGAAACTGCCGATGGTCGAGAGCACCTTGCGGAACTGGTCGGGCCGCTCCCAGGCGGCGGTGAAGGCCGCGATGCCGCCGCTGCTCGAGCCGACGAGCGCGCGCCGCTCGGGGTCGGCGGAGAACGGATGGGTCTTGGCGACCGCGGGCAGGATTTCCTCCAGCAGGAACCGGGCGTAGCGGTCGCCGAGTGAGTTGTACTCGAGGCTGCGGTTACTGGGGCTCCCTGGCCGCTTGGGCGCGCCCTTCGAAGGGTCGTGCCCGGGGTTGATGAAGATTGCGAGCGTGACGGGCATCTCGCCGAGGGCGATGAGGTTGTCGAGCACCACGGGCGCTCGCCACGACCCGGTAGGGCGCAGGTAGTTCGCGCCGTCCTGGAAGATCATCAGCGCGGCGGTGCCGTCGGGTTTGTACTGTGCGGGCACGTAGAGCCACCAGTCGCGGGTGGTGCCGGGGAAGACCTGCGACGACCAGGCGGGCTGGGGCAGGACGGTCCCGGCGGGCACGCCGGGTCGCGGCTCGTGATCCGGCGTGGGCCGGAAGGCGCTGGGAGCGGCGGCGGGCAGGGGCGCAGCCGCGAGGAGGAGCGCGGCGAGTAATGGGGAGCGGAAGAGGAAGGACATCGGGGCGGGGTTTCAGGGTTGGGGCCAATCGCGCCACAGCCAGCGCAGGGTGTCGGCAAGGATGGCGCCGCCGTGCTGGGCGCTGTGGCCGCCGTCGCCGAGGACGAGGCGGTGGTCGTAGCCGGCGAAGGCGAGAGCGGCGGCGAGCTCGCGGTTGGCGAGGGGCCAGTTGCCGTGGAGGTTGTCGAGGTCGTTGACGCCCTCCTGCAGGAAGACGCGGAGGGGCTTCGCCGGCTTGGTCTGCCGCACGATGCCCGGGTAGGCGTAGCCGCCCCGGATGTTGGTGTAGCTGCCGATGTGGCTGATGACCTTGCGGAACTGGTCGGGGCGCTCCCACGCGACGGTGAAGGCGGCGATCGCGCCCGAGCTGTTGCCGGCGACGGCGCGGCCGGCGGGATCGGCGGTGAGGTTCAGGCCGCGCGTGGCAGCGGGAAGCAGTTCCTCGAGCAGGAAACGCGCGTTGGTGTCGCCGAGCGAATCGTACTCGAGGCTCCGGTGGTTGCGCGGCGGCGCCCCTGGTTCGGCGGCGGGGACGACCCCGGGGTTCACGCCGACCGCGATCAGCACGGGAATCTCCCGGCGCGCGATCAGCTCATCGAGGACGGCGGGCAGCTTGAGGGCGCCCTTAGGGTTGAAGAACCCGGCCCCGTCGAAGCACACCAGCAGGCACGCGGGCCGGGCCGGGTCGTACTGGGCGGGCACGTAGACCTGGTACTCGCGGGTGGTCCCGGGGTAGATGCGGCTGGCGGCGAAGGTGCCGGTGCGGACCTCGCCGCGGGGCACGGCGGGGACCGGATCGGCCGCGATAGCGCGCGGGAGCGTGGCGAGCAGGGCGAGGAGGAAGGGCAGGAGGGGCACGGGGAAAATCAGGGTTCGCGGAACTGATCGAAGCGTTGGAGGCCGCCGGGGAACGTGCGCCCGTTCCGCCGGGCGGCTTCGACTTCTGCCTGCTCCTGCGGATCGATCCAGTGGACGAAGAATTCCTCGAGGTTGCGGCTCTGCATCGGGTTGAAGCCCGCGGGCCACTTCACGTGCCGCCAGTACGCGCCGCGGTAGAACGGGGTCGACCAGCCGTTGATCCAGGTGGCGTCCGCAAAAATCAGTTCCTCGATTTGTGCCGCCAGCCGCTTCACCTCGTCGAGCGTCTCGGCGCGGTCGTAGGCCTCGATGAGCCGGTCGAGCTCCGGGACGAACGTCATCGTCATATTGTTGGTCTGGGTCCGGATCTGGGTCGGCGCGGGGTTGGCGACCGAGCCGGTGGCGACGGGGGTGGGCCGGCCGTCGCGGGTGTAGGCGTCGTGGTACGCGTTGCTGCCGTGGTAGAGTTCCCAGTAGCGCGGGTAGAGCTCCACCGAGCGGCTGAGGGCGACGAGCGCGATCTCGTGGTTCTTCTCCTGGGTCTTCTTGAAGCCCGTGGTGCGGTCGAGCACCTCGAGGTTCAGCTCCACGCCGGCCTTGAGTGCCTCCTGCTTCAGGATCGGCAGCAGGTCCCGCAGGTCCTGGCGGCCGGTGGTGACGGTGAACGACAGGCGCCGGCCGGACGCGTCGGCGAGAATCCCGTCCGCCCCCTGCTGGGTGAATCCAGCCCGGGCGAAGGCGGCGCGGGCCGCCCCGGGATCGAAGGGCCGCGGCCGCAGCGTCGGGTGCATCCGCCAGCCGTAGCCGTCGGAGCGCGTCTGCAGGCGCACGGCGTCGCCGCGGAAGAACTGCTGGCAGACGAGGTCGAAGTTCACCGCGTGGTGCAGGCCGACCCGGACGTCCGGCTGGTCCAACGGCGCACGGGCGCGGTTGATCCAGAGGCCCCAGTCCGGCTGGGGCACGCGGTTGAAGAACTGGAAGCGCAAAATGCGGCCGGCGGCGACCTCGGGGTGCGTCTCCGGCAGGGTCTCGTACCAGTGCTTCGGCGTGCCCAGGGTGATGGCGTCGAGGTTGCCGCGGGCGAAGGCCTCCACGGCCTTGTCCGGGTCGCGCACGACCTCGAGGCGGAAGCGGTCGAAATTGTAGCGCCCGCGGAAGAACCGCTTGTCCGCCGCCCACCAGTCCTTCACCCGCGTGAGGGTGAGGGCGCGGCCCTTCTCCACGTCGCGGTCGCGCAGCTCGTAGGCGCCGACCTTCGGGGTGTTGCGCCACTGGAAGCGCTCGATCCAGCCCGGGCCGAAGTCCGCGTAGGCGTGGCGCGGGTAGGGCGAGAAGTTGCCGAAGCGCGTCGCGAGGTCCGGCTTCCGCTCCGGGTGGACGAGGGCGAAGGTGTGCCGGTCGTAGACGATCAGCTTCGTGTAGTTCTTCGTGTAGAAGTCGTTGTACCAGGGTTGGCCGAGGTGCGGGCTGCGCAGGAAGTAGAAGGTGAAGACAACGTCATCGGTGGTCAGCGGCCGCCCGTCCGACCAGCGCGCCGCGGGATCGAGGCGGTAGTAGGTGGTCGCGCTCGCCGCGTCGACGGCCCACTGGCGCGTGAGGCCGGGATAGCCGGCGTCGGGCAGGTTGGGGTGCCGCTCGATGAAGCGGGGCTCCACGTAATCGAGCAGGAAGGGCCGGATGCCGCCGGTGGCGTCGGGGCCGATGGTCCGCAGAGTGCGGGGGAAATCAGCGATGAAGGTGGTGTAGGTTCCGCCCTTCTTGGCCGCCGGATCCGCGAACTCCGGGAGGTCCGCGCCGTCCTGCCAAGCGAGGTTCGCCGGCAGCTCGGCCAGCGGCCGAAACGTGTAGAAGTCCGCCTGTTCCCGCAGGGTGCGCGCCAAGTCCGCTTCCATCGGGGCGTTGGCCGCCGTTGCCGCGTTGCCGGTGGCGGTGGCGCTCGACGCGGGTGGTGCCGGATCGCGACCGCACGCAGTCAGCAGCAGGCAGGCGAGAACGGCGGCGAGGGTTGGGGTGGGGCGGGGCATCGGAAAGAGGAGGCGGGGACAGCGCCCGCGGGCGGCCTCAGAGGTCGAGATGGCAGGAGACGGTGTGGTCTGCGTGGCCCGGCGCCGGGCGCAGCGCGGGGGCCTCCACGCGGCAGCGGTCCGTGGCGTGCGGGCAACGAGGGTGAAAAGGGCAACCCGCGGGCGGGTTGATCGGCGAGGGGACGTCCCCCTGCAGCACGATCCGTTCGCGGGTCCCGCGTGGGTCAGGCCGCGGGATCGCCGAGAGCAGCGCCCGCGTGTAAGGGTGCCGCGGCGAGGCGTAGAGCTCGTCGGCCGGAGCCAGCTCCACGATCCGCCCGAGGTACATAATCGCGATGCGGTCGGAGACGTGTTTCACCACCGCTAGGTTGTGCGCGATAAACAAGTAGCTCAGCCCGAGCTCCCGCTGCAGGTCGAGCAGCAGATTCAGGACCTGACTTTGAATGGAGACGTCGAGCGCCGACACCGGCTCGTCACAGACCAGCAGCCGCGGCCGCAGCGCGAGCGCCCGCGCGATGCCGATGCGCTGGCGCTGGCCGCCGGAGAACTCAAAGGGGTACCGGTCCGCCGCGGCGGCGGGCAACCCCACCTTGTCCAGCAGCCCCAGCACGCGCTCCCGCCGCTCGCGCGCGTCGCCCTCCCCGTGGATCACGAACGGCTCCCCCACGATCTCCCCGACGGTGTGGCGGGCGTTGAGTGACTCGACCGGGTCCTGAAAGACCATCTGCAGGTGGCGCCGCCACGGCTTGAGCGCCGCCTGACCCAGCGCCGCGAGGTCCGTGCCCTCGAAGAGGATCCGCCCTGCCGTCGGCTGGTGCAGGCGGACGATGCACTTGCCGAGGGTCGACTTGCCGCAGCCGGATTCGCCGACGAGGCCGAGCGTCTCGCCGGCCCGGAGTTGGAGCGACACGCCGTCCACCGCGCGGCAGGAGCGTTGCGAACGGAGGAACAGGCCCTCCCGGACGGGGAAGTGCATCTGCACGTTCTCCAGCTGGAGCAGTGGGGCGGTGGCGGCGGGGGTGTCCACGGTCAACGGGGGGGCAGTTCGCGCCAACGGTGGCAGGCCGCGGCGTGATCGGGACCGATCGCCTCAAGGGCCGGGGCCGTGGCGCAGCGATCGATTCGGTGCGGGCAACGGTTCTGGAAGCGGCAGCCGGCGGGTAGGTCCCGCAGGCTCGGGACCATCCCCTCGATTACGCGCAGGCGCGCTTTGCGCGTACCCTCGAGTCGCGGGATCGAGTCGAGCAGACCGCGGGTGTAGGGGTGCGCCGGGCGATCGAAGATCGCCTCCACCGGCCCGGACTCTGCGACGCGGCCCGCGTACATCACGATCACGTCGTCGCAGGTCTCAGCGATCACGCCGAGGTCGTGCGTGATCAGCACCACGGCCAGACCGAGGTCGCGCTGCAGTGCCTGCATCAGCTCGAGGATCTGCGCCTGAATCGTGACGTCGAGCGCGGTCGTCGGCTCGTCCGCGATGACGACCGCGGGCTCGCAGGCCAGCGCCATTGCGATGACCACCCGCTGCCGCATTCCGCCCGAGAGCTGGTGCGGGTACTCGTGCATCCGGATCTCCGGCGCGGGGATGCCGACCTTGCGCAGCATCTCCGTGCCCCGGCGCCAGGCGTCCGCGGCATCTTTAGTGCGGTGCAGCAGGAACACTTCGCTCAGCTGGCGGCCGATCGGCTGCACCGGGTTGAGCGCCGTCATCGGCTCCTGGAAGATCATCCCGATCCGCCCGCCCCGGATCCGGTGCAGTTCCGCCGGCGGCACCGTCGCGAGGTCGCGGCCCTCGAACAAGATCCGCCCGCCGCGGATCTGCCCCATCGGCTGCGGCAGCAGGCGCATAATCGACAGCGCCGTCACGCTTTTCCCGCAGCCCGACTCGCCCACGATCCCCAGCGTGCGCCCGCGGCGGACGTCGAAGCTCACCCCGTCGACCGCGGTAAGGCGGCCGGCGTCGGTGTCGAACGTCGTGACCAGGTCGCGGACCGACAGGATGACGTCGTTGGCGGCGGGGGCTTCCACGGGCGTTACGGCTGTTTGAACTGGTCGAACGTGCGCAGGCCGCCAGGGAACTGGCGGCCGCTGCGGCGTGCCTCGGTGGTCTCTTTCTGCAGGTCAGGGTCGATCCAGTGGACAAAGAACTCCTCGAGGTCGCGGGCCTGGGCGACGTTGAAGCCGGCCGGCCACTGGACGTGGCGCCACGCCGCGCCGCGGAGGAAGGGGCGCTGCCAGCCGTTCACCCAGGCGGCATCGTCGTGGATCAGTTGCTCAATCGCGGCCGCCAGCCGCTTGATCTCCTCGAGGTTCTCCGCGCGGTCGTAGGCCTCGATCAGGCGGTCCAGTTCCGGCAGGAACGTCATCGTCATATTGTTGGTCTGGACGACGACTTGGGCGGGCTTCGGGTTGGGCTCGGCGCCGGTGGCGACCTTGGACGGCTGGCCGTCCTTGGTGTAGGCGTCCGCGTAGGCGTTGGTGCCGTGGTACATCTCCCAGTAGCGCGGGTAGAGCTCGACGGAGCGGGAGAGGGCGGCGAGGGCGATCTCGTGGTTCTTCTCCTGCATCTTTTTCCACCCCGTGGTGGTGTCGAGGATCTCGAGCTTGAACTCGAGCCCGGCCTTGAGCGCCTCCTGCTTGAGGACGGGCAGCAGGTCGCGCTGCGCCTGACCGTAGGCGGTGATGGTGAAGGAGAGGCGCTGGCCAGCGGCGTTGCGCAGGATGCCGTCCTCCCCCTGCGTGGTGTAGCCGGCGCGGGCGAAGGCGGCGCGGGCGGCGACGGGGTCGAAGGGCCGGGCGGTAATCGTCGGGTGCATCCGCCAGCCGTAGCCGTCGGAGCGGGTCTGCATCTGCTCGGCGTCGCCGCGGAAGAACTGCGCGCAGACCAGGGCGATGTTGCTCGCGTGCTGGATGCCCACGCGGACGTCACGGTTGTCGAGCGGCGCCTTGGCGCGGTTGATCCACAGGCCCCAGTCGGGCCGGGGGGTGCGGTTGTAGAACTTGTAGCGGAGGATGCGTCCGGCGGCGACCTCCGGATGGGTCTCGGGCAGCGTCTCGTACCAGTACTTGGGCAGGCCGAGGGACATCAGGTCGAGGTCCCCGCGCGCGAACGCCTCGACGGCCTTGTCCGGGTCGCGGATGACCTCCAGTCGGTAGCGGTCGGGATTGTAGCGCCCGCGCCAGAAGCGCTTGTCCGCGGCCCACCAGTCCTGGACGCGCGTGAGCGTGACGGCGCGGCCCTTGTCGATGTCCTTCGTCTTGAGCTCGTAGGCGCCGAGCTTGGGCGTCTCGCGCCACTGGAAGCGCTCGATCCAGCCGGGCCCGAAGTCGGCGTAGGCGTGGCGGGGGTAGGGGACCCAGTTGCCGAAGCGGACCGCGAGGTCGGGTTTCCGCTCGGGGTGCACGGTGGCGAAGGTGAGGCGGTCGTAGACGATGAGCTGCCGGTAGTTCTTCTTGTAGTAGTCGTTGTACCACGGCTCGTTCAGGTGCGGGCTGCGCATGAAGTAGAGCGTGAAGACGACGTCGTCGGTGGTGAGCGGGCGCCCGTCGGACCAGCGCGCCTTGGGGTCGATGCGGTAATAGACGGTTTTGCCGTCCGGGCCGACCGCCCAGCTCGCGACCAGCCCGGCGTAGGCGCCGCCGGCCACATTCGGGTGCGGGGCGATGAACGGCGGCTCCACGTAGTCCAGCAGGTAGGGGCGGATGCCGCCGGTGGCGTCGGGCCCGATCGTGCGGAGCGTGCGGGGGAAATCCGGGATGTAGTAATTGAAGGTGCCGCCCTTGCGGGCCTTCGGGTCGGCGAATTCCGGCAGCGCGGCGCCGTCCTGCCAGGCGAGGTCCGCCGGCAGCTCCGCGAGCGGCTTGAACACGTAGAAGTCCGGTTCGGCGGCGAGCGTGCGCTTCAGGTCCGCCTCCATCTCCGCCGCGGCGGGCGCGGCCGCGGTGGCGGGGGCGGTCCCGTCCTTGGGCGCGGAGGGGCCGCAGCCGGCGGTGAGCAGCAGGGCGGCGGCGAGGAGCGGGAGGGACCGGAACGGCGGGCGCATAGGATTACTGGTAAAGGGTGAACTTCTTCGGGTCGAAGGCCTCGCGGATCGCCTCGCCGATGAACGTCACCAGCACGAGCACGAGCACGAGGGCGGAGAAGGCGGACGCGACGATCCAGGGCGACTGCAGGTTGGAGGTGCCCTGCCGCAGCAGCTCCCC
>NEUZ01000041.1 GCA_002304435.1 Opitutia bacterium Tous-C8FEB | reverse complement strand
ACCCGGCGGATGCTCCGCGCGCTTGCGGGCCGGGCGTGAGCGCCTAGCCGGCGAGGCGGAAGAGCCGTCGGGCGTTCTCATACCGGATCTTGTGCTCGACGCCCAGGGTGGGGGACAGGGCCTTAACCTGGGCGAGTTGCCGGGCTCCGGAACATTGCACCGGCACCGCGTTCACGTCGGTGCAGTCGCTGCCGTAGAGCCGCTTGTCCTGATGCCGGTCGAGGAACGCACGCCCGTGCTCGGGATCCCGGGCGAAGGCGTTCAGACCTGAGCCCGCCGAGAGGTCACCGAACAGGTTGGGGTAGTCCCGCAGGTAGCGGTCCGTGAGGCCGCCGGGCTTGACCTTGCCGCGGGGGTAAAGGTTGCGCGGATCATCGACGTTGGCCGCGTCGATGTTGGCCCACCAGGTCTGGGCGTGGCCGATGAAATTTGTGCGCGGATGCTGCTCCAGCATCCGGTGGAAGCGGTCAAAGCCGTGATTGTAGCTGCCGGTCTGCCAGTGGAGCAGGATCGGCACCCCGAAGTCGGCGGCCAGCGCGTAGAGCCGCCGCATCGCGGGCGAGTCGCACTCGACGCCAAACTTCTGCTCGCCGATGATCACCGCTCCGAGCTTGAGGTATTTCTCGATCACCGCCGGCGCGTCCTCTAGGTCGCTGACCTCGTTGGCCCCGAAGAAGAATTCCCCCGGGTGCCGCCGCGCGACGGCGAGGCAGTCGTCGTTGCCCGTACAGGTGCTATCCAGACCGTTGGCTCGGCCCTGGTGGGTCGATACCCGCGCTACCGGACGCCCCGAGGGCAGCAGAATGGTCTGCGTGGCACCCAGCGCCCGCTGGTGACCCACTAGGTCGCCATCCTGCCGCGGACGCGGCAGCACGGGCGCGTAGGTCACCTTGTCCCGGCCGCCGCCGTAGTTGGTGTGCTGGTGGATGTCCACCAACGGGAGCGGGGAGGATTCGGCGGCTGATACGTTGGCGCCGGCGATCAGGACTGAGGAGGAGCGCAGGAGGAATTCCCGGCGGGAAAGCGGGAGTGAAGGGGCGGGGGGCATCGCCGCGTTCTCGCGGCGGCGCGGGCTCGGGGCAAGGTCGTTCCACCCAGCCCGGGATTGCATCCGGCGCGGAGAACGCCGTACACCTCTCCCGCTTACCCATATGAGATCCCTGCTCCCCCTCCTCCTCGCGGTCCTGACGATCGCCGCGCCCCTCGCCCACGCGCAATTGCGGCTCCCCGCGATCATCAGTGACGGGATGGTCCTGCAGCAGCGGCAGTCGAATCCGATCTGGGGTTGGGACACTCCCGGAACCGCGGTGACGGTCACCTTCGCCGGCCAGACGCACCGTGCCACGGCGGGTGCCGACGGGCGCTGGACCGTCCGCCTCACCCCCTTGGCCGCCAGCGCCGAGAACCGCGCCCTGACGATCGCCGGCTCCAGCCAGCGGACGCTCCAGAACGTGCTGGTCGGCGAGGTCTGGATGTGCTCCGGGCAGTCGAATATGCAGTGGTCGCTCGCGCAGTCGTACCACGGGGACCTCGAGGCCCTGGCGACGGACCTCCCGCAGGTGCGCCTGATCTCCGTGCCGCAGGTCGGCACGCAGGAACTGCAGACGGATTTCAAGGGCAAGTGGGAAGCGGCCTCGCCCACGACCACGCCCTCCTTCAGCGCGGTCGGGCTGCTGTTCGGGCGTTACCTGCACCAAGTGCTCAAGGTCCCGGTCGGGCTGATCGACAACGCCTGGGGCGGTTCCGCCGCCGAGGCGTGGGTGCGCCGCACCTCTCTGGAATCGGATGCCCGCTTCGCCGCTTTGATGGAGGGGGTCCGCCAGCGGGAGCGGAACCTGCTCTCCCCTGAGGGCCGCGCGGCCTTCGAGGCCTCCCTGCAGAAGCACCGGGCGGACGCTGCGAAGGCCAAGGCCGCCAAGAAAGTCGCTCCCCGCGCCCCCCAGGATTGGCTCACTGGAAACGCCCGGCCGGGCAACATCTTTGCCGGCGTGGTGAACCCGACGCTCGGCTACGGGATGAAGGGCGTGATCTGGTACCAAGGTGAATCCAACGCCAGCCGCGCGCATGAGTACGCCACGCTCTTCCCGTTTATGATCGAGCAGTGGCGCAAAGAATGGGGCCAGGGTGATTTCCCCTTCTATTGGGTGCAGCTGGCCGACTTCCGCGAGGAGAAGCCCCGGCCCGGCGAGAGCGATTGGGCCGAACTCCGCGAGGCCCAGACGAAAACCCAGCGCCTGCCCAACACCGGCCAGGCCGTGATCATCGATGTGGGCGAGGGGCGCGACATCCATCCCCGCAACAAACAGGAGGTCGCCGCGCGGCTCGCCCGGATCGCCCTCGCCCGAGACTACGGGCGGACCCTCCCGCACCGGAGCCCGGAGTTCCGCGCCGCGCAATTCGCGGGCGGCAAGGCCGTCGTCACCCTCGACACCTTCGGTAGCTCCCTGCGGGCCTTCGATGTCGCGGAGGTCCGCGGGTTCGCGCTCTGCGGCGAGGATCGCGTGTGGCACTGGGCCACCGGGAAGATCCTCGGTGCCGACCGGGTCGAGGTCTCCAGCGCGCAGGTTCCGGCCCCCGTGGCGGTCCGGTACGCCTGGGCCGACAACCCGGTCTGCAACCTTTACTCGGCCGACGGTCTGCCCGCGACGCCCTTCCGCTCGGACGACTTCCTGCTGACGACGGCGCCCAAACCGGCCGCGAAGTAGCCGCCCGTGAAGCCAGGCATCGAGGTCCTGCTGGAATCCCGCCTCGACCTCCTGCGGGGCCGGCGGGTGGGGCTGGTCACGAACCCCACCGCCGTCGACCCGCGCCTGCGTTCGACGGCGGAGCTCCTCCGCGCGCATCCGGAGGTGGACCTCGTCGCGCTCTACGGTCCTGAGCACGGCGTGCGCGGCGATGCCCAGGCCGGGGAGTACGTGCCTTTCTACCGCGATCCGCATCTCGGGCTCCCGGTGTTCAGCCTCTACGGGGAGACGCAGCGACCGCCGGCGGATATGCTCACCCGCATCGACGCCTATATGCGGGAGTACGACACCCGCCACGATGGCAAGACGGTCGAACCCCGGATGCTGGAGTCGATCGAGGTGATGGTCTTCGACCTGCAGGACGTCGGGACCCGCGTCTACACCTACGTTGCGACGATGGTCTACGCGATGCAGGCCGCCGCGGAGGCGGGCATCCCCTTCGTGGTGCTCGACCGGCCCAATCCCATCACCGGCGCCGTGATGGAGGGGCCGGTTCTCCGTTTCCCCGAATACAGCTCCTTCATCGGCCTGTATCCGGTGCCGCTGCGCCACGGGATGACCGCCGGCGAGCTCGCGCGCCTGTTCAATGCGCGGTTCCTGCCGCGCGCCGCCGACCTGACGGTCGTGCCGATGGCGGGCTGGCGCCGCGGGGACTGGTTCGAGTCCACCGGGCTCCCGTGGATCCTGCCCTCGCCTAATTTACCCTCCGTGGATGCCGCGGTGGTTTACCCCGGGCAGGTGATGCTCGAGGGCACCACGCTTTCCGAGGGCCGCGGCACGACGCGCCCCTTCGAGTTATGCGGCGCGCCCTGGCTGGACGGCCACGTGCTGGCCCGCGGCCTAAACGCGCTGGATCTTCCCGGGGTGCGCTTCCGCGAGGCGTGGTTCACGCCCACCTTCTCGAAGTTCGCCGGCCAGCGTTGCGGGGGCGTCCAGCTCCACGTGGGCGACCGCGAGGCTTTCCGCCCCGTCCTGACCACGATCGCGCTCCTCGCGGAGGTGCGCCGGCTCGGCGGGAATCAACTCGAGTTCCACGCCGATTACTTTGACCGCGTGCTCGGACACCCGCGGGTCCGCGAGGGATTGCTGGCGGACGTGCCCGCGACCGCGCTGGCGGAGGAGTGGGCCCCGGAACTGCGCGCCTTCGCGGCGCTCCGGAGCGAGTACCTGCTCTACGGCCCCTGAGGGCCGCCGAGGCTCAGTAGCGGGCGAGGGACGGATCGAGTTCGGCCGCCCAGGCCTCGATGCCGCCGGCCACGTTACTCACGGCCGTGAACCCCTGCTGCCGTAGGTAGCGAGTGACGTGTAGGCTGCGGCTGCCGTGGTGGCAGAGGATCAGCAGGTGCTGGTCGCGCGGCAGCTCCGCGAGCCGTTCGGGAATCCGGCGCATCGGGATGTGCTCCGCGCCGTCGAGCCGGCAGATCTCCAGTTCGTGGGGTTCACGGACATCGATGATGCGGGCGTGGGCCGGGCCCTGAAGGACTAGGTCGCGGGCGGCAGTGACGGAAAGTTCCAGAGGGAAGGACTCAGGCATAACGGAAGGGGGAAGGGGGAGGGCGCAGGCCGTCGCGTAACGCTCCGGCTCTAGGCTGCGGATGGCGGGAGCCGTGCCGCAGACGGCACAACCCGGATCCCGCGCGAGGCTCAAGATCTGGAAACGCTGCGCCAGGGCGTCGTGAGCCAGCAGGCGCCCACGTAAGGGTTCGCCGGCGCCCGTAACCAGCTTGATCGCCTCGAGCGCCTGCAGGCTACCGATCACGCCGCAGAGAGCGCCTAGGACACCTGCTTCGCCGCACGAGGGCACCGCGCCCGCCGGGGGCGGCTGCGGAAAAAGGCAGCGGTAACACGGCCCGCCCCGGGCCGGATCGAACACGCTGAGCTGCCCGTCGAAGCGGAAGACGTTGCCGTGCACCAGCGGGCGCTCGGTGAGGACCGCGGCATCATTGTTGAGGTAGCGGCTGGCGAAGGTGTCTGTACCGTCCACGATCACGTCATAGTTGGAAAACAGATTGAGCGCCGTGCCGGGCTGGACTCCCTCCGGGTGAGCGTGGAGCCTGATCCCCGGGTTTACCGCCCGTAGCCGACGGAGCGCCGACTCAACCTTGGGCGCGCCGACATCCCTGTCCTCGTGGAGAAGCTGGCGCTGGAGGTTGTGCCGTTCAACCCGGTCGAAATCGGCGATTCCCAGCGTGCCTACGCCCGCGGCAGCGAGGTAGAGCGCGGCGGGGCTGCCGAGGCCCCCCGCGCCCACCACCAATATTCGGGCCGCTGCGAGCTTGCGCTGCCCTTCGACCCCGATCTCCGCCAGCGACAGATGCCGGCCGTACCGGGCGAGATCGGCCGGGGAGAGCACAGGCAGCGGTGTCATCGCGTTACGCAAGGGTGATGCGCGCGCGCCGCAAATGAAATTGCGCCGCCGGGGTGCCGGCGCCGGAATCCGGCCGATGCGCTTCCTCGGGATTGACTACGGCACCCGCCGGATCGGCCTCAGCTACGGGGACGAGCTGGGGGTGGCGACGCCGTTGCCGGCCCTTGTCGACGCGGATCCGGCCCGCCGCTGGGAGGCGCTGCTGGCCCTGGCCCGCCAGCGGGGCATCCGCGAGCTGGTCGTCGGCCACCCGTTGAACATGGATGACACCGCGGGACCGAAGGCGAAGGAAGCCGAGGCCTTCGCGGCCCGGTTGGGCACCGCGCTCGGTTGCCCGGTCCACCTGGTTGATGAGCGCCTCACCAGCCACGAGGCGGAGGCGTCCCTGCCGCCGTCGCGCCGGCGCGCGGTCCGGGCCAGCGGCGTCATCGATTCGCGGGCCGCCACCCTGATCCTGCAGGATTACCTCGACCAAAGGTTTCCGCCGCCGGTCGGGGCGGGTGAGGAGGGGGATACGTGAGCACGAGATGGCGGTCCGTCTGCGCCTACGACGGAGGCCCCTTCTCCGGTTGGCAGAGCCAGGTCGGGGGTAACGCGATCCAGGACGTAATCGAGGCGCGGCTGGCCGCGGTCTTCAAAGGACCGGTTCGGATCCACGGCAGCGGCCGTACCGACGCGGGCGTCCACGCCCGGGGCCAAGTGTTTCATTTCGACGCCGATTGGCCGCACGGCAACGCGCGCCTGCTCGCGGCGCTCCGGAGCGAGTTGCCGCCCGCGATTCAGATCCGCTCCGTCCGACAGGCGACCCCGGACTTCCACGCCCGTTTCTCGGTTCGTGCCAAGCGCTACGTGTATTACCTGCACCTCGGGGATGCGGATCCTTTCTCGCGGCCTTTCTGTTGGCCCGTCTTCCGGCCCCTCGACTTGGAGGCGATGCGGTCCGCCGCCGCGCTGCTACACGGCCGGCACGACTTCCGTGCCTTCACCGCGCTCAACGGTCCGGCTCGTGAGGACACGGTGCGCGAGCTAACCCGACTCGACGTGCGCCGACGCGGCCGACGGGTGCGAATCATCGCCGAGGCGCCCGGCTTCCTCTACAAGATGGTCCGCAGCCTCGCCGGGGTGCTCGTGGCGGTCGGGGAGGGGAGGCTGACGCCGGCCGCCGTGGGCGAAATGTTGGCCACCGGCCAGCGGACCCCCGTCGTCCAGACGGCGCCTGCGCAGGGGCTTTTTCTCGAGCAAGTATGGTACTAACCGTGCTCGCCCCCCGGACCTGGCGCTTGGGACGCCGGCTAGCCGCGGTCGCGTTCCCTCCCAACTGCGTCCACTGCGGCGGGTTGGTGGACCCCGCGGAGACGCCGGCCGGATTCCGACATCTCTGCCTGCCTTGCCAAGCCGCCGTGGCGTGGGTGCGGCCGCCCCATTGCTCGGGGTGCGGGCATCCCTTCCACGGCATCGTCGAGGGGGAGCGGGAATGCCCCCGCTGCGTCGGTCTCGTCGCGGCCTACGGCGAGGCGCGCACCGCGTGCCTGTTCGCGGGGCCCGTGCGAGCGCTAGTGATCGGCCTCAAATACCACCACGGGCTTCACCTCCTCGCCGATTGCGCCGCGCTTTTCCGGGGCGCTCCCCACCTGCTAGAGCACGTGCGGGGAGCACGGCTGGTGCCCGTGCCCCTCCATCCGCGCAAGCGGCGCGAGCGTGGCTACAACCAGTCCGCGCTGCTCGCCGCCGAACTCGCCCGGGAGGCTGGCGGAGAGACCACGGTCGAATCCCTGCTCGCGCGCCAGGTCGACACGGCGACGCAGACCGCTTTCGACCGGGAGCGGCGGCGGGCCAACCTGCAGAATGCCTTTGCACTCGCCCCCGGGGCCCCGCTACGGTCCTCGGCCCGATATGTTTTGGTCGACGATGTCTTCACCACCGGTTCCACGGTCAACGCCTGCGCCCTCGTGCTCCGGGCAGCGGGCGTGGAGCGCGTAGATGTAGCCACCCTCGCTCACGGCTGAAAACCCTGCCTTATGCACTTCGACAAGCCGACGTACACCGTGCGGAAGGTCCGGAAGAAGGACATCCCCAAGGGTCTCTACACCAAGGACCCCAGTTCCGGCGATATCCTCTTCAACAAGGAGTTGGAGGACAATCAGATGGTCTCCCCTAAGAGCGGCCATCACTTCCCGCTGGGCGCCCGCGCGCGCATCGCGCATCTCTTCGATCCGGAAACCTTCGTCGAGTGTGATGCCGCGATCCGCTCCAGCGACCCGCTCAAGTTCGTCGACTCTCAGCCCTATCCCGACCGCATCCGTCGTTACGAGAAGGAGAGCGGCCTGACCGAGGCGGTCGTCAGCGGCACAGGCCGGATCCACGGGCTAGAGGTGGCGGTCGCCGTGATGGATTTCCGATTTTGCGGTGGCGCGATGGGGGCGGCGGCCGGGGAAAAGATCACGCGGGCGATCGAGCTCGCGCGTACCCGCGCCCTCCCGTGCATCATCTTCAGCGCGTCCGGCGGCGCCCGGATGCAGGAGGGCATTTACTCGCTGATGCAGATGGCCAAGACCAGCGCCGCCCTCGGCCGGCTCGCCGAGGCCGGCCTACCTTTCATTTCGGTCCTCACCCATCCGACGATGGGCGGCGTCACCGCCAGCTTCGCAACCCTCGGCGACGTGATCCTCGCCGAACCAGGGGCGCTGGTCGGCTTCGCGGGGGCACGCGTGATCAAGGACACCACCAAGCAGACGCTGCCCGCCGGCTTCCAGACGGCGGAGTTCCTTCTGAAGCACGGGCTGATCGACCAGATCGTCTCTCGCCTCGAGCTGCGCGGCCGCCTCCACTCGCTGCTAACCGCTCTCCACGTGCGTCGGCGGCCCCCGGTGCGGTGAACCTGGGTTACGCCGCGGTCGCCGCCCGCCTCTTCGGCCGGAAGGCCGAGGGGTCCCGCTTCGGAATTGACCGGATGCGGCTCCTCGCCGCCGCCCTCGGGCACCCGGAGCGCGCCGTGCCCTGCCTGCACGTCGCCGGCACCAACGGCAAAGGCTCGGTCTCCGCGATGCTCGATGCGATCCTGCGCGCGGCCGGTTGGCGCACCGGGCTCTACACCTCGCCCCATCTCGTTCACCTCGGCGAACGGGTGCAAGTGGACCGCCATCCGCTCACGGAAGATGAGATCGTCGCCTATGGCGCAGAACTAGAACCGGTCGCTGCTCGCCTCGGCGCCGCGGATCCGGGCGATGCTCCGGCCTTCTTCGAATTGATGACCGCGATGGCCTTCCTGCAATTCTCGCGAAAGGCCTGCGATGTCTCCGTCATCGAGGTCGGGCTCGGGGGCCGGCTCGATGCGACGTCGGTCGTGACCCCAGAGGTCGCGGTCATCACGTCCATCGCGATGGATCACTGCGAGATCCTCGGGGACTCGCTAGGCCAGATCGCGGCGGAGAAAGCCGGCATCATCAAGCCGGGGCGTCCCCTCGTGGTCGGACGCGTCCCGCGCGAGGCGGAGGCGGTCATCGCGCGGATCGCCGCGGAGCGCGGCGCCCCCGTGCGCTGGGTTCGCCAAGTCTACGGGGACGACCTCGCGGCCTACCCGCGGACGAGCCTCGAGGGGGATTACCAGCGTTGGAACGCCGCGACGGCCACCCTCGCCGCCGAGGCGCTTGACGCGCGCTGGCGGCTTTCCCCGGAGGTCGTCCACGCGGGCCTAGCCGCGGTGGATTGGCCCGGCCGATGGCAACGGGTCCAGGCCGGCGGGCGGCTCGTCATCCTCGACTCCTCCCACAACCCGGAAGGCGCAGCCGTGCTGTCCTCCAATCTGGCACGACTGGTGGTCGAGACGGGCCGGCGTCCCGTAGTCATCACGGGCATCCTCGGATCGGTCCGAGCCCGGCCATTGCTCGCCGCGATCGCGGAGCACGCCGCGGAGATCGTGCTGGTGCCGCCCGACCAGCCCCGCGCCTGCACCGTCGACGAATTGCGCGAGCTCATTCCCGCCGCCTTCTCCGGTCCAGTGCGGTCGGGCCGCGTCGACACGTTGTTCCCGGAAGGAGGAGCGTGCAATGCGGGGCCGCCTGACGGGGTGGTCGTCGTCACCGGCTCTTTCTACCTGCTCGGAGAGGTACTGACCCGCTTCCGGCCCGCGGCCGGCACGCGTTGAATCTGCGCTCGATTCGGCGACTGCTCGCCGCATAACGCTGCAGCATGCGTTTCCCGCCGCTGTCCCCCGTTCTTTTCCTTGTCCTGGCCGTTACGCGCCTCACGGCGGCGCTGCCGGTGCCGATCACCCCCGTCGAGGGCCGCGGCGGGATGGTGGTGGCCGGGCATCCCGAGGCCGCTGAGGCGGGCCTGGCGGTGCTGCGCGCCGGGGGCAATGCGATCGACGCCGCGATCGCCACCTCCCTCGCCGTAGGCGTGGCTGAGCCCTACGGTTCCGGCCTCGGGGGCAAACTAATGTTCTTGTACCACGAGGCGCGCAGCGGACGCACCTACGCGATCGACGCGATGGACGCGGCCGGTTCGGTCAACGTGGCCGCTTACCTAAAGCGCCCCGCCTCCGCTCGGAGCTACGGCTACGCGGAAGTCTGCGTGCCCGGTCTCGCCGCCGGCTTGTGGACCGCGCACCAGCGCTGGGGGCGTCTCCCCTGGGCGGCGACGATCGATCCCGCGATCCGGCTCGCCCGCACGGGCTTCGAGGTGCTCCCGAAGACGCGCGAGCAGTTCCAGGAGCAGGAGCGCAAGCTGCGCCGGGGCGACACGGAAATCGCCCGGCTCTACCTGCCCGGAGGACAACTACCCGTAGTCGGAAGCCGCCTGCCGAACGAGGATCTCGCCCTCACAATGGAGCGGCTGGCGCGTGAGGGCCGCGACGGCTTCTATCGGGGAAGCGTGGCCGAGGCGCTGGTTCGCGCGGCGCAGGCCGGCGGCGGCTGGCTGACCGCCGAGGATCTGGCCGGTTATGAGGCCCGCGTGGTCGAGCCGTTGTCGGTCACGGTCCGGGGATACACGCTCCACGCCGGGCCTCCCCCCACCAGCGGGGCCACGCTGTTCCTGCCCATCTTGAAGGTCCTCGAGGCGGGCGGACTCGCTCCGGCCCCGTTGCGTTCCGGCGAGAACATCGACGTCCTCGGCCGCCACTGGCGGGCCGCCCTGCCCGACGTCCTGCGCACGGTCGGCGACGTGCCCGCCTCGCGTTTCCAGGTCGAGCGCCTACTCGCGCCGGATGCGATTGAGGGCCTGCGTTCCCGGGCCCAGCCCGCGCCCGCCAAACCCGCCCGCAAGGTGGCCTCCGCCTCCGGGCGTAGGGACGACTTTCCGTTCGCCGAAAGCGCCCACGCCGCGACCACCCACTTCATCGTCGCGGACCGCGAGGGCAACGTGGTCTGCGCGACCCAGTCCCAAAGCCTCCACTTTGGCGCCGGGGTCGTTCCGCTCGGCACCGGCGTGGTGATGAACAACTCAATGAGCAACTTCGCGACGACGGACGAGCTCAGTCCCAACTACGTCGCTCCGGGCCGCCGCTCGCGCAGTACGATCGGGCCGACGATCGCGGTCCGGGATGGTCGCGCCGTGTTCGCGGTGGGATTGCCTGGCTCCGCCCGCATCCCGACCGGGCTCCTCCAAGTACTGGCGGACCACGTGCTCCTCGGGCGCCCGCTGGAGGAGGCGATCGGCGACACTCGGTTTCATTTTCAATCTACCGAGGGCGCCGGCCCGGATCAGGTCGAGGCCGAGGCATCTCTCCCGGATGCGATCGCCGAGCGGCTCCGCGCGTTCGGCTGGAAGGTGGTTCTCCGCGAGCCCGCCGGCACGGGGAAGTATTTCGGGGGCGTCAACGCGATCGAGGTGCGGCCGGACGGCACCCTTCGCGGTTTGGCGGACCCGCGGCGAACGAACGAGGCGCGCGGGTTCTGAGCGCGGACAAAAGCCTTGCCAAGCACGGGGCGAGTCCCTGTGTTTGAACACTTTCCATGCAAAAGACCAAGAAGTCCGTTGCCAAGCGGTTCAAACTCACCGCCCGCGGCAAGCTCGTGCGCCGCACGCCTGGCTTCCGTCACTTGCTTGGCTCGAAGAGCACGAAGCAGAAGCGTCGTGCGACCCGGGACAAGCTAGTGGCCGCCGGCCACGCCGAGGCGCTCAAGCGCGCCCTCCCGTTCGGTCTCTGAACGGAACGCCACCCATCCCATCAACCGCTCCCGGGGGTGATTCTCCCAGCCGACCTCCGGGCGCCCAAATAAAAGGAATCCACCAACATGGCTCGTGCAACTAATGGTCCCGCGTCGCGCAAGCGGCGCAAAAAAGTGCTGAAGTACGCCAAGGGCTACTTCGGCAATAAGTCGAAGCTGTTCCGCTACGCCAAAGAAGCGGTCCAGCACGCTTGGCAGTACGCCTACGCCGCCCGTCGCAAGAAAAAGGGCGACTTCCGCGGTCTCTGGATCGTCCGCCTCAACGCGGCCTGCCGCAATGCTGGCATCAGCTACAGCCGCTTCATTGAGGGGCTCAAGGCCGCCAACATCGGCCTCGACCGAAAGGTCCTCAGCGACCTCGCCATCCGCGACGAGGTCGCCTTCAACGCCTTGGTCCGCCAGGCGCAGGAGGCCCTCAAGGCCAAGGCCGCCGCGGCCAAGACCGCCTGAGGCGCTCCGGGGGCACCCCCGGTTTTCCTCACCCGCTGAAGGACGGGTTCCGCGCCCGCGGGACCCGTCCTTTCTCTTTTCGTTTCCGCCAGTCGCAGGCTTCCCTCCCTCCGCCGCTTCCGCTACGCTCCCGCTCCCGAATCGCATGCAAGCGCAACTCCAAGCCGTCCTCGCGAAGGCCGCCGCCGAGCTCCCCGCCGTCCACCTCCGGCCCGATCTTGAGGCCGCCAAGGCCCGCTACGTCGGGCCCAACGGGGAATTCACCGCCCTGATGAAGCAGATGGGCGCGGTGCCCAAGGAAGAGCGCCCCGCGGTGGGCAAACTCATCAACGAGGCCAAGGGGCGGCTGCAGGTCCTGCTGGATGAGGCCCTCGCCCGCATCGCCGCCGCCGAGCTCTCCGCCCAACTCGGGCCTTCGATCGATCCCTCGCTGCCGTCGCCCGACCCGGGCCCCGGCACGCGGCACCCGCTGACGCTCGTGCGCGAGGAGATGTGCCGCATCCTCCGCAAGGTCGGGTTTTCCGTCGCCGACGGCCCCGAGGTCGAGAGCGAGTACTACTGTTTCGACGCGCTCAACACCCCCGCAGACCATCCGGCCCGCGATGAGAAGGACACGTTCTACCTTCCCTCGGACGCCCGCTTCGGGAACGTCAGCAAGAAGGACCCCGCGGAGCGCTACCTTCTCCGCACGCACACCTCGTCCGTCCAGATTCGCACGATGCTGCGCGGGGAACCGCCGATCCGCATCGTCTCCCCGGGCCGCGTGTATCGGCGAGACACGACCGACGCCACCCACAGCGCGAACTTCCACCAGCTCGAATGCCTTTACGTGGACCGCAACGTCACGGTGCGGGACCTGAAGGCGCTGCTCGACCATATCTTCGCCGCCCTCCTCGGCAAGGACACGCGTACCCGCTTCCGCCCGCACTACTTCGGCTACACCGAGCCGAGCTTTGAGGTCGACCTCGCCGCCACGCATCTGCCCCGGGTCAACAAGCCTTGGATTGAAATCGGCGGCTGCGGGATGGTGGATCCCACGGTGTTCGCCGCAGTCGGTTACGACCCGGAGCGCTGGACGGGTTACGCGTTCGGGATGGGTCTCGAGCGCCTCGCGATGCTCCTCTATGGCATCGATGATATCCGGTATTTCTACCAGAACGATGCCCGCTTCCTGCGGCAGTTCTCCTGACGGTCCTTTCCTTTTCCGGTATGAAAGTCTCCCTGAACTGGCTACGCGATTACGTCCCCCTCACGGCGTCCCCGGAGGAAATCGCGCGCGCCATCACGTTTCTCGGCTTCGAGGTCGAGGGCATCCATTCTACCGGTGCGCCCCGGCTGGACCACGTCGTGGTCGGCGAGATCCTCACGCGCGCCCGGCATCCGAATGCGGACAAGCTCTCCGTCTGCACGGTCGACGTGGGCCCGGCGGGCGGAGTGAAGACGATCGTCTGCGGCGCCGCCAACTGTGACGCCGGCCATCGCGTGCTGGTGGCCCTGCCCGGGGCCGTGCTGCCCGGCAACTTCGCCATTAAGGCGTCCAAGATCCGCGGTCAGGCCTCCGAGGGGATGATGTGCTCCCCTGATGAACTCGGGCTGCCGGGGGATCACGCGGGGCTGCTGCTCCTGCCGGATCGCCCCGCCCTCGGATTGCCGATCCAAGAGGCGCTTCCCGGCGGCGACACCATTCTCGACCTTGAGATCACCCCGAACCGGCCGGACTGCCAGTGCCACCTTGGCATCGCCCGGGAGCTCGCCGCTTGGTTCCGGCTCCCGCTCACGTACCCCCAAGAACGCTTTCGCGGAGATGTCTCTGCCGCACCTCAGCGCCCGGATCTGCTCGCTGGCGTGGAGGTCCGCAGCCCCGAGGACTGCCCGTACTACTCCGCCCACGTCGTCGCCGGCATCAAGGTTGGGCCGAGTCCCGCGTGGTTGCAGGACCGCCTGCGCGCCGTCGGCCTGCGTCCCATCAATAATGTGGTCGATGTTACCAACTACGTGATGCTCGAGACCGGGCAGCCGCTGCACGCCTTCGACGCCCGCCGGCTCGAGGGACGGAGGATCATTGTCCGGCCCGCCGCCGAAGGGGAACGCCTGGTGACGCTGGACGGCAAGGAACGCGCCCTGGACGCGAGGACCCTCGTCATTGCCGATGCCGCGCGCGCGGTCGTGGTTGCCGGGGTAATGGGTGGGCAGGACTCCGGGGTGGTCGCGGACACCACCGATCTGGTGCTGGAATGCGCTGTCTTCCGGCGCCAGACGGTTCGGGCGGCGTCGCGCCGGCTCGGCCTGTCGACGGATTCTTCTTACCGCTATGAGCGTGGGGTTGACCCGCACGCCGCCCCTGAGGCCGCGTGGCGTGCCCTCGACCTGATTTTGGAAACTGCGGGCGGCGCGGTGGCAGGACCTGCGTTCCAGGTCGGGGGCGATGTTCCTTGGTCGCGCGAGATCGTGGTCACCCACGATTATATCACCGAGCGCCTCGGGTTCGATGTTCCGGCGGCCGAGATGCGTGCCGCCTTCGAGGCCCTAGAGCTCCGGGTGACTCGCGAGGAGGAGACCGTTCAGCCCGCCCGCGGCCCCGCCTGGACCGTCGCCATTCCCAGCTGGCGAGACGACCTAGACCGGCCGATCGATCTCGTGGAAGAAGTGCTGCGGCTGCACGGCACCGAGCGGATCCCGCCGGCGACGGTCGTCGCGCCCGGGCTCGCCGCGGAGGACGACCCGGTGGTGCGCTTCAACCGCCAGGCGACCGATTACCTCGTCGGTCACGATTTCCACGAGTGCGTCAACTACACCCTGCGTCCCGCCCGCGAGTTGGCCGCCTGGGCATCCGCGGCGGAACTGCCCCGGCTCGCGCTCGCTAATCCCTTTGTGGATGACCAAACTCATCTGCGATCCAGCCTCATCGGCGGCCTCCTAGACTCCCTGCGGCTGAATCAGGCCCGGGGAGTCCCGGTTGCGCGTCTGGCGGAAACCGGGCGGGTGTTCCTGGAACGGGAAGGTCAGGTGCTGGAGTGCGTCGCCGCCGCGTTTGTCATCGCCGAGTCGTCCGGGGAACGCTCCTGGCTGCGGCGAGAGGCCGCCGATTTCTTCACCGCCCGACACCACGCCGTCGCCCTTGCCGGGCTGGCGGGCCTCCGGGTGGGGGAACTGCTTCCCGCTGCGGCCCCCGGTTGGCAGCCCGGCCACGCCGCGCTCGCCACCGATCTCCGCCGAGGTTGCTGGATCGGCGCCGGGCTGGTGGATCTGGCGCTTACCCGCTCCCTCGGCATCGAGGGCCGTGTGCAGGCCGGTTTTGTCGCACTGCTGCCCGAACTGCTGCCGGCGCGCGCCGGGGTTCGCCGCTTTCAGGACTTCAGCCTCTTCCCGGCTGCGCTGCGGGATCTGGCGCTCATCGTTCCCGAGGCGACCCCGGCGGGAGAGGTGTCGACCCGCGTCGGGCACGCCGCGCGGCAGGCAGCGGGCGCGAGCTTTAACTTCGAGGGAGCTAGTGTCTTCGACGTGTACCGTGGCCCGGGCTTGCCCGACGGCCACAAGAGCCTGGCATTCAGCCTGGTTTTCCGCGGCAAGGACCGGACGCTCACCGACGAAGAGGTGAACACAGCGTTCCAGCGGCTGCAGGAAGACGCGCTGGCTGGCACCTCGTGGCAGGTCCGTCGCTGAGTCGATGAACCGCACCGAACTCGACCTCGACGCGCTGGCGCGTCTCGCGCGCCTCGCGCTAACGCCGGAAGAAAAAGCCACGTTCGCGCGGCAGCTCGCCGAGTTGCTCGGTCACATTGAGCGCCTCTCCCAGGTGGATGTCTCCAACGTCGAACCTTCCGCGCACGCCCACCCGCAGCACAACGTCTGGCAGGAGGACGAGCCCCGCCCCGGGCTCCTTCCCGCCGAGGCGCTGCGCAATGCCCCCGCACAACGCGACCAGATGATCGCGGTCCCCAAGGTCGTCGAATGACCTCTTCCACGACACCGCTTCATTACCTCTCCCTCGCGGAGGCCGCCGCGGCGCTCGCGGCCGGACGGGTCTCCTCGGCGGAGCTGACCGACGCGGTCATCGCTCGCGCGGAGGCCGTGGAACCGCGGTTGCGCGCTCTCCTCTCGGCGGATCCCGCTTCAGCCCGGGCCCAGGCGCAGGCCTCAGATGCCCGCCGCGCCGGCGGCGGCAGTCTCGGCCCCTTGGACGGAATTCCGATCGGTCTAAAGGACGTCATCGCCGTGCGGGACCAGCCCCTGACGGCCGGCAGTCGGATGCTGGAGAAGTTCATTTCGCCCTATGACGCCACGGTCACGCGACGGCTCCGCGAGGCCGGGGCCGTACTCTACGGCCGGCATAATTGCGACGAGTTCGCAATGGGCTCCTCGACCGAGAACTCCGCGTTTCATCCCACCGGCAACCCGTGGGCGCTCGACCGCGTACCGGGCGGTTCCTCCGGCGGCAGTGCGGCCGCCCTTGCGGCCGGCGAGGCCCTCGCGACCCTTGGATCCGACACCGGAGGTTCCATCCGCCAGCCGGCCGCGCTGTGTGGCGTGGTCGGCCTAAAGCCTACCTACGGCCGGGTCTCCCGCTTCGGGCTCGTCGCTTACGCGTCCTCCCTCGATCAGATCGGACCTTTCGGCCGAACCGTGGAGGACGTCGCGCTGGTGCTGCAGGCGATCGCCGGCCACGACGAGCGTGATTCCACCTCGGTGGGCGCGGCGGCGGAGGATTTCGCGGCGGCGTTGTCCGCCCCTTCAGTCCCCCGTCGTCTGGGCCTTCCCCGCGAGTACTTCGGGGAGGGACTGGATCCGGAGGTCGCCGTCGCGGTCGAGCGGGCGGTCACGCATTACCGGGAACTGGGCTGCGAGGTGCGTGAGGTTTCCCTGCCCCACACGCCGTACTGCCTCGACACCTACTACGTGCTCGCGACGGCCGAGGCGTCCTCGAATCTCGCGCGCTACGACGGCATCCGCTATGGCCACCGTTGCGCCGCGCCGCGGGACCTGCACGACCTTTATTTCCGTTCCCGCGCCGAGGGTTTCGGGGCCGAGGTCAAACGCCGCATCATTCTGGGCACATATGTGCTCTCGAGTGGCTACTATGACGCCTACTATCTGCGGGCCCAAAAGGTCCGCACCCTCGTGCGCCAAGACTTCCTCAGAGCGTTCGAGCAGGTGGATGCCCTCCTGACGCCTACCTCTCCGATCCCCGCGTTCCGACGCGGCGAGAAGGCAAATCCGCTCGCGATGTACCTGTGCGACATCTACACCATCGGAGCCAACTTGGCCGGTCTCCCCGCGATGAGCGTGCCTTGTGGCTTCACCCGCGCCGGCCTGCCGGTAGGATTCCAGCTCATCGGTAAGCCCCTCGGAGAATCCGAACTGCTCGCAATTGGCCACGCGTACGATCGCGTCCATCAGTGGGGCCGCCGCCGCCCGAACCTCTGAGCCCGGTCCCGCCGTGTCCACTCCCGCCGCCCCGCAACCCGCATCCTACGAGGCCGTGATCGGTCTGGAAGTGCACGTCCAGATCCGCACTCGCTCCAAGGTCTTCACCCGTGTCGCCGCCGGCTACGGTCACGAGCCCAACACGCTCACCGATCCGGTCGTGCTCGCCCTGCCCGGAGCCCTGCCGGTGATGAACCGGGCCGCTCTCGACGCCATCATCAAGGCCGGACTCCTCCTCGGTTGCGAGATTGCCCCGGTCTGCAAGTGGGACCGCAAGAATTACTTTTATCCGGACTCCCCAAAAAACTACCAGATCTCTCAGTACGACGCCCCCGTGTGCCGCGGCGGCTCGGTCGAGATCGAGTTACCCGGGCCGGCCCGTAATCTGATGGGGGAGCACAAGCGGATCCCGCTCACCCGCATCCACCTCGAGGAGGACGTCGGCAAGCTCAGCCATGGTGCGACTGACTCGCTCGTGGACTACAACCGCGCGGGCACCCCGCTGATGGAGATCGTCTCGGAGCCCGCCCTGCAATCGGGCGAGGAAGCCTACGCCTACCTCACGTCCCTCCGCGCCACAATGATCCAGGGCGGGATCTCCGACTGCGATATGGAGAAGGGTCAGCTCCGCTGCGACGCCAACATCTCCCTGCGCCCCATCGGCAGCACAACGCTTGGCACGAAGGTCGAGCTAAAGAACCTCAATTCGATCTCGTTCGTCCGCGACGGCATCGAACACGAGATTCGGCGCCAGCGATCCATCCTTGAGCGCGGCGGTCGCATCACCCAGGAGACGCGGGATTACGACGGGATGACCGGCACCTCTCAGTCCTTGCGCTCGAAGGAGGAAGCCCACGATTACCGCTATTTCCCCGATCCCGACCTGATGCCGGTCGTCATCGACGCCGCGTGGCAAGAGCGGCTGCGCGCGGAGTGCCCCGAACTGCTCTTCGACCGCCAACGCCGCTTCCTTGCGGACTACCAGCTGCCTTTCACCCAGACTTCCGTACTGGTCTGGGACCGGCCGCTGGCGGACTATTTCGAGGCCGTGGTACGACTGGGCGCGGCGCCGCAGGCGGCGGGGAACTGGATCATCAACGACCTCCGCCGTGAGTTGGCGGCCGCGGGCTTGGATCCCGCCGCCAGCCGCGTTTCGCCGGCAAACCTTGTGGCTTTGCTCCGTCTTGTGGATTCCGGAGCCGTCCTCAATGCCGCGGCGAAGGAGGTGTTCGTCGAGATGTTCGCGACTGGCGATTCACCCGACGCGATCGCGGATCGACAAGGCCTACGCGCGGCACCGACGGACAGCGGGGAACTGGAGAACTGGTGCCGGGACGCGATCGCCGGCAACGCCAAGGCGGCTGCGGAGTTCCGCTCCGGGAAGGATGGGGCGATCAATGCCTTGAAGGGCCCCGTGATGAAAGCGGCGAAGGGCAAGGCGAACCCTAAGGCGGTGGACGAAACGCTGCGACGCCTCCTCGCTACCGGCTGAGCGCGGCGAGGATCCCCTTGAGCCGGCAGCCTTAGCCGGGTAACCTCTTCGTCGATGAAGGTTTTCGGTCTCACCCCGAATCGGCTGCGTTCTGAGGACGGCTTCCTGCCGCCCGTTTCCTCCCTTAAGCGGTGCGTGCTTTGGGGCGCGATCGGCTTCGCGTTGGTGAGTCTAGCGGCCTATTCGGTGTGGGCCTTCCGCCTAGTGGCCGGAACGGCGCTACTCTACGGCAGCATCGCTGCGGTTTATCTGGTCGCCAGCGGCTCGGTCCTCGCCCAGCTCGTGCCTCCCGCTGGACGCGCGCGCTATTTGGGCCTGTTCACCCTAGGATTCACCGTTTACGCCGCGCTCTGGTGCCTCTGCTGGTTCGGGCTGCGCGGCCGTTACCACGCGGATTTCCACGGCGCCGTGTTGGGGCTAGGCTGGCTCGCCTGGCTGCACTGGCGGGCCTTTGGCGCGCGCGGCTCCTGGGTCCCATCCGCCCTAGTCCTGCTGGCACTGCATACCCTCGGCTACACCGCGGGAGATGACCTGCACGCTTGGGTTGGCGGTGTCCGCGGGCGTCTCCTGTGGGGCCTCGGCCACGGGCTCGGGTTTGGCGCCGGCCTCGGCTGGCTGCTCCATCACGCCCAACACAACTCGCGCTCCACGGACGCCACCGGGGCGGCAGGGTAGGGTGGCGTGGGGCAAGCGCCCGCCCCACCGGACCTCACTCGCCGATGCACCAGAGAAAGTCCTGCCGGTCCGGCGCCGTCTTCGCCGCCCGCAGGTAAATCCGGCCGCCGGCGATCGAAGGTGAGGCGAGGGCCTCATCCCCCAGCTTGTTTTGCGCCAACACCTTCGCCCCAGTCGGCGAGACTTCTACGACGAACGTCACGCCCCGCAGGTTCGTCACGTAGACACGGTCGCCCACCATCACGGGCGAACCGTAGAAGTCTCGATCCACCTTCTCACGCCATAATTCTGCGCCGGTGTCCGTGCGCCAGCAAACGATCTGGCCCGCGTCCAGCACCGCATACAGATGCCCGTCACGCACGAGCATCGAAGGGACGTAGACCCGCGTGTTGTTCTGCCAGGCAATCCGTCCGGAACCATCGGCCTCCACGGCTGTGACATTGTTCCTCGGATACCCGCCGCTCACGAACACGCGACGGCCGTCCGTCACCGCGGTGGTAACACATTCCTCGGTCGCACCCTCGATTTCCCAGAGCTTGCGTCCGGAGTGCGGATCGAACGCCGAGACAAGGTTGCAGCCGCCCAGAACCACCTGCGTCCGGCCCGCGGCCTGCAACACCGCTGGGCTGGTGTAGTTGGCGATCTTAGGGCGGTCCTGCGACCAGACCGTCCGTCCCGTCGCACGATCGAGGGCCAGCACCTTCCCGCCGCCGCGGTTGTCGGCGCTCACCAGCACGGTGGATCCGTGCACGACGGGCGAGGAGCCGAAGCCCTGATGCATCACGAAGTCCGCGACCCTCGTCTGCCAAAGCAGCTTACCCTCCGGGCTCAGGGCCGAGGTGTGGATGCCCTTCGCGTTCGGGAAGTTGACGAACAGGCGCTCGCCATCCCAGGCCACCGAGCCGGCCGCGGGATTGGAAAGCCGATGATTGCCCGTATCGACGAGGCCGCGGTGTACCACCGTGTCCCAGAGGACGCGTCCGCTCTCGCGGTCGAGGCACACTACCGCCTGTTCATCCACGGTTGAGGTCGTCAGATAGATACGGTTGCCCACGAGGGTGGGTGAGCTGTGGCCGCGGCCGCGAAGTGGAACCTTCCAGCGGACCCCGTTGGTCTCACTCCAGTTGAGGGGCACCTGCTGACCCGCGGCGGCGTGTCCATCCGCTGTTGGCCCCCGCCATCCGGGCCAGTCGCCCGCGTGGGCGAACGTGACGAAGCCAAGCAGCAACACCGAAGCGGTGACGAGGGGAGGGGGGCGCATAGGGGTG
>NEUZ01000040.1 GCA_002304435.1 Opitutia bacterium Tous-C8FEB | reverse complement strand
AGGGCGAGGCGCTGGCAGGCTGCTTGGCGCGCGGCGAATGTGGGTGCGGGCTGGCGGAGCAGGGCGACGAGGCGGTCCTCCAAAGCTCCGAGTTTCCGGGCGTCCCGCCCGGCCTCGCGCACTTCCCGGTCCAGCGCCTCGAGGGCGTACTGGTCCCCGGAGTAGGTGAGGGACTCTAGCGAGGGGGAGGGCGGTTCGCCGGCGGCGGCGGGGATGCCGGTCAGGCCAAGCAACGCAAGGAGAGTCAGGGAGGAAGAGGCGCGCATAGCAGGAGCGGGGCGTTTCAAAGGGCGTAACCGGCGCGGCGAGGGCGATCGAGGAGCGTGTGGGCTGCGGGGTCGTCGAGCACGGCCTCGGCGCGAGGGTCCCAGCGGACGGGGCGCCCAAGTTGGGCCGCGATCACGTTCAGGTGGCAGACGGTCGCGCTGCGGTGCCCGATCTCGACGTCGGCGATCGGCCGCTGGCGGGTGCGCACGCACCGGAAGAAATCGAGGTGATGGTGATCACTCGCGTACAGATGCACGTCCTCGCCACGCAGCGGTTGCGCCGCAAGCGCCGGCGGGTTCGTCTCCAGGAAGTCGTCGCGCGAGACCCACACGGTTCCCTCGGTGCCCTGGAACTCGATCATCGACTTCTGGAGTTCGTCGTCACGCTCGACCCGGATGCCGTTGGCGTAGACGTGCGTCTGGAAGCGGCATCCCTCGAAGCCCTTGGGGATGAACTCGACCGGCCCGGAATGGTCCATCCCCAGCGCGTTCTGGATGATGTCGAAATGGTGCGCGCCCCAGTCCCCGTTCTTGCGGCCGCCGTATTCGAGGAAGCAGCGCCAGCCGCCGCCGTAGTCACCCTTGACGCGCCGCTCGTTGTACGGGCGCCAGGGGGTCGGGCCGAGCCAGCGGTCGTAGTCGAACCCCGCGGGCACGGGCTCCTCCGGCAGGGGCAGGGCCGGCGGGAACTGTCCGAGGCGGGTGCGCACCAGCTTAATCTGGCCGATCCAGCCGTTGCGGACGATCTCCGCCGCCTTGCGGAAGGACTTGTTCGAACGCTGCTGGGTGCCCGTCTGCAGAATGCGCCCGTGGCGCCGGGCGAGGTCGGTCAGGACGCGCCCCTCGCGCACCGTGAGGGTCAGCGGCTTCTCGCAGTAGACATCCTTACCGGCGCGCAGCGCGGCCGCGGACACGGCGGCGTGCCAGTGGTCCGGCGTGCACACGAACACGACGTCAATCCCCGGATGCGCGAGCAGCTCCTCGTGGGTGCCGTAGACGGCGACGCTGCCCTTGGCCTCCGATCCGTAGGCCGTCTCGACGCGGGCGCGCACCTTCTCGGCCTTCGCGCGGTTGACGTCGCAGGTGGCGAGGATCCGGCACTCGTCGGTCAGGCCGAGCAGGGTGCCGAGGTGGCTGGAACAGATGAGGCCGTTGCCGACCAAGCCCACGCCCAGCCGGTTGGAGGGTGCCGCGGCCCCGAACAAGCTCCGGGGGAGCAGCAGGGGGGCGACGCCGGAGGCGAGCGCGGACTTCAGCAGGGTGCGACGGGAGAGCGCGGGGGACATGGGGAAGCGGCGGCGGGGAAGGCCGGCGATCCTTACCGCGCATTGGAACCGTGCCGAGCCGATTCTGCGCCGTCGGCGCCGGGTGGGTTTGACTCCGGGCAAGCGCGCGCCTGACGTTGTGCGTGATGTCACCCCGTCGTTCTCGTGCGCCCCGCCGGCTGCTCGCCCTCCTCGGCGCGGCGTCATCCGCCGTCGCCGCGGAGCAGATCGATTTCAACCGCCAGATCCGCCCGATCCTCGCGGACGCCTGCTTTCACTGCCACGGCCCCGACGCCGCGTCCCGCGAGGCCAAGTTGCGCCTCGATGAGCGCGAAGGTCTGTACCGGGTGCGCGAGGGAGTCGCGGTGGTGGTGCCGGGCAAACCGGACGAGAGCGAACTCCTCCACCGCATCGTCAGTCCGCACGAGGATGAGGTGATGCCGCCGCCGCGGGCCGCCCGCCAGCTCACGGCGGAGGAGAAGGACCTGCTTCGGCGCTGGGTCGCCGCGGGGGCGCCGTGGGGGCGCCACTGGTCGTTCGCGCCGCCCGTCGCGACGGCGGTGCCGGAGGTGCCGGAACGCCGGGGCTGGCGGTCGACGCCGCAGGTCCGTAACCCGGTGGACGCGTTCGTGGTCGCGCGCCTGCAGCGCGAGGGCCTCGCGCCTTCCCCGGAGGCGCCGCGCGCCGCCCTGTTGCGCCGGGTTAGCCTCGATCTCACCGGCCTGCCCCCCGCGCCGGAGGAACTGGACGCCTTCCTCGCGGATCCGCGGCCCGACGCCTTCGAGCGTCAGGTGGACCGCCTCCTTGCCTCGCCGCGCTACGGGGAACGCTGGGCCTGGGACTGGCTCGACGCTGCCCGCTACGCGGACACCAACGGCTTCCAAGGCGATCCCGAGCGCACGATGTGGCCGTGGCGGGATTGGGTGGTCAACGCGCTCAACGCGAACCAGCCGTTCGACCAGTTCTCCATCGAGCAACTGGCCGGCGACCTGCTCCCGGGAGCGACCCGCGAGCAGAAGATCGCGAGCGGCTTCCACCGGAACAATATGTTCAACGGCGAGGGCGGGCGCATCCCGGAGGAGACCCGGGTGGAGAACGTCTTCGACCGGGTCGAGACCACCGGGGCCATCTGGCTCGGCCTCACGCTTTCCTGCGCCCGCTGCCACGACCACAAGTACGACCCCGTCACGCAGAGCGACTACTATGCGCTCTACGATATCTTCAACCAGATGTCCGAGGCCGGTCGGGCGGCGGGCGGCCGTAGCGGTGCCATCGCTCCGGTCATCGACTTGTCGACGCCGGCCGAGGCCGAGGCGGTGCGGAAGGCGCAGGCCGCGATCGAAGCCTTGGCGCCGGAGATCGAGCGGTACGAGCTCACGAAGTTCCCGCGGCCCGAGGGCAAGCCGGTCATCGACTCCCCCGCCGCGCAGCGGCTGCCGGGCAACCTCCCCGCCACCCACGCCCGCGCCGAGGTGCGGCGGCGCAGCCTAGATGGGCTGCTCGAGGCGCTGCCCTTCTTCCGCGACACCGAGCCGGATCCGGCCTACGTGAAGCTCCTCCAGCGGCACATCGCCGCGCTCCGCGCCCGTGACCGGGCGAACGACAACATCACGCGGGTGATGATCATGGACCAGCTCAAGGAACCCCGGGAAACGTTCATCCTCAACCGCGGGAGCTACGAGGCGAAGACCGAGACCCAGGTCTTCGGGGCCGTGCCCGCGCTGTTCCGTCCCACCGGGCCCGAGCCGGGTCCAGCCAACCGCCTCAATCGCCTCGACCTCGCGCGGTGGCTCGTCTCGCCCGGCAATCCGCTCGCCGCCCGCACCACGGTGAACCGCGCGTGGCAGGCCTTCTTCGGCCACGGCTTCGTCAAGACCGCGGAGGACTTCGGCGTGCAGGGCGATCCGCCTTCCCACCCGGAATTGCTGGACTGGCTCGCGGCCGACTTCGTCGCCCACGGCTGGGACGTGAAGCGGTTGCACCGGCAGATCGTCACGAGCGCCACCTACCGCCAGTCCTCCCGGGTGAGCGCCGCGCTGCGGGAGCGGGATCCGGAGAACCGACTCCTCGCACGGGGACCGCGGCACCGGATGCCCTCGTGGATGATCCGCGATCAGGCGCTTGCCGCGGCCGGATTGGTGAATCTCGCCCTTGGCGGACCGTCGGTGCGACCCTACCAGCCGGCGGGCATCTGGGAGGAGGCCACCTTCGGCAAGAAAACCTACGTGGAAGACCAGGGTGACGCCCTGCACCGGCGCAGCCTCTACGTTTTCTGGCGGCGGATCGTGGGCCCGACTACGTTCTTTGACGCGGGCGCGCGGCAGGTCTGCACCCTCAAGGTCCCGCTCACCAACACGCCGCTGCACGCGCTGGTTACGCTGAACGACCCCGCGTTCGTCGAGGCCGCGCGCGTGATGGCGCAGCGGGTCCTCGCCGGCGCGGCGGACGACGCGGCTCGCCTCCGGCTCGCCTTCCGGTTGGTGACTGCCCGCACCCCCTCCGCAGGCGAGGAGGGGGTGTTGTCTGCGCGCCTCACCCGGTTGCGGGCGGACTTCGCGCGCGACGGTGAGGCCGCCCGGCAGCTTTCCGCGGCCGGCGCCGCGCCGCGCCCGGCCGGCCTCGCCGTGGGCGAGCACGCCGCGTGGACCGCCCTCTGTTCCCTGTTGCTCAACCTCGACGAAACCCTGTGCAAGGAATGAACCCGTTGCCCCCGCTGGAACCTCTCCTGGACGCGCGCGCGCTGCACACGCGCCGCCAGTTCTTTGGCCGCTCCGCCCTTGGTATCGGCACCGCCGCCCTCGCCTCGCTGCTAGGTCGCGACGGGCGGGCGGGGGCGGCGCCGCGCGGCCAGCCCGGCATCAACGGCCTCCCGCACTTCGCGCCGCGGGCGAAGCGCGTGATCTACCTGTTCCAGAACGGCGCGCCCTCGCACGTCGACCTCTTCGACTACAAGCCGATGCTGCGCCAGTGGCACGGGAAGCAGATCCCCGACGAGGTCGTGGGCGGGCGACGCTTCTCCACGATGACCGGCGGCCAGACGGCGCGTCCGGTGCTCGGGGAGATCACAAAATTCGCCCAGCACGGCCGCAGCGGCGCCTGGGTATCGGATTTCCTGCCCCGGACCGCGGCGATCGCCGACGACCTCTGCTTCGTGAAGTCGATGCACACCGAGGCGGTCAACCACGCCCCGGCGATCACCTACTTCCTCACTGGCGCGGAGATGGCCGGCCGGCCCTCGATGGGCGCTTGGCTCAGCTATGGTTTGGGCAGTGAGAGCGAGGACCTCCCAGCGTTCGTGGTGATGACTTCCCGCGACAAAGAGGCCAGCTGCGGCCAGATCTTCTATGACTTTTACTGGGGCAGCGGTTTCCTTCCCTCGAAGTACCAAGGGGTAGCCTTCCGCGGCCGTGGGGATCCGGTGCTGTACCTTTCGAATCCCGCGGGGATGAGCCGGGAGATGCGCCGGGGGCTCCTCGATGACCTCGCGGCACTGAACGAGGCCAAGCGGCGGGACTTCGGCGATCCCGAGATCGCCACCCGCATCGCCCAGTACGAGATGGCCTACAAGATGCAGACCAGCGTGCCGGAGCTCACCGACTTCTCGCGCGAGTCGCCGGCCACCCTCGCGCTCTACGGCCCAGACGTCACCAAGCAGGGTTCCTTCGCTTACAACTGCCTGATGGCGCGCCGCCTGGCTGAGCGCGGGGTGCGCTTCATCCAGGTGATGCACGCGGGCTGGGACCAGCACCGCAATCTCAACAGCCAGCTCAAGATCCAGTGCCAGGATGTGGATGCTCCGTCGGCAGGGCTGATCCAGGACCTCAAGCAGCGCGGGCTGCTGGACGACACCCTCGTCATCTGGGGCGGCGAGTTCGGCCGCACGCCCTTCCTGCAGGGCAAGATCGAGGAGACCAAGCAGTGGGGCCGCGATCATCATCCCTACGTGTTCACGATCTGGATGGCGGGCGCGGGCGTGAAGCCCGGGCTCACCTACGGCGCCTCGGACGACTTCGGGTTCAATCCTGCCGAACGGAAAGTGCACGTGCACGATTTCCAGGCCACGGTGCTCCACCTGATGGGCATCAATCATGAGCGCCTCACCTACAAGTTCCAGGGCCGCAACTACCGGTTGACCGACGTGCACGGCCACGTCGTGCAGGACCTGCTGGCGTGAGCGGGGCCGCGCTCGCGCCGGTCGCGGTGCTCCGCACGCCGTTCGCGGAAAAATTCGGCGTGCCGCGGCAGGCCGGGTTGGTGCCCGCCGCCGAGGGCCGGGTGGAATTCCTGCCCGCCTACGCCGCGCCGGAGTTTACCCGCGGCCTCGAGGCGTTCTCCCACCTGTGGCTGGTGACCGGGTTCCATCTGAATCCCCCGTGGAGCGGCAGCGCCGTGGTGCGGCCGCCCCGCCTGGGCGGTAACGCGCGGGTGGGCGTCTTCGCGTCCCGCTCGCCCAACCGGCCCAACGGGCTCGGCCTCTCGCTCGTGCGGCTGCTGGGGCAGGAGCCGGGGGCCCTGCGGGTGGGCGGGGTCGACGCCGCCGACGGAACCCCCGTCTTTGACGTGAAGCCTTACCTCCCTTGGGCCGAGGCGGTGCCCGACGCGCGCGCCGAATGGGCGGACGGTGCCCCGGAGCGGCGGGCGGCAGAGGGGATCGCTGTCCCGGCGGAGCTTGCGGCCCGCCTCGGGCCGGAGCGGCTGGCGCTGGTGCGGGAGTTGCTGCGCCTGGAGGTGCGCCCGGCTTACCGGGCGGCGGACGAGCGGACCTACGGGATGACCGTCGCGGGCTGGAATGTCCGCTGGCGCGCGACGGCCGAGGGCGGGCTCGCCGTGGTGGAGGCGGAGCCCGTCCGGGGGAACTGACGCCGCCTGCTCAGGCCGTGGCGGCTCGGATCCGCAGGAGGAGATCCTTGGCCTCGACGGTGTCGCCGAGGGCGACGTGCAGCTCCGCCACGACGCCGTCGCAAGGGGCGTAGACGGAGTTCTGCATCTTCATCGCCTCCATCATCAGGAGCTTGTCGCCCTTCGCGACCTTCGAGCCGACGGACACCGAGAGCTGGGCGACGAGGCCCGGGATGGGCGCGCCGACCTGCGTGGCATCCGCGAGGTCCGCCTTCGGCCGGGCCTTGGACTTCGGGGCCACCGACTTGTCGAGGATGAGGGTCTCGCGGGCGATGCCGTTGAGCTCGTAGCTGATCGCGCGGCGGCCGTCCTTGTCGGGCTGGCCGACGGAAATCAGCCGGATGATGAGGACCTTGCCCTCCTCGATGTGGACCGAGATCTCCTCGCCGGGCCGCAGGCCGTAGAAGAAGGCCGGGGTCGGCAGCACGGAGACGTCACTGTAGGTGGTGAGGTGCTTCGCGAAGTCCGCGAAGACCTGCGGGTACATCAGGTGCGAGTAGAGGTCGTCGTCGGAGGCGGGGCGACGCAGCTTCTCCGCCAGCTCGGCGCGGGTGCGGTCGAGGTCGAGGGGCGCGGCCGCGCCGTGGCCCGGCTTGCGGCGCGCGACGGCGTGGCGGGCACGGGCCTCGCGGTGGCGTTTCTCGCCGAGCACGACGAGGGAGACGCGTTCCGGCCAGCCACCCTCGGGCCAGCCGAGGCCGCCCTGCATCATATCGATCACGCTCTCGGGGAAGGGGAGCGAACCGGGCTCAAGGTTGACCACGTCCGCGGGCTTGATGCCCCGGCTGAAGAGGAACAGCGCGAGGTCGCCGACGACCTTCGAGCTGGGCGTGACCTTCACGATGTCGCCCAGCAGCTGGTTCACCTCGGCGTAGGTGCGGGCGATCTCCGGCCAGCGGTGGCCGACGCCCATCGAGGCGGCCTGCTCCTTGAGGTTTGTGTACTGCCCGCCCGGCATCTCGTGGAGGTAGACCTCGGCCGAGCCGCTGCGGGGTGCGGTGTCGAACGGCCGGTAGTAATCGCGCACGACCTCCCAGTAGTCCGAGAACTGGTTGAGGGCGTCGAGGTCGAGCCCGGTGTCGCGCGGCGTGTGCTGGAGCGCGGCGACCACCGAGTTGAGGTTCGGCTGGGAGGTGCTGCCGCTCATCGCGGCGAGGGCGAGGTCGACGACGTCCACCCCGGCGTCCGCTGCCCGGAGCACGCTGGCGGCGGCGATGCCGCTGGTGTCGTGCGTGTGGAAGTGGATCGGGAGATCGACGGCCTCCTTCAACGCCTTCACCAGCTTGTGGGCGGCGTAGGGGCGGCACAGGCCGGCCATATCCTTGATCGCGAGAACGTGGGCGCCCATCTTCTCGAGCTCGCGCGCGAGGCGGACATAGTACTGCAGGGAGAACTTGTCCCGGCGCTCGTCCAAGATGTCACCGGTGTAGCAGAGCGCGGCCTCGCACACGCCGTGGGTCTCCTGCACCGCCTCCATCGCGACGCGGAGGTTGGGCAGGTAGTTCAGCGAGTCGAAGACGCGGAAGATGTCCATCCCGCTGGCCGCGGCGTGGCGCACGAAGCCGGCGACGACGTTGTCCGGGTAGCTGGTGTAGCCGACGGCGTTGGCCCCGCGGAACAGCATCTGGAAGCAGATGTTGGGCACGCGGGCGCGGAGCTGCCGGAGACGCTCCCACGGGTCCTCGCTAAGGAAGCGCATCGCGGTGTCGAACGTCGCCCCGCCCCACATCTCGAGTGAGTAGAGGCCGGGGGCGCGCCGGGCGAGGACGTCGGCGCAGGCGAGCATATCGAAGCTGCGCACGCGCGTCGCCATCAGCGACTGGTGGGCGTCGCGCCACGTGGTGTCGGTCACGAGCAGCCGCTTCTGGCGGGCGGTCCAGCGGGCGAATTCTCGGGGGCCGAGTTCCAGGAGCAACTGGCGGGTACCCGGGGGCGGGGCGACGTGGAGGTCGGCCGAGGGGGCCGGCGCGGCGGGCAGCGGGCGTTCGGGACGGTAGCCCTTGGCGTGGGGGTTGCCGTTGACGATGACCTGGCCGAGGAAGTTGAGCAGCTTGGTCGCGCGGTCGCGGCGCGGCTTGAAGGCGAACAGCTCGGGGGTGGTGTCGATGAGCGTCGTGGTGGCCTGCCCGGCGCGGAACTGCGGATGAGCGATCACGTTCTCGAGGAACGGAATGTTCGTCTTCACGCCGCGGATGCGGAACTCGCTCAGCGTCCGGTGGGCCCGCCGGAGCGCGATGTCGTACGTCTGCCCGCTGGTAATGCTCTTCACCAGCATCGAGTCGTAGAAGGGCGTGATGACCGCGCCCGCGTAGCCCATCCCGCCGTCGAGGCGCACGCCGAAGCCGCCCGGCGAGCGGTAGGCGACGATGCGGCCATAATCGGGGACGAACTTGTTCTCGGGGTCCTCGGTGGTGATCCGGCACTGGATCGCGTAGCCGTTGCGCGGGATGTCAGCCTGGCGCGGCATCCCCACTTCGGGCGAGTGCAGCGAATGGCCCTGCGCGATCAGGATCTGCGCGCGCACCAGGTCGAGGCCAGTGATTACCTCGGTGACGGTGTGCTCCACCTGGATGCGGGGGTTCATCTCGATGAAGAACCACTCGTGGCGGTCGAGGTCGTAGAGGAATTCCACGGTGCCCGCGTTGTCGTAGCGGATCTCGCGCGCGATGCGGGCGGCGGCGTCGCAGAGCTCGTTGACAATCTTCTCCGGCAGGCCGAACGAAGGCGCGACCTCGATCACCTTCTGGTGGCGCCGCTGGACGGAGCAGTCGCGCTCGTGCAGATGGAGGACGTTGCCGTGCTGGTCGCCGAGCACCTGCACCTCGATGTGCTTGGCCCGCGGAATGTACTTCTCGAGGAAGACGGCGGGGTTGCCGAAGGCGCGGCCGGCCTCGGCCTGCGCTTCGTCGAGGAGGTTGGCGAGGTCCGCGGCGCGGTGGACGACCCGCATCCCGCGACCGCCGCCGCCGAAGGCCGCCTTGATGATGAGCGGGAAACCGATCGTGCGCGCCGTGGCGAGCGCCTCGTCTCGGTCGGTCAGCGGGTTCTCAGTGCCTGGCAGCGTCGGCACGTTGATCCGCTGCGCAAGGGCGCGCGCTGTCGTCTTGTCGCCCATCATCTCCAGCAGTTCGGGCCGGGGGCCGACGAAGATGATCCCCGCGCGGGCGCAGGCCCGGGCGAACTCGGGGTTCTCGGAGAGGAAGCCGTAGCCGGGGTGGATCGCGTCGACGCCCTTCTCGCGCGCGACCGCGATGATGCCCTCGATGTCGAGGTAAGCCGCGACCGGCCCGCGTCCGGTCCCGACGACGTACGCCTCATCCGCCTTATAGCGGTGTATGCACAGCCGGTCCTCCTGCGCGAACACAGCCACCGTGCGGAGGTTGAGCTCGGTGCCGGCGCGGAAGATGCGGACTGCGATCTCGCTCCGGTTAGCGGCCATCAGTTTCCGGATCGGGCGCAGCGGGACGGCAGGAGCGGGTGGGGTGGGCTTGGCGGAGGAGGGCATAACGCGGCAGAATCTGGATTAAGGGCAGGGTGCTCCGCTTGGGAAGCGCGAAGCGTGCCAGACCGCCAAAAAAAGGGCGCCCGGGAAAGGGCGCCCTGAGGTCGGTGCGGAGGGGGATGCGGCTCAGCGGCCGCGACCGGTCCGCCCCAGCGTGTAGGTGAAAAAGACCGAGCGCTCCTCGCCCCGCAGCCGGTTGGCGCGGCGGTAGTCTTGGTCCAACGCGTTATTCACGTTGATCGCGAATGTGTGGTCCAGGGCCGAACCGCGGCCCTGGAGCCGGTAGCGGACGCCGAGGTTCCAGAGCGTGTAGCCGGGCACCCGGAGTCGCCACTGGTAGGTGGTGCGAGTGACCACCCGTTGGCCGTTCGCCGTCGTGGCGTAGGTGTCGCCCGCGTTGGGGGCTTCGGTCGGCGTCGGGCCGACGTGCGTCACGCCCAGGTTCGCGGAGAAGCCGCGGAGCGAGCCAGTGGTGGGGGCCCACTTCAGGTAGGCGCCGCCGTTGACCGGGGCGATGCCCTGCACCCGGCGGCCGACCGCGAGGGGGAAGGCGCTGCCGAAGTCGGTGTAGATCGAGTAGACGTGGCCCCAGCTTCCGCCCGCGGACAGCGCGTCGGTCACGCGCCAGTTGAGGTCGACCTCGAAGCCCCGCACCAGCTGGTCGCCGTCGCGGCGCGTGGTGGTCTGATAGTTGCCGGAGCCGGGCGGGGTCTCCTCCACCTCGGTGACCAGCACGTTCTCGCGGATGGCGTAGAAACCGGACACGGTGAAGTTGAGGCGATCGTTGAAGAGGGCGCCCTTGAATCCGTAGTCATAGCCGCTGGCGACCTCGGACTTGTAGCCGGGGGCAGCGACCACCGGGGTCGCCTCGGACTGCGGCACGAAGTAGCTCTCACTGTAGTTCGCGAAGAACCTCAGGCCGCCTCCGAGTTTGTAGTTAACGCCCAAGTTGGGCTTCAAGGCGTTCATCGTCTTGTCGAGCATCTGCCCCGGGGCGAACCCCGGAGGCGGCTGCGTGAAGTCCCGGTGGCGGAAGCGGACCGTGTCGTAGCGACCGCCCGCGTAAGCGAGCAACCGGCCGTCCAAGAGGGCGGCCTGATGCCGCAACAACCCGCCGACGACCGTCACCCGCTGTTTGCGGATGCGAGTCGCGACCTCCTGGCCCCACGTAAACCACTTCGGGAAATAGGCGACCGGAGCGATCGGGGTAAGGGTGCGCGGATCGAGGCGGGCGGCGCGCACCGCGTTCCACGCGACGAGGTCGGGGTTCGCGGCGTTCGCGAACTGGCGGATCGGGTCCCAGCGGTAGTAGTCATTGAGGTCGATCGTCGCGAGCGTCCGGTGTTCGATCCGCCGGTTGTTGGTCCAGTAGTGCGCCAGCACGTCTGCCTGGAACCCGCCGCCGTCCTCGAAAATCAGGCCCTTCTGCGGCGTGGCACCGCGGGCGGACTGGACCGGGTTGGTGGCGACCGCCGGGTTGATCGTGATCCCGCCCCAACCGGTGTTTTGGTTGTAGTCCCAACGACGCACGAGATAGTAGTTGCCGGAGGCGCGCACGCTCCACACCTCATTAATCCGCTTGTCGTAGTTGGCCGTCAGTCCGGAGTACCCGCGGTTGAGCTCGGAGTTCGGCCCATACGGGTTGATCCGGCCGAGGTTCCAAGCGTAGCCGATCGCCTCGTCGTCCAGGTTGGAGGCCGTGCCCTTCTGGTCGGTGATGAGCGGGGCCGCGTTCAGCGGGGCGTGCCGCATCTGGAGCAGGTATTCGGCGGCCACGAGGAGGTTGGAGGAGTCCGGGAAGGTGTGCTTGAGGGCCCCGTAGTACTCGTAGTTGCGGTTCCGGGCGTACTCCTGGCCGAAGTCCCGCTGGTAGTGGCTACCCGTGACGATGTACGAGGTGGTCCCGAGCGCGGACTTGGCCAGCGGCCCGGTGGCCTCGAGCGTCACGCGCTCGGTGCCGTAAGAGCCGTAGTTGAAGGTGACCTTCTGGCCCTCCCGGGTCTTCGGCGCCTTGGAGATCATATTCACCATCCCGCCGGGCGACGAGCGGCCGTAGATGGCGGCGTTGGAGCCCTTGATGACCTCCATCCGGTCGATGTTGGAGGAACCGTAGCGGCCCAGCCGGAAGAAGCCGTCGCGCAGCTGGAAGCTGGAACTGAAGCCGCGCAGGTTGAAATTCCCGCCGATGTCCAGGCCGGTGAAGCTGCCGATGTGCACGATGTTGTCGGCCAGCTCGAAGATGCCGAAATCCTCGAAGAACTCGGCGGTTAGCACGTTCACCGTGTAGGGCAGGTCGATGATCTTGGTCGCGACGCGGGTGCCGGTCATCGTCTCGGCGGGCGCGTAGCCGCGGTCGCCGCTGGCGGATACGCTGAACTCGGACAAGCGGACGACGTCCTCGCCGGCGGGCGGGGAAGCCGGGGCTGCCGCCTGGGCGGGCAGCGCGAGGCGGAGCGTGAGGAAGAGCGGCGCAAACGCGCGGCGGGCGAACCTAAGGCAGGGTCGGGTCAGGGTCATAGTTTGACGGGGTAGGGGAGGAGAGAGCCGGCCTCCGGGGAGGTCAAGGCTCGCGCCGAGGCCCCTCACGCCCGTTCAGCCCAGCATCCGCGCCTGCTCCGTGGCACTGAACGGAACGTTCTCCCTGGCGGTGCCCCGCCGCCGCCTCGCGGCCGCCACTACCCGGTAGCCGGCGTTCAGGCAGGGAAGCGGCAGGCAGCGCAGGGCGGCCGTCGCCCAGCGTGTTCTGGGAAGAAGCGCGAACGCGTGCAGGGCGCCGTCGGCGCGTAGGTGCCAGGGGCCTTGTAGGCGGCGCGACCAGTCGGGCACGAAGATGAGCGAATCGGGAGCCTCCCGACCGCCGCCGAGCGCGGCGCGCACCGCCTGACCTTCCACGCTCCCGAGATCAGCGAAGCGCAGCCGCGCCGCCCGGTCCCGCCGGATGAGCCAGCGGACCGAGCGCCGGCAAAGAGGGCAATCGGCGTCGAAGAGCAGCACGGGTCGCGGGGCGGGCGTCATTCTTGCCGCAGGACAGCGTCTCATCCGGGTGGTCGCAAGTCGCGCGGTCCCCTGCAGCTTTGACGCGCCGGCAAATCCGCCCACGCTCCGCCCGCCGATGCACGCCGCCACCCACATCCACATCAAGGGAGCCCGCGAGCACAACCTGCAGAATCTTGAGGTGCGGCTGCCCCGCGGAAAACTCGTGGTGATCACGGGCCCGAGCGGCTCCGGCAAGTCCTCGCTCGCCTTCGACACCCTTTACGCGGAGGGCTACCGCAAGTACATCGAATCACTCAGCGCCGCCGCGCGCGCCGCGCTCGACCAGTTGAAGCGGCCGGAGGTCGATTTCATCCACGGCCTCTCCCCTGTCCTCGCGATCGAGCAGCGCACCGGCGCGGGTGGACCCCGCACCACGATTGCCACCGCCACCGAGATCGCGGATTACGCGCAACTGCTTTGGTCGCTCGCCGGCGAGCAGCGGTGCCCGGTCGATGGCGGGCGGGTGCTGCAGCGCTCCCTTGACGACAACGTGCAGCACGTGCTCACCGCCTGCGCGGGAGAGCGGGTCCTCGTGCTCGCTCCCTGCCTCCGCGCCCGCCCCAGCGTCCTGCGCGACGAGCTCCCGCGCCTCCGGCAACGGGGTTTCCAGCGCGTCCGGATCGCGGGCGAGGTCAAGTCGCTCGACGATCCTGGGCTGCTTCCGGCCGGGTCCGGCACCCGCGAGTTGGAGGTGGAGCTGGTGGTCGACCGGCTCGTTGCGACGGCGGAGCAGCGCAGCCGGCTGGCCGATTCTCTGGAGCTCGCGTTCCGCGAGGGCCGGGACCGGGCGCTGGTCCTAGCGCAGCCGAAGGCCGATGCACCCTGGCGCGAGGTGCCGCTGAGTCAGTCGCTCGCCTGCGAGCAGTGCGGCGAGGTCTTCCCGCGGCTCACGACCCGGCATTTCTCCTTCAGTCACCGCGACGGCGCCTGCCCCGAGTGCGATGGCATCGGACGCCGGCTGCGGTTCGCGCCGGAGCTGCTGGTGCCGGACCCTGCGAAATCCGTCGACGACGGCGCGATCAAGGCGTGGCGCATCGGCGGCAAAAACCTGATCATCCGGCACAACGCGCTGCTCCGGCAATTGGCGGAACAGCTCCCGTTCGATGCGGCCCAGCCGTGGGCCGACCTGCAGGCGGAGACGCGGCGGGTCCTGCTGCACGGCGCCGGCGAGCGCCAGTTCGCCTTCAAGCTCCGCCGGATGCGCGAGGCGCGCGCGATGCCTTTTCCCGGCGTGATCGCCGACCTTGAGCAGAGCTTCCGCGAGACCGACAGCGAGGGCTTTCGCGCCCGCCTCGCGACCTATATGGTCAGCGGCGAGTGCCCCTCCTGCCGCGGGGCCCGCCTCAACCCGCGCAGCGCCGCGGTGCGCCTCGGCGGACTGTCGTTCCCGGAATTCAATCGCCTGGACGTCGCCGCCGCCGCGGCCGCGGCCGCAGGTCTCGCGGCCGGACCGGCGGCGGATCCCACCCTCAAGGAGGTCATCGGCGGAGTCCGCGAGCGGCTCCGCTTCCTGCTCGAGACCGGCCTCGGCTACCTGACCCTCGACCGCGACTACGCCACTCTTTCTGGTGGGGAGTCCCAGCGCGTGCGCCTCGCCACCCAGCTCGGAATGGGTCTGATGGGCGTGATCTACGTTCTCGACGAACCCAGCATCGGCCTCCACCCCCACGACAACCAGAAACTCCTCGACACCCTCACGGCCCTCCGTGACCGGGGGAATACGGTCGTCGTCGTGGAGCACGATGAGGACACAATGCGCTTGGCGGACGAGTTGCTCGAACTCGGGCCGGGCGCGGGGGTCGAGGGCGGTCGGGTTCTCTTCCAGGGCAGCCCGGCAGATTGCCAGCGGCGCACCGCGCGTGAGTCCCTCACCGGCGCCTACCTTGGCCGACGCTTGCAGGTCACCCGGGAGGCCGCGCGCAAGGCACCCGACGGCGCGTGGCTCACCGTGCGCGGCGCGCGGGCCAATAATCTTAAGGAGATCGATGCGCGCTTCCCCGTGGGCCTCCTCACCTGCGTGACCGGGGTGAGCGGCTCCGGTAAGAGCACCCTCGTGCTCGACGTGCTCGCCGCGGAGGCGGCCCGGCGGCTGAACGGCGCGCGGACCATTCCCGGTCCGCACCGGCGGATCGAGAATCTAGAGTTCTTCGAGAAACTGGTGCAGGTGGATCAGGAGCCGATCGGTCGCAGCCCTCGTTCCAACCCCGCGAGCTACGTCGATTTGTTGCCCCTGCTGCGCGACCTCTACGCTCAGGTGCCGCTCGCCCGGGTGCGGGGTTACCGTCCGAGCCGTTTCTCGTTTAACGTCCGAGGCGGCCGCTGCGAGCGGTGTCAGGGCGACGGCGCGATCAAGCTCGATATGCAGTTCATGCCCGACGCGTTCGCCCCCTGTCCGAGTTGCACCGGCCGGCGTTTCAATCGCGAGACCCTCGAGGTGCTTTTCCACGGCCATTCGATCGCCGACGTCCTCAACCTTTCGGTGCGGGAGGCGCTCAAGCTCTTCCGGCACGTGCCCCGCGTGGTCGACAAGCTAGCGACCCTCGACGCCGTCGGCCTCGGTTACCTCGCCCTCGGGCAATCCGCCACCACCCTTTCGGGCGGGGAGGCGCAGCGCATCAAGCTCGCGCTCGAGCTCAGCCGCCGCCAGCAGGGCGCCACCCTTTACATCCTCGACGAGCCCACCACCGGGCTCCACTGGACCGATATCCAGCGGCTGATGGACCTACTGTTCCGACTGCGGGACGCCGGCAACACGGTGATCGTGATCGAACACAATCTCGACGTGATCCACCTTGCCGACTGGCTCATCGACCTCGGTCCCGGAGGTGGTTCAGGAGGCGGGCGTCTGGTCTACGCGGGCGACCGCGGCGGGATCGAAGCCTGCGCCGAATCGCTCACGGGCCGCGCGCTCCGCCGGTGGCGGGAGGCGGTTCCGTCCGCCGGAGCCTGATTCGGATCGCGGTCCGGCCAGCGGTCGCCTCCGACTTCGGGTAAGGGGGGAGAGTCCGGCGCCGCGGGTCGGCCCCACGGCGCCGGGGGCTTTCAGTTGGCCTCGGGACTGCGCTTCTGTCGCGCGCCCTTCCGCGGGGCCGCGGCGGCGTACTCGTCGCTGGCGAGGGCGCCGTCCTGGTTCTTGTCCAGTTCCTTGAACCGGGTCCTGGCGGCGGCCGCAGACAGCGTGCCCTTCATCGCGGTGGCAAACTCGCGCGACGTCAGCTTGCCGTCGCTGTTGGCGTCGGCGGTGGCGAAGGGCGGCGGGGTCGGGGCGTTGGCGGCCGCGCGGACGGTGTCGGCGGCGAACAGGAGCGCCAGGAGGGCGGGGAGCATCGGGATCATCAGGTTACTTTCTCTTTTTAGGTTTTGCCGTCGGCCGAGATGGCCGGTTGGGCAGGCGGAGGGTGTTGGCCGCGGTTGCCCCAGCGCCATCTGCGCTTGTCCCCGAAATTGATGCCAACGCGGCCCACTTGCGCGGCGGCGGATTTCGCCTACGCTCCGCGCCGATGAAACTCATCTCCCTCCTCTGCTGCCTCCTCGGTCTTGCCGCCACGGCTTGGGCCGCTTCTTCGAAAGTCCCCGCTATCGCGCACGCGGACCTCACCGCGGCCATTGCCGCCAAGTCGGTCACGCTGCTCGACGTGAACGGCACCGCCTCTTTCAAGGAGGGTCGCCTCCCGGGGGCGCTGGACTATGCAGTGCAGAAGGCGCAGCTCGCGGCGCTGCTCCCGAAGGACAAAAATGCCCTCGTGGTGGCGTACTGCGGGAACGAAAACTGCACGGCCTACCTTTCTGCGGCCACCGCCGCCCAGCAGTTGGGATACACCAACGTGCGTCACTACGCGCCCGGCATCGATGGCTGGAAAAAGAGCGGCGCGAAGCTCGATCGCGGCTGAGCCCGCCACGGTCTTCCTTCCCGGGCGGCCCCCTGTGGGGGGCCGCCCTTTTTGTTTTCCACGGCGGCGGCGCATCTTCGCGCAATTGTAACCGCCGCGCCACAGTTTCGCGACAGAGGTGCGTCACGGTCACGTCGCGCAATCGTGAAAATCGCCCTCGTCACCGAAACCTTTCCGCCAGAGGTCAACGGCGTTGCCATGACATTCGGGGTCATCGCGCGGGAACTGGGCCGGCGGGGCCACGGGTTGACGGTGTACCGGCCGCGCCGGTCTGATCTCGCCCCGCTGCCCGCCTCCGCCGACTACGCGGTGGTTTCGCTGCCAGGCTTCGCGGTTCCGGGATATCCGCTGATCCGGCTGGGGCTCCCCGCGGCCGGCCGGCTGCGCGCGGCGTGGACGCGCGGGCGACCCGATCTCGTGCACGTCGCCACCGAGGGTCCGCTCGGGGCCTCGGCGGTGGCGGCGGCCCGTTCGCTCGGCATCCCGGTGACCTCCAGTTTCCACACCAATTTCCACGCCTACACCCGCCATTATCGCGCCGGTCCGCTCCGCGGCCTGGTGCTTGCGTGGCTCCGCCGGCTGCACAACCGCACCCGCCGGACCTTTGCGCCGACCCGCGAGCTGATCACCGAACTGGGCGGCGCCGGTTTCCGCGACCTCGCGCTGATGTCGCGCGGCGTGGACACGCTCTGCTTTCATCCGCTGCGGCGGTCCGCGGAGCTGCGCCGCGCGTGGGGCGCGGACGACGAGCAGCCCGTCGTGCTCCACGTCGGCCGGATGGCGCCGGAGAAGGACTACGACCTTCTCTTCCGCTGCTACGCCGCGATGCGCGCGGTCAACCCGAGACTGCGTTTCGTGCTGGCGGGGGAAGGTCCCCTGCGCGCCGGGCTGGAGCGGGCGCATCCCGCGTGCCACTTCGCGGGCTTCCTTTCCCGGCCGGAGATCGGCGCCTACTACGCCTCCGCCGACATCTACATCCACGCGAGCCGCACGGAGACCTTCGGCAACGTGCTCACCGAGGCGATGGCGAGCGGGCTCGCCGTGGCCGGCTTCGACTACGCGGCCGCGCGGCAGTTCGCCCGGCACGGCGAGAGCGGTCTGCTGGCTCCGTTTGACGCTCCGGAGGCATTGGTTGCCGCGGCGGAGCTGCTGGCCGGCGACCCCTTCCTCCGCGCCCAGCTGGGCCGGGCGGCGCGCCGTGCGGTTGAGGAACACTCGTGGGAGCGCGTGATCGCGGACTTTGAACGGGACCTGCTGCAGGCCGCGGGCGCGGTTCCCGCGGGGGGAGGAGGGGCATGAGCCGCCGGCTGCTGATCCTCACCGCGGGCTTCGGCGAGGGCCATAACGCCGCGGCCCGCGCGCTGGCGCAGGCGTGGGACGAGCGGGAGGGGGAGGGGGCCGCGGTGGTGGCGGATCCGTTCGCCGAGGCCCACCCCGCCAGCAACGCGATCCTCCGGCGGGCATACCTGGGCGCGATCAACCGGCTGCCTTGGGCGTGGCGGGGACTCTACGGCTGGATGGACCGGTCCCGTCTGCTCCCGGGTCTGCTGGGCCGGTTGCCCGGGGACACGCGCGTCGTGCACCGGTTGCTCGAACTCCACCGCCCCCTCGCGGTGGTCTCGACGTTTCCCGGCCACAACTTCACCCTCCGGCGTCTCGCCCGCGGTGCGGTGCAGGTTCCGCCGCGCTTCACCGTCGTCACCGATTCCATCAGCCTCAATTCTCTCTGGTGGACCGGGGGATCCGCCGCGTGGTTCGTGCCGAATGAGGACTCGGCCGCCCTGCTGCGGCAGGCGGGGGTGCCCGGCGCCCGGATCGACGTCACGGGGTTCCCAGTTCCGCCGATTTTCGCCCGCCTCGGGGACAGCCTTGCCCCGCCGGAATTGGCGGCCGGCGGGCGGCCCCGGATCCTGGTGATGATTCACTCCGGCCGGCGGGGGGCGGAGGGCACGGCGCGTTTGCTGCTACAGGAGACAGGCTGGGACCTCACGTTCGCGGTCGGGCGCGACGAGGGCCTGCGCCGGAGGCTATCGGCGCTGGCGGCGGACCGTCCTGGCGTCACGGTGCTGGGTTGGACGCGCGAAATCCCGCGGCTGCTGCTCACGCACCACGTGGTGGTCAGCAAGGCCGGGGGGGCCACGACGCAGGAGGCGCTCGCCGCGGGTTGCCCGATGATCGTTAGTCAGATCGTGCCCGGGCAGGAGGAGGGTAACTATGAGTTGCTGCGGCGCCACGGGATCGGGGCATTGGCTACCGATCCGGCCGCGGTCGTGGCGGCGCTGCGGGAGGCCTTCGCGCGCGATGGGATGGGGTGGGCGCAATGGCGCGCGGGAGCAGCGGGGCTGCGGCGGCCCCTCGCCGCGGCGGAGATCCTAGACCGAGTTGAGACTCGTGTCTGCGGGGAATTGGCCTCGGTGCGGGGGGGCAAATGAGGACGGTCCTCATCCTCAACCCCCACGCCGGGCACAACCAGCGGCGTCCCGGACTAAGGCAGCAGCTGCGGGAGTTCGCGGCGTCCTGCGCGGGTGGTGCGGTCGTGGAGGTGACGGAGGGTCCGGGCCACGCACGGGAACTGGCGCGCGGGGCGGTGCAGGCGGGGGCCGAGGTCGTCGCGGCGGTCGGGGGCGACGGCACAATGAACGAGGTCGCGCAGGGCCTATTGGGGGCGCCCGCGGCGTTGGCGCTGGTGCCTTGTGGCTCGGGCAACGGGCTGGCCCTGCACTTGCGAATCCCGCGATCCCTTGCGGGCGCGCTGCGGCTCGCGGCGAACCCGGCGGCCGCCGTGCGGGAGATCGATTCCGGCGAGGTGGCCGGGCTGCCGTTCTTCAACGCGATGGGCATCGGTCTCGACGCCGAGATCAGCCGCCGTTTCAACGGTCTCGCCCGCCGCGGGCTTTCCGCCTACCTGCGCGTGGGTTGGGGCGCCTGGCGGGAACGGCGGCCCGTGCACTGCACGCTGGAGGTCGGGGCGGAACGGCGGGTTCTCGCGGCCCTGCTAGTCTCGGTGCTGAACTCCGACCAGTACGGCAACCACGCCCGGGTCGCGCCCGGCGCGCAGGTCGATGACGGGCGGCTCGACCTAGTGGCGGTGACCGCGTCCGGGGCCCTCAGCGTGGCCCGGCTGCTGCCAGGCCTTCTCCTCGACCCGCTCGGGAGCGCCCCGGGGGTGCTGCGCCGCTCCGCCGGCCGGTTCGTGCTGGCGCGCCCCGCGCCCGGGCCGCTGCACACGGACGGCGAGGTGCACGCGGGTCCTGCGCGGCTGGAGGTGGTCATCCGCCCGCGTAGCCTCCGCGTGCTGGTGCCGGGCGTGCCGCGCCGCATTGCCGCGCCCATCGACCAGGCCGCCCGCTCTTTCGCCCTGCTGATCCCATGAAGCTCAACGTCCGCACCGTGATCCTGTCGGACCTGCACCTCGGCACGCCCGACTCCAAGGTTGACGAGGTGAACCATTTCCTGCGCCACATCCACTGCGCGAAGCTCATCCTCAATGGCGATATCATCGACGGCTGGCAGCTGCGCCGGGGCGGCCGCTGGACCAAGGCTCACACGCGCTTCGTGCGGATCGTGCTGAAGAAGCTGGAGAAGCGCGACACGCAGGTCGTCTACCTCCGGGGCAACCACGACGACGTCCTCGCCTCCTTCCTGCCGCTGGAGTTCGAGGGGCTCGCCGTGGCCGAGGAGCATATCCACGAGGCTGCCGGTGGCCGCTACCTGGTGCTGCACGGGGACATCTTCGACACGGTGACCAAGAACTTCGTCTTCCTAGCCCACCTCGGCGACTGGGGCTACGGGCTCTTGCTTACCCTTAACCGCTTGTACAATCGGTGGCGCGCGTGGCGGGGGCTCGAGTACTGGTCACTGAGCAAGGCCATCAAGGCGCGGGTAAAGGAGGCGGTAAATCATATCTCCA
>NEUZ01000004.1 GCA_002304435.1 Opitutia bacterium Tous-C8FEB | reverse complement strand
CGGGAGCTGGAGGTCGCCGGGTCCACGCTCCGGTTGCGCCGGCCGTGAACTGCATCCTGTGGCTCGCGCTCGGCCTGCTGGCCGTCCTGCCGCTGCGCGGTGCCGCGCCGGTTTTGGCCGCCAGCCTCGCGGGCCGCTTCGAGGTAGCTTCGATGGATGCCGCCGTGGCGCACCGCGTCGCGGCCGCGGCGGAAGAGGGGTGGCGCGTGCTCGCGGCGCCGCTGGGCCTGCCTCCAGCGTTCCCCTCGCCGGTGTTTGTGCGGGTCGTGCCGGCCGGGACGCCGGGTGCGCCCGCGACGCACGACGTCGCGGTGGAAACCGGCGGGCTGGTGACCCTCTGGCTGGGGCCGCGCGCGCAGGAGGGCCGGGCGCTCCGGGTGGCGCTGGTCGACGCGCTCCTGCACCGCCTCGGCGTGGCCCTGCACGGGGCGACGATGCAGCCGGTGGTCGCTTCTTGGCTGGTGCTCGGTGCCACCGGGTGGTGGGAAACGCGGGTTAACGGGGCCCGGCTCGACGCGTTGCGCGAGGCCTCGCGGCGCCGGTCGCCGCCGGAGATTGTCCGCCTGCTTGACGGTCCGCCGGGTGCTTCCGGATCCGGCGGGGATGACGCGGGGGCGATGTGGCTGTTCACCTTCCTGCTCGCGGAGTCCGGTCGGGGTGCGGAATGGCCGCGGCTGCTCGCCCGGTTGCTGGCCGGGGGGGATCCGCAGGCGATGCTGGCGCAGGCCTACGTCGGCCGCTTCGGGGGGCCGGACGAAAGGGAACTCTGGTGGCAGACCGGCTGGCAGTATCACGTGCGGCAGCGGGTGCTGCCTGGCCTCGAGGCGGAGGAGGCGAGGGAATTCCTCGCGTCACTGGCGCGCTTTGTGTTCGCCGATGAGGCAGGGGCGGACCGGTTGGTCCCGTTTTCGGAAGTCTTAGCCCGGCGGACTGAGCCGTGGGTGGCGGCGGAGTTGGCGCGCCGCGGCGCGGACCTCGGCCGGAGCGTCGCCGCGATGCACCCGTTTTATCGCAACGCAGCGCTGACTCTCGCCGAGGCTTTCGCGCTGGGGGTGGGGCCGGAGGCCGATCGGCGCCGGGAGGTCCTCGTCGCCCAGTGGGAACGGGACTGGGCGGACGGCCGCACGCTCGAGGCGGCGACGAGCGAGGTTCTGGATCGGTGGGAGAGCCGCCTGCGCGCTTCTGCCCGCTGAGCCCGGCTAAGTCTTGCGGGCCGGCGGCGCTGCTCCGCAGAGTGGCAGGGTGTCCAAGAGCTTCCTGAACATCGGGGTGGTGGCGGGCGCCACCCTGGCGTCGCGCTGTCTCGGGCTGGTGCGCGACGCGCTGGTGACGGCGGTGTTCGGCCTCGAGGCGCTGGCCTCGGCGTTCTACACCGCCTTCACCCTGCCGAACCTGTTCCGGCGCCTGCTCGGGGAAGGCGCGCTCACGGCGGCCCTGGTGCCCACGCTGCAGCAGGAGATCCGCGCGGCGCAGCGCGAGGCGGCTTTCCTGCTGGTGAACCGCGTCGCCAGCTGGCTGCTGGTGGTCACGGGCGGCATCGTGGCAGGCGGGATGCTGGTGCTGGCGTTCGTACCGCGGTGGCTTGCGGGCGGAGGGGGGCGCTGGACGGAGGTGGCCCCGGCGATGGAGCGTTGGCTGGTGGCCGCGGATCTCGCGGTGATCCTTTTCCCTTACTTGGTCTGCATCTGCCTCGCGGCGGTCTTCAGCGCGGCGCTCCAGACGCTCAACCGCTTCCTCGAACCGGCGCTTTCGCCGGTGTGGCTGAACCTCGCGATGATCGGCTGCCTCGGCGGCGCCGCGTACGGCGGTTGGGCGGCGAGCCCGGAGGGCCGGATGCTCTGGCTGTGCGCGGGCACCCTGTTGGGCGGACTGCTGCAGCTGGTCGTGCCCGCTTTGGCGCTGCGGCGCGAGGGGTGGCGACCGCAGTTTGGGCTCGGGGTCGATGACGGTTTGCGGCAGATCCTGCGCCTGATGGCGCCGACCGTCTTTGGCTCGGCGATCCACCTGATCAACATCTCCGTCTCGCGGCTCGTGGGGCTGTCCCTCAACGACTCGGCGGTCGCGATCCTCAATCTGGCGACGCGGCTGATGGAACTGCCGATCGGGGTGTTCACGCTGGCGGTCTCGACGGTGGTGTTCCCGCTGATCGCCCGGCACGCGGCGGCCGGGGAGTGGGATGCCTTCGCGGCTTCCTACCGGAAGGGGATGCGGCTGATCCTCGTGATCAACCTGCCCGCGGCGGCGGGGCTTGCGCTGCTCGCCGAACCGATCGTGCGCGTGCTGTTTCAACGGGGCGAGTTTGGCCCCGCCGACACCGCGGCGATGCGACCCGTGCTCGCCATCTTCGCGGCGGGGCTGCCCTTCCTCGCCTTTACCACGTTGGTCCTGCGCGCTTTCTACGCGGAGAAGGACACCGCTACGCCGGTACGCGCGGCCGCCCTCAGCTTCATCGTCAACCTTGGCCTCAGCCTGATCCTGATGGGCAAGTGGGGGACGCTCGGGCTGGCGGTGGCGAGTAACGTGGCGCTGGCCATCCAGGCCGTGCACCTGCAGCTGATTCTGGCGCGCCGCCGTCCGGGCCTGGCGTTCCACCATCTGCGCCGCGATCTGGGCAAGATCCTCCTCGCTACCGCCACAATGGCCGGCGTGGTATGGGCGATCCACCACTGGTGGCAGCGCCTAGCTCCCTCGGGGCTGACGGCGGATGCGGCCGGCCTGGTCCTTATCATCGGCTGCGCGGCCGGGTTCTACGTCATCCTCCTCTGGGTGCTGCGCCTGGAGGGGCGGGAGGAACTGGCGGCGATCGGACAACGGTTCCGCGAGCGGATCGGGGGGCGGCGGTGAGGTTCCGACCGGACGGATTCCTGCTCGGGATGGTCGCGGCGGCGGCGCTGGCGTGGCTGTGGCCCGCGCCTGGAGCGACCGGCGGCGCACTCCGTCCGGAGTTGCTCACCAAGTCCGGGGTCGCGCTCCTCTTCTTCCTGCACGGGTTGGCCCTGTCTTTCGGCGCGCTGCGGGCCGGGATTTTGCACTGGCGTCTGCACCTGTTGGCGCAGGGGTGCGTCTTCGTGCTCTTCCCGCTCCTCGGGCTGGTGCTGTACCGTGCGCTGGCGGGCCATTTGGCCGAGCCGCTGCGGATCGGCCTGTTCTTCCTCTGTGCGGCCCCCTCGACGGTCTCCTCCTCCGTCGCGATGACGGCCGCGGCCCGGGGCAATGTCGCCGGGTCGGTGTTTAACGCCACTGCCTCCAGCCTGCTGGGGATCGTGTTGACGCCCCTCTGGGTGGCGGCGGTCCTCGGGGCGGCGGGGGAGACGAGGCCGCTCGGGCCGGTCATCTGGGATCTCGTCCGGTGGCTGCTGCTGCCGTTGGCGGCCGGGCAGGTCCTGCGGCCGTGGTGGGGCGCGTGGCTCGCGGCGCGCAAGGCGAAGATCGGATACGTCGACCGGGGCGTGATTCTGTTTCTAGTCTACACTTCGTTCTGCGACTCGTTCCAGGAGGGCGTCTGGAGTCGGCAGGGTCCCGGGGCCCTCGCGCTCGTCGTGGCGCTGAGCCTGGCGGTGCTCGCGGCGATGCTGGGCGTCGCGTCCGCCGTCGCCCGGCTCGCGGGGTTGGCGCGCGAGGACCGGATCGCGCTGGTTTTTTGCGGCTCCAAGAAGTCCCTCGCCGCCGGGGTGCCGATGGCGAAGCTCATCTTTGGCGCGCACCCGGCCCTGGGGATGATCCTCCTCCCCTTGATGGTCTACCACACCGTGCAACTCGTCGCGGGAGGGATGCTGGCGCGGCGTTGGGGCGAGGAACGGTAAGCCCCGCGGCTTGCGCCGGCGCGGCGCGCGGCCCAGCTTCGTCCCTTTCACCCGATGACTCCGTCTTCCCCCGCCCCCCTGCTCGAGGCCCTCCGCTGGCGCTACGCCACCAAGCAGTTTGATCCGGCGCGCACCATCCCGGAGCCGACGTGGGCAGCGCTGGAGGAAAGCTTGGTGCTGACGCCGTCCTCCCTTGGGCTCCAGCCGTGGCGGTTCGTGGTCGTCACCCAGCCGGAACTACGGGATCCGCTGCAGGCTGCCTCCTACGGGCAGAGCCAGGCGCGGGACTGCTCGCATTTCGTGGTCTTCACGGTCCGGCGGGGGCTGGACGCGGCGCACATCGACCGGCACGTCGCGCGGACCGCCGCGGTGCGCGGGGTGGCGGAGGAGTCGCTGGCCAAGTTCCGCGGGATGATGGAGGGCAGCGTCGAGCGGGCGCGCCGCGAGGGCACGTTGGACACGTGGCAGGATCACCAGGCCTACATCGCGCTGGGGCAGTTTATGCTCGCGGCGGCGCTGCTCGGTGTGGACACGTGCCCGATGGAGGGCATCGAGCCCCGCAGGTATGACGAGATCCTCGGTCTCGCCGGCACGGGCTACGGCACAGTCGTGGCCTGCGCGGCGGGATACCGTTCCGTGGGGGATAAGTACGCGGCGGCCCCGAAGGTGCGCTTTCCGCGCGCGGAGGTCGTGGACGTCCGCGCCTGAGGGGGCGGCGTCAGCGGAATCAGCGCGCGTTGTCGTTGATCGGGCGTTCGACGACGAACGGGGCCGGGAAATCGGCCGCCCGGTCGCCGGCTCGCCCGCGGAGCCGCTTGTTCTGCGACGCGCCGAGCGGCGGGTTGAGCGGGATTTCCATCCCGCCGAGCTCGCCCATCATCCGGTAGAGTTGGCGCTCCATTGCCACCGCCGTCTCCCGGTGCGCGGGATCGTGGAGGAGGTTACGCTGCTCCTCCGGGTCCGACTGGAGGTCGTAGAGCTCGTCGGTGTCCCAGAGCCCGTAATAAGTGATGTATTTGAAGCGGTCGCCGCGGAGCGCGAAGACCGTGGGCGACTGGGGAAAATTTTTCTCCCAGTAGTACACGTACAGGAAGTGTTCGCGCCACGGGATCGTGCGCCCCTGCGCGAGGGGGAGAAAGCTGCGGCCATCCATATGGGAAGGCGTGGCGAGGCCCATCGCCTCGAGGATCGTCGGGGCGACGTCGAGGTTGGCCACCACCTGGTCGATCGCCTTGCCGCCCGGGAACAGGGAGGGGCACTGCATCAGCATCGGGATGCGGATGGAGGCCTCGTAGGCAACGCGCTTGTCGATCAGCCCGTGCTCGCCGAACATAAAGCCGTTGTCGCCCATATAGAGAATCAGGGTGTCATCGTGGACGCCCTTCGCCTTCAGCTCAGCGAGGATCCGGCCGACGCTGTCGTCGACCGCGAGGAGGGTCTCGCAGTAGCGCTTGTAGTAGCGCTCGATGTCGAGGTCGCTGTGGTACGGAAAGTCGACCCCGTGCCAGGAGTTGCGCTGGTCGCGGAGCCAGCGGGGTTTGCCGGCCTGGGTGGCCGGGTCGGTGGCGGCGGCGGGCCGGCGCCAGGTCTTGTGGCTAAGGCGGCCCTCGTGGCGCGCGGCCGGGGTAAAGTTGGCGTGCACCGCCTTGTGGGAGAGGTAGAGGAAGAACGGCTTCCCGCCCGCGGGCTGCTCGCGGATAAAGTCCAGCGCGTAATCGGTAAGCTCGTCGGTGATATACCCGCGCTGCGGTACGCGGCGGCCGTCGACGTTGAGGGTGTAATCGGGGGTCGGGGGCAGGTACTCCCCCTGCCCGCGGAAACTCACCCAGCGGTCGAAGCCCGGCTGCGGCTGGTCTCCCTCGCCGCCCATATGCCACTTGCCGAAGAAGCCCGTCCGGTATCCCGCCCGTTGCAGGTACTGCGGGAAATAGACCGTGCCCGGAGGGATCGCGCGGTTGTTGTCGATCACGCGGTGACGGAACGTGTACAACCCGGTGAGGATCGAGGCGCGGCTCGGAGAGCAGAGAGAGGTCGTGACCAGTGCGTTGCGGACGTGGACGCCGTTGCGCGCGAGCGAGTCGAGGTGCGGCGTCTCCGCCAGTGGGTGACCGAGGAAACCGAGCGCGTCGTAACGGTGATCATCGACCAGAATGAGGATGACGTTGCGCGGCCGGGCCCCGGGCAGGGGCTCCGGGCGGATCTCGACGGGGGTAGCGGCGGTCGCGGCGAGCGCGAGCCAGGGCAGCAGCAGGAGTTGCAGTCGTTTCATTGGAAAGAGGTCACCAGCGGGGTTCGACTTGAGTGCGGTTCCACGCTTCCCAGCGAGCCGCCAGTTCCTGCACGAGCGCGGGCTCGCGCGCGGCTAGGTCCTCGGTCTCGCCGGGATCTCGCCCGAGGTGGTAAAGTTGCCAGGCGCCGGAACGCCCGCGGGTGGGGTCGCGCAGCAGCTTCCAGTCGCCGTGGCGCAGCGCGGCGCGCGGGCCCATCCGCCAATGCAGGGTGCGTTCCCGGGCGGGTTGCCGCAGAACGGCGGCGAGGTCCTCGCCATCCAGGCCCAGCTCCGCGGGCGAGCGGCCGGCGGCGGCGAGGATGGTCGCGGCGAGATCGAGGGAAACCACGGGACGCGTCTCCACGCGGCCGCCCGGCAGTCCCTCCGGCCAGCGCACCAGAAACGGCACGCGGATCCCGCCCTCGAGCAGCGTGCCCTTCTCGCCGCGCAGGGGCGTGTTGCGGGAGGTCAGCTCGCGGGTCGCGCCGCCGTTGTCCGAGAGGAACGCGACGATGGTGTTGGCATCGAGCCCGTGGTAATGCAGCCGGGTGAGGATGGCGCCGACGCCCTCGTCCAGCTGCGCGAGGAGCGCGGCGAACATCCGGCGGTGCAGGTCTGGCAGGTGCTGGAAGCGTTCTAGGTGGCGGTCAGTGGCCTGCAGCGGCGAGTGCACCGCGTTGTACGCCACATAGAGGAAGAACGGCTGGCCGGCGTGCCGCTCGATGAAGTCGCACGCCTCGCGCGTGAGGGCGTCGGTCAGGTGCTGAGGCTCGTCCACCGGCTGGCTGCCGCGCAACAGCGGGTTGTCGGCGTCATAGTCCGGCTCCTGGGTCCCCATATGGGTGGTCCACACCGTGCGCCCGTCCGGGGAGGTCCACCGGCCCTCGCCGCCGTCGGGCAGCCGGAGGCGGCGGAGCCAAGTGACGCCCCCGTTCCAGGGCCGCTGCGCATAGGTGTGGCCCTCGTGGAGGAAGCCGTAAAACTCGTCGAAGCCGCGGCGCAGCGGGTGGTAGGCGGCGGTGCCGCCGAGGTGCCATTTGCCAATGGCGGCCGTGGCGTAACCGGTTGCGCGGAGGTGCTGCGCGAGGGTCCGTTCGCCGGCCGGCAGGCCCACTTTCGGATCGGCATTCACCGCGCCGATGGCGTTGCCCTCGAAGCCGAAGCGTGTCTGCTGGCGTCCGGTGAGCAGGCCCGCGCGCGAGGGGGCGCAGACGGAGGCGGTGACGTAGCCGTGGGTGAAGCGCAGGCCCTCCTCCGCGAGGCGGTCGAGGTGCGGGGTGGGGATCTCGCTGCCCCCGTAGGCGCCGAGTTCCCCGTAGCCGAGGTCGTCGGCGACGATCAGCACCACGTTGGGGCGCGGCGCCGACGCGGTGGCGCCGGGCGCGGCGAGGGGCAGCAGCAGCAGCGGAAGCAGGCGGCGTACGGTCATCGGGGTGGCCGAATCTGAGCCGGGGGATTCGTGGCTGCCAAGGCGCAACCGCTCAGTCGTTCGGGCCCCAGCGCCAACGGGGCCGCTCGCCCTTCCACCAGCAGATCGCGATCAGGCCGGCGCCATTCCCGACCACCGCGGCGATGAACCAGCCTGGATGCCGGGGCAGCAGCGCCGCGGCGCCCCCCTGCGCGGCGACGAAGGCCGCGATTACCGCCCAGCCCTGCCAGCGGCGGGGCACGCCCCAGCCCCAACCGTAGGTCTTCAGGGGAAACCAGGCTTCTTCCGGAGGCAGCGGCATCCGGGGACGAAAGGCCGGGGCCGGCCGGCCGGCAAGGGCGGACCGCCGGTGAATTCGCTTGGCCCGCGGGCGCGGCTCCTGCTCTGCTCCGGCAACCCCTCCGCCGATGCGCCTGCCCCTGTTCCTGACCTGCCTCGTCTTCGCTTCCCTGCCGGCCGCCGTGCCGCGGGTCCTGCCGCCGGGCCAGTTGCCCGACGATATCCGCCTGCAGCCGCCGAAGGATCTCGACGGGTATTTTCCGTTCACCCCGCCCGCTACGGCGGCAGAGTGGGTCGCGCGGAGCGCGGTCGTCCGGCGGCAGATTCTCGTCTCGCAGGGCCTCTGGCCGATGCCCACCCGCGGGCCGCTGAAGGCCGTCATCCACGGGCGGATCGAGCGCGAGGACTACGCGGTGGAGAAGGTCTACTTCGAGAGCGCTCCCGGATTCTTCGTGACCGGTAGCCTGTACCGGCCGCTGCGCCCGGTCGGGCGTGTGCCGGCGGTGCTCTTTGCGCACGGGCACTGGAAGGACGCGCGCCTTTCGGAGGAGACGGAGGCCAAGCTGCGCGTGGAGTTGGCGACCGGCGCGGAACGTTTCGAGCAGGGTGGCCGCAGCCGCTTTCAGGCGATGTGCGTGCAACTGGCGCGGATGGGCTGCGTGGTCTGGCAGTGGGATATGCTGAGCGACTCCGATGCGCGGCAATTCTCGGCGCAGGTCATCCACCGCTTCGCCAAGCAGCGGCCAGAGATGAATACGGTGGAGAACTGGGGTCTCTACAGCACGCCCGCCGAGTCGCGGCTGCAGAGCGTGATGGGCCTCCAGACTTGGAACGCGGTGCGATCGCTGGATTTTGTGCTCAGCCTGCCGGAGGTGGATCCGGAGCGCGTGGCCATCACCGGCGCGAGCGGCGGGGGCACGCAGACGATGTTGCTCGCGGCGATCGACTCCCGGGTGAAGCTCTCCTTCCCCGCGGTGATGGTCAGCACCGCGATGCAGGGCGGCTGTACCTGCGAGAACTCCTCGCTGCTCCGCATCGGCACCGGGAACGTCGAGTTCGCCGCGCTCTTTGCCCCCGGCCCGCAGGGGATGACCACGGCGAATGACTGGACCCGCGAGATGTCGACGAAGGGGTTCCCGGAGCTGCAGCGCCTGTACGCGCTCCTCGGCGCGCCGAAGCACGTCCACCTGCACCGCGGTGAGCACTTCCCCCACAACTACAACGCGGTTGCGCGCTCGGCCTTCCACACCTTCCTCAACCAGCACTTCAAGCTCGGCCAGAAGGAACCCGTGATCGAGCGCGACTACGTCCCGCTCACGCGCGAGCAGTTGACCGTGTGGGGGCCCGGCCATCCCGCCCCGAAGGAAGAGGATCCGGAATTCGAGCGCAGCCTGCTCCGCTGGTTCGCGGAGGATGCGCGCCGCCAGCTCGAGGCCACCGTGCCGCAGTCGGAGCGGTTCCGGGAACTGGTCGGCGGCGGCTTCGCGGCGGCGATCGGGCGCGACCGCGACGCGGCGGGGGTGACCCGCTGGATCCCGGGGACGAGCGTCGATCGCGGGGATTTCCGGGAACTCGCGGGCCGCGTGCGCAATGAGACGCACCGCGAGGAACTACCGGCGGTCCTGCTGGAGCCGGCGAAGCCTTCCGGGCGCGTGGTGCTCTGGGCCGATCCCGCCGGCAAGGCCGGCCTCCGCGACGCGCAGGGTGGCCTGCGTCCCGAGGTTTCCCGGCTGCTCGGCGCCGGGCACGCGGTGCTGGCGGCCGATCTCCTGTTCCAAGGCGAGTTCCTCGCGGAGGGGGAGCCGCCGCGGCAGACCCGGGTGGTGCGCAACCCGCGGGAATCCGCCGCTTACACGCACGGCTACAACTCGTCCCTGTTCGCCCAGCGCGCGCACGACCTGCTGACCCTCGCCCGCTTCGCCCGGGAACGCTCCGGTGTCCGCCAGGTTGACCTGCTGGGTCTCGGGGAGCTAGGGCCCGTGGCCGCTGCCGCCCGCGCCTTGGCGGGCGGGGAGATCGCGCGTGCGGCGGTGTTCACCGGCGGCTTCCGCTTCGCCTCGCTGCTGGACTACCGCGATCCGCGGTTCCTGCCGGGAGGGGCCAAGTACCTCGATGTCCCGGGTCTGCTCGCCCTCAGCGCGCCGCATCCGCTCTGGGTCGCCGGGGAACCGGAAGGGGAGACGGTCGCCGCGCGGGCTTTTGCCGCGGCGGCCGGTGCGGCGAACCTCCACCGTCACCGTGGTGCCCCGGAAGGCGAGCTGGCGGCGGCGCTCGACTGGCTGCTCCGCTGACGAACGCGCGGCTCAGGCGGAGCCGAGCATCCCGTGGCGGAAGGCCGCCGCGAGGGCGGACCACGCGCGGGCGCGGTGGCTGAGGCTGTTCTTCGCCGCGTCCCCGAGCCGCGCTAGCGTGGCCGAGTGGCCTTCGGGGATGAAGAGAGGGTCGTAGCCGAAGCCGCCACCGCCGTCTGGTGCGAGCGCGAGGCGCCCCGCGCAGCGGCCCTCGAACAGGCTTTCGCGGCCCGCGGGATCCAGCAGGCAGAGCACGCACACGAAGTGGGCGCCTCGCGCGGCCGGGGGCACTTCCGCCATCACTGCGACGAGCTTGGCGAGGTTGGCGGCAGGATCTCCGGCAGGGCCGGCGTAGTAGGCAGATTCCACCCCGGGTGCGCCCTCAAGGGCGTCCACGCACAGGCCACTGTCGTCCGCGAGCGACCAATGGCCGGCCGGCAGCCGGGCGTGCAGCGCTTGCGCCTTTCGACGGGCGTTACCGGGGAAAGTGCCGGTGTCCTCGGTCACGGCGGGCATCCCGCCGAACGCGGTGGCGGACAGGACCTCGAGCGCGAGGCCGGAGTCTGCCGCGAGGGTGCGCATCTCTTCCGCCTTGTGGGGGTTGCCGGAGGCGAGGACGAGACGCAGCGGAGCGTGGGCCGAAGGGCTCACCGGCGCGCCTTTCCACGCTTGGCGCCCGCCTTCGCGGGCCGTGGCGCCGGCGCGGCGTCGGCCAGATCTTGGCCGGCCTGCCGCGCGCGCGCGGTCATTTCCCGCTCAAGGAGGGGCATTACGGGCTCCCCCGTGGCGGAGAGGCGGGCGAAGATCTCGTCGAGCAGTTCGGCCAAGGGGCGGGGCGCTGGAGCGGTGGCGAGGGAGGGGGCCGGCGGCGTGGGCGGCGGAGGAGTAGGGGCGGGCTCGGGAGCGGCCACGGGGGCTCCGGTGGGGAAGGCAAAGGGCGCGCTGGAGTGCCCGCCGCCCAGCTCCGCCGGCAGGTCCTTCACAAGGATTGCGTCCCCCTGCGCGACCACGGCGCTGCGGTAGATGGTGTTTTCTAGTTCACGCACGTTACCCGGCCAGCCGTGCCGGAGCAGTAGCGCGAGGGCCTCCGGCGAGACCTTGGAGACCCGCGTCTTGCGCTGGCGGGCGAGATTCTGGAGGCAGAAATCCACGATCTGAGGGATGTCCTCGCCGCGCTCCCGCAGGGCGGGCATCCGGATTCGGACGACGTTGAGGCGGTAGTATAGGTCCTCGCGGAAGGTCTTGTCGCGGACCATCGCCTCGAGGTCCTTGTTGGTCGCGGCGAGGATGCGAACGTCTACGCGGAGCATCTCCGTGCCGCCGACCCGCTGGATCTCGCCCTGCTGGAGGACGCGGAGGATCTTCGTTTGGGTGGCGAGGGCCATATCGCCGATCTCGTCGAGGAAGATGGTGCCGCCGTCGCAGAGCTCGAACTTGCCGAGGCGCTGCCCGGTGGCGCCGGTGAAGGAGCCCTTCTCGTGTCCGAATAGCTCGCTCTCGATGAGGTTGTCGGGGATCGCGGCGCAATTCACGGCGATGAATGGCCGGGCGGCGCGGTGGCTGTGTTTCCAGATGGAGCGGGCGACCAGCTCCTTGCCGGTGCCGCTCTCGCCCGTGATCATCACGGTGACGTCGCTGGCGGTGACCTGCCCGATTACCTTGAACACTTCCTGCATTACCGGGGAGCTGCCGACGATGCCCTCGCGGTAGTCGTCCGCGTTGATGGTGGGGCGGTAGTCTCCGACGGCCCGCAGGTCCGCGTGGGCCTTGAGGGCGTTCTGGGCGAGGCCGAGCACCTTCGCCGGGTCGAAGGGCTTCATCACGTAATCGAACGCGCCGAACTTCATCGCCTCGATCGCCGTCTGGGCGGTGCCGAACGCGGTCATCAGGATCACCAACTGCCGCGGGCTGGCCGCGCGGATGTGCTGCAGCGCCTCGATGCCGCTCATCCCCCCCATCCGGACGTCGAGGAAGATCAAATCGGGCGGCGGCCCCTTGCGCACCAAGGCCACGCCCTCCTCGCCGCTGGCCGCCTCCGCGACCTGGTAACCGCGGGAGGAAAGCACGCGCGAGAGCGAATAGCGGATCTCCGCGTCGTCATCGATGACGAGTAGGGTTGGCGGGCGGGTCGGTGCGTCGGACATAACGGTCAGCCGGCCGGCGGGCGCGGCGGGCCGGGCCGCACTGCGCGCTCGCCATCCTGGCGCTCGGGGGGTTGTTTCACCGACGATGCTTGGCTGGTCAACGAACCTTTTCCGTGTTTCGGGGATCCAGCTCTCGCTGCACTTCTCGTTTTACCTGCTGTTGGGGTTCAATGCGTGGCAGGGGTGGCGGGAGGCGGGCTGGGCCGGGTTGTGGTGGCACAGCGGGGTGCTGGTGGCCTTCTTTGTCTGCGTGGTCCTGCACGAGCTGGGCCACTGCTTCGCGGCACGGCGGTACGGGGTTGGGGTGTCGCGGATTTTACTCCTGCCCATCGGCGGCGTGGCCGAGTTTGACGGTATCCCCCGGGAGCCGCAGCGCGAGGTGGTGATCAGCCTCGCGGGGCCGGCGGTCAACTTTGTCCTAGCCGCGGTGCTCTGGCTCGTGCTCCGGGTGCTGCCCGCGTCGGCACCCTCGGCGGACGACCTGCCCAATGCACTGCCGGGCCTCGCTGGGTCGCTGGACTTCCTGCTCTCCTGGAACCTGCTGATGGGAACCTTCAATTTGGTCCCGGCCTTCCCGATGGACGGGGGGCGCGTGCTCCGGGCGCTGCTGGCGGGAAAAATGGACTACGTGCGCGCCACGTTCTGGGCGGCCACGGTCGGTAAGGTCGTGGCCGTCGCGGGCGCGGTAGGGGCGTACTTCCATCAGCCGATGGCGATCCTCCTGTTCCTCTTCGTGTTCATCGTGGGCGAGATGGAGTACCGGGGCGCGCGGCGCCGCGCCGAGGAGGAGGAACATTTCCGGCTGACGGTGGAGCGGCTCCGCGCCCAGAGCGTCGCTCACGGGACACGGCCGCCCATCTGAGCCCGGTCCGGATCGCGCGGGTTAGCGCGCGGTGAGGTCGAAGGCGGCGATCTCCTCGTCGTTGCGGACGAAGACGGCCCGGTTGGCGAAGGCGGGATGGGACCAATGCACTTCCCGGACGCCGGCGCGGTTCGTCGGCTTCACTAGCTGGGCTCGACCCAGTTCCTCGCAGCCCGCCGGGGTCAGGCGCAGGAGTAGCAATTGCCCCAACTCGTTGTAGAGGAAGAAGCGATCCTCGTGCCGGACGAGGAAGGCGGTCACGTGCCGGGCCGGCTTCCCGTTGGCGGTCGTGGGCCCGAGCGTTTCCCACACCCGTTCCCCGGTCTCGAGCCGCAGGCACCGCAGCTGGCCGAAGGCGCAGACGCCGTAGATGTGGCCATCAGCGATGAACGGGGTGCCCATCAGGCTGTGGAGCCCTTCCGTCCGGGTCTCGCTGGGCCCGCGGATACTCCAGACTTCCGCGGCGGCGGGACGGTCCGCGGCCAGCCGCAGCAGCTTCGAACCGTCAAAGAAGGTCGAGAGCAGCAGCAGGTCGCCGGCGAGGCGGGGCGAGCCGATGGCGTGCGCGAGCTTGGTCTTGAACGGGACGCTCCACAGGACCTCCCCGGTGGCCGGCCGGAGTCCGGAGATGGCTTCCGCGTCCCAGGCCAGCACCTGACGGGTGCCGCCGGCCTCCACCACTACGGGCGTGGAATAACCCGGTTCCCGCGGGGGCAGGGCGCGCCAGCGGACCTCGCCGGTACGCTTGTCCAGCGCGTGCAGGGTGTGCGCGTCGCCGCCGGTCAGGCACAGGAGCAGGTCGCCCTCCACGACGGGCGCGGAGGCGAAGCCCCAGAGCGGGGTGCGCGCGGCGAAGTCCCGCGGGTAGTGCCGGGACCAGAGCACGCGTCCGGTCTCCGCTTCAAGGCAATGCAGGTGTCCCTCCGCGCCGAGGGTGTAGACGCGGTCGCCGTCCACCTCGGGCGCGGCGCGGGGCCCGGAGGGGTAGCTAAGGTCGTAGGGGCAGTCGTACTCGTGCGTCCAGAGGATGCGGCCGGTCCGCTCGTCGAGGCACAGCACGCGTTCGACGCCAGGCTCGGCCATCCGTTTGAGGGCGCCGCCGGTGTTGCCGCGCGTCTGGGAGCGCGGCCGGTCGAGCACGAAGACGCGACCACCGGCGACGACGGGGCTGCTGTAACCCGCGGCAATGGGGGTGCGCCAGCGCACGGGCGGACCTCCGGGAGGAAAGGCGGCCAACACGCCGGTTTCCCGCCAGACGCTGTCCCGCTGCGGGCCGTGCCAGTGGGGCCAGTCCGCGGCCCGGGCGGTTCCGGTCAGGGCGGCCGCCAGCACCAGGAAAACAAACGCTCCCACCGGGGAGGGAGGGAGCGTCGGGGACATCTTCGGGGGAGGAGCGGGCCCGCGGCCGGCCCGTCGTCTTAGCGACCGAGGCTGGCGCGCAGGCTGGCGAGTTGGCCGGCGCTCCCGAGCAGCTGGTTACGGCTGCCGATGAACTTGGCGTACTCGTCGATGAAGACCTTGCCCGGCGGGCGGAAGTCGAACTCGGCGGGCTTGTCGCGGAAGAACTCGCGGTGCACGCGGGTCCAGACCAGTCGCCCATCCGTGTCGATGTTGACCTTCGTCACCCCGAGGCGCGCCGCGGGCAGGTACTCGTTGGGATCCACGCCCATCGAATCCTTGATCTGGCCGCCGGCGCGGTTGATCCGGTCGACCTCGTCCTTCGGCACGCTGGAGCTGCCGTGCATCACCAGCGGGAAGCCGGGCAGGCGGTCCTTGATCTTCTGCAGCACGTCGAAGTGGAGCGACTGCTTGCCCTTGAACTTGAAGGCGCCGTGCGAGGTGCCGATGGCGCAGGCGAGCGAATCGCAGCCGGTACGCGCCACGAACTCCTTGGCCTCCTCGGGATCAGTCAGGCAGGCGTGGCCTTCCTCGACCTTGATGTCCTCCTCGACGCCCCCGAGCATCCCGAGCTCGGCCTCGACCGAGATGCCCTTGGCGTGGGCCTTCTCGACCACGCGGCGGGTGATGGCCACGTTCTGGTCGAAGGGATCGTGCGAGGCGTCGATCATCACCGAGCTAAAGAAGCCCGAGTTGATGCAGTCGTAGCAAGTCTCCTCGTCACCGTGGTCCAGGTGGACGGCGAAGATCGCCTCCGGGAAGATGTCCCCCGCGGCGCGGATGATCGCCTCGAGCATCCGCTTGTCGGTGTACTTCCGCGCGCCCTTCGAAATCTGGATGATGAAGGGAGCCTGCGACTCAATGCAGCCCCGGAAGAGGCCCATCGCCTGCTCGGCGTTGTTGATGTTGTACGCGCCAACGGCGTATTTGCCGTAGGCGTGCTGGAACAGCTGCGCGGTGGTGACGATCATGGACGTGAAAGGTTCCCCGCCAGCGTCCGGAGGCGTGCTGCTCGGGGCAAGGGTAATCTCCGGCGCGGCCGAGATCAGCGCGGCGGAAACTCGAACTCCGCCTTCGCTCCGGTCGGGGAGAGGGCCAGATAAGCCGAGAAGGCCTGCCCGCGCTTGGACATAAAGCCGGGGATCAGGCCGGTCTTGCCCTCCGCGCACAGGCGCCGGACCTCGTCCTCGGGGATCTCGCGGCCGCAGAGCTGGCGCTTCAGCGTGAAGACCACGCGGTTGTCCTGCTCAGGCTTGCGCACGTAGAAGGCCTCGGCCGTGGCGACGAGTTCGCCCCCCTTGTGCCGCGCACTGGGACCCAACACTTGGGCGGCGGAGAGGTCGGGCGGCGCCTTGGCCTTGCGGACGATCGGGTTGCCGTCCTTGTCCACCTTCGCCTTGCGGGGCGGAAATTCCCACGCGATGCGGCCGGCCTCGCGCTTGAGGAAGGCGTCGAACGGGCGGCCCTTCTTCGAGATGAAGCCCTGGATGAGGTCGGTCTTGCCGGTCGTGACTAGCTGGATGGCGGCCTCGCGGGGGATAGCCTTCTGGCACATCAGCCGGCCGACGCGGAACGCCTGCGTCCAACCTTCGCCCTCCCGGGCGCGCAGCACGTAGCTATTGCCCGACTCGCAGAGCTCCGCCCCCGTCGCGGCGTCGGTCCAGAACGGCTGGAGCTCGCCGAGGTCCTGCTTGTCGCCGAAGTCGTAGGACGCCTGCCATTTCCCCTTCTCCTCGTCGCGCGCGAGACGAAGGGTCGCGGCGAAGCGGGCACGGGTCTTGGCGGAGATGAAGCCGTCGAGCGGGCCGACGACCCGCTTCTCGACGAGCTCCTTGACCTCGTGCTCCTCCATCCGGCGGCCGCCGATGACCTTGTAGATCATCAGTTCCCCATCCTGCGACTTGTAGCCGCGCAAGGTCTCCCGGAGCGGCTGGCCGTCGGTGGGGGAGAGGATGTCGGTCACGCGGGCGACCGAGTCGTCCTCCTCGAAGCCCTTCACTCGCTCGACGATGCCGCGCGTGGTGGCGACGATCTCCGCCATAAACTTCTCCCGCGGGAAGCGGTTCTGCTCCATCTGGCGGAGCTTGAACTCCCATTCGCCGGTGAGGTCCGGCTTGGTCAGTTCCTCGGCCTTCACCGCGGCGAGGAACTGGATCAGCTGCTCGGCCTTGGCGGTCGGGATCAGCTCGCGCTGGGGCCGGTCGATATACTTCTGGTTGATTAGGCCGTCGATCGTGTCCGCGCGGGTGGCCGGCGTGCCCAGGCCGCGTTCCTTCATCGCCTCGGCGAGCTCCTCGTCGTCCACCAGTTTGCCGGCGCCCTCCATCGCGGAGAGCAGCGTCGCCTCGGTGTAGCGGGGGGGCGGCTTGGTCGCCTCGGCGTGGAGCGTCGCTTCGGTCGTGGCCGCGGCCGGTGGGTTGCCGTCGGCCGGGTCGAGCGGGGGCAGGGAGCGACTATCGGGGGAGTCTTCGTCGACGGTCGAACGGCCGTACACCGCCAACCATCCGGCGGCGGTGAGCACTTTGCCCTCGGTCTTGAAGTCGTGTCCCGGGGCGACGGTGCTGATCCGGGTGGTGACGTCGAACTCGGCCGCGGGGAAGAACGCGGCGACGAAGCGGCGCGCGATCATATCGAAGATCTTCGCCTCGAGGTCCTCGAGGCCGCGGGCCTCGTTGACGGTGGGGATGATCGCGAAGTGGTCGGAGATCTGCGCGTTGTTGAAGATGCGCTTGTTGGGCCGGACCCAGCCCGCTTCGAGCACTTGGGCGGCGAAGGGCGCGAGGGGGCCGCCCAGGGCGCGGAGGGTGTCACGGACGGTCGGCTGGTAATCCTCCGGGAGGGCCCGCGAGTCGGTGCGGGGGTAGGTGATGACCTTGTGGCGCTCGTAGAGGGCCTGGGCGATCTGGAGCGTGCGGCGGGCGGGCAGCCCGAAGCGGTTGTTGGCTTCGCGCTGGAGCGTGGTCAGGTCGTATAGGCGCGGGGAGGCCTGCGTGCTGCCCTTGCGCTCCTCGGTAACCCGCGCCGGGGGCTGGCCTTGGCAAGCGGCGTGGACCGCTTCGGCGGTGGCGCGATCCCAGATCCGGTCGATGCGGTCGTGTTCGTCGCCCTCGGCGCGGCGGAAGCCCGGGCGTTGGTAGACGCCCTCGTAAGTGCCCTGGCGGACGGCGAACGTGGCGGTCACGCGCCAGTAATCCCGGGGGCGGAAGTGGCGGATTTCCAGCTCGCGGGCGTAGACCATCGCGAGGGTGGGGGTCTGGACACGGCCGACGGAGGCGACGTTGCCGGCGCGGGAGCCGAACATCCGCTTCGTCAGCGCACGGGTCCCGTTGATGCCGATGAGCCAGTCGCTCTCGCTGCGGCAGCGGGCGGCTTGCTCGAGGCCGGCCATCCGCTCGCCGTCGCGGAGGTTGCGGAAGGCCTCGCGGATGCCCTCGGTGGTCATCGTCTGCATCCACGCGCGCTTTACCGGGAGGCGGCACTTCGCGAGCTGGTAGAGGTAGGCGAAGATGAGCTCGCCCTCGCGCCCGGCGTCGCAGGCGTTCACTACTTGATCCACGTCCTTGCGGCCGAGGAGCTTCTTCACGGCGGTGAAGCGCTCCTTCGCGTCCTCAATTGGTTTCAGGCCAAACTTCTCTGGGATGATCGGCAGGGTCTCAAGCCGCCAGAAGCCGTACTTCTTCTTGTCGATGTCCTCTGGCATCTCCAATTCGACGACGTGGCCGACGGCGTAGGAGATGACGTACTCGTCGTTCTCGTAGTGGTCCCCCTTCTTGGGGATCTTGCCGAGGGCGCGCGCGAGGTCCGCCGCGACGGACGGCTTCTCGGCGATGACGAGTGACTTCATGGGACGCGACCCGGTACCGGCGCGCCCGCGAAGTGCAAGACCTACTTTTGTTTCCGCTCGGGTTCCGCGTCGTCCGTGGCTCAGGCGGCGGCGACTCGCGGGGTCTCGGCGAGCGCGGCGTCGAAGGCGGCCAGCAGCGCGGCGATCGTCGCGTCGGTCTCGTCGCCCATATTCGAGATGCGGAAGGTCTTCCCTTTGAGTTTGCCGTAGCCGCCGTCGATCACGAGGCCGTGCTTCGACTTCAGCGTTTTGTTGAGCGCGCTGAGGTCGTAGCCGAGGTTGTTCGCGAAGCAGTTCAGCGTCACCGAGCCAAAGCCCGGCGGCGGGAACATCGTGAAGCCCTTGGCGAGCACGTGTTCGCGGACGGTGCGGTTGAGCCGGGCGTGGCGGGCGTGGCGGTTGGCGATGCCCTCCTCGCGGATGTCCTCGAGCTTGGAGTGCAGCGCGTAGATCAGTGAGATGGCTGGCGTGCTCGGGGTCATCCCCTGCTCGTGGTTTTTCTGAAACTCGACGAGGTCGAAGTAGTAGCCGCGTCCGTCCATCCCCGCGGCGCGCTCGAGGGCGCGGGCGGAGGCGGAGACAAGGGCGAGCCCGGGGGGCAGGGCCAGCGCCTTCTGCGAGCCGGTGATGAGGATGTCGATGCCGAGCTCGTCCTTCGGGAGCGGCATCGCGCTGAAGGAGCTGACGGTGTCGACGATCGAGATGACCTCCGGGAATTCGCGGATGACGCGCATCAGCGCGGGCAGGTCGCTCATGCAGCCGCAGGACGTCTCGTTGTGGATGAGCGTGATCGAGTCGTAGCCGCCGGTGGCGAGCTCGCGGCGCACCGCGTCGGGATCGACGGGCTTGCCCCAGTCGAAGCGGAGGGCGGTGGCGGCCTTCCCGGCCCGGAGCGAGACGTCGTACCATTTGTCCGAGAACGCCCCGTTCATGCAGTTCAGGACCTTGCGCCGGGTGACGTTGCGCAGGGCCCCCTCCATCACGCCCCAAGCGCTGCTGGTGGAGAGGTAAACCGGGTCGCGGGTGCCGGCGAGCGCCTGCAGTTCGGGCTGGATCGCTTGGTACAGCGCGACGAAGTCGGGGCTGCGGTGGCCGATCATCGGGCGGGCCATCGCGCGGAGGGTCTTTTCGGAGACGGCGATCGGGCCGGGAATAAAAAGTTTGTAGCTCATAGTGCGGGAGGGCGTCCGGCGGGATGCCGGGCGAGCGAAAACTGTTTACGCTGCCGGAGGCGTCAACCTTAGGTTTCGCGCTCGCACCGATGTTCTCCTCTTGGCTCAAGAAGCAGCTCAACGCCCTCGAGCTTTTCACCGTTGACGTGATCTACGGGCGGCGCGCTGGCGCGGGCACGGCGATCTATGGTGGTTTCCTGCAGTCCTTGTCGTGGCTCTTCAGCGCCGCGGCGCAGACGCGGGTCTGGCTTTACCGGCATCGCATCCTGCACGACCAGCCGCTGGGCTGCCTCGTGGTCGTGGTCGGCAACCTGACGGTCGGGGGCACCGGCAAGACCCCGGTGGTGGAGAAGTTTGCGCGCGCGCTGCGCGACCGCGGCCGCCGCGTCGCGATTCTCAGCCGCGGTTATAAGAGCCGCGGAGCCCCCCTGTGGCGCCGCGCTTGGTGGCGGCTCACCCACGCCGAGCCGCCCCCGCCCCGCGTCGTGAGCGACGGCGAGCGGCTGCTCCTCGGCAGCGAGGAGGCCGGCGACGAGCCCTGGATGCTCGCGCGGAACCTGCCGGGGGTCGTCGTTTTGGTGGACAAGAACCGCGTCCAGGCCGGACGTTACGCGGTGCGGCGCTTCGGCTGCGACACCCTCGTCTTGGACGACGGATTTCAGTACCTCCCACTCAAAGGAAGCCTGAACCTGCTGCTGGTCGACAAGACCAACCCTTTTGGAAACGGGCACTTGCTCCCCCGCGGCATCCTGCGGGAACCGATCAAGCACCTGCGCCGCGCCCACTACGTCTTCCTCACCAAGTCCGACGGACGCCGCGACCCCGAGTTGGAGCGCGTAATCTCCACCCATAATCCCGCGGCGGACATCATCGAGTGCGCCCACCGCCCGCGGCACCTCCGCCGGTTCGGGCTCCCCGAGGAAGCTCCGGGCGGGCGTGAGCCGCTTACCTTTCTCCAGGGCCGGCGGGTCTTTGCTTTCAGCGGCATCGCCACCCCCGAGAGCTTCGAGAAGTTCCTCCGCGACCTCGGAGCCGTGCTGGCCGGTCGTGAGCGTTTCCTCGACCACTACCGCTTCGGCGAGGAGGACCTCGGGCAACTCTTCGCGCAGGCCGCCCGCGACGGCGCCGAGTGCCTCATTACGACCGAGAAGGACGCCGTCCGCATCCGGGATGACCTGCCGTGCCCGCTGCCCCTGTACTACCTGCGGCTCGAGATCGAGATTCTGCGCGGCGCGTCCGATTTCGACGAGGCCGTCGGCCGGATCTGCTTTCCCGCCTCCGGCCCGCGGCCCGCGGGCCGCTGATCGGTCCGCGGGCCGCGTTTGCCCTTGCGGCGCCCGCGCGCCCGGTCGTTAGTCTGCCCAGACTATGCTGCTCGATCCCCGCTTCGAGAAACTGGCCGCCGGCCTCGCCGGCTTCTCCACCGAGCTCGCCCGCGGCGAGCGCGTCCTCATCGACGCCTTCGATGTGCCCGACGCGATGGTGGTTGCGCTGGTCCGGGCCGCCCGAGCCCGCGGCGCGCACCCCTACGTGCAGCTCCACCGCGCCCGCATCACCCGCGAGCTCGCGGTGGGCGCCGAGGAGGCCCAGTTCTCCGCGTACGCCGAGGTCGAGCTGGCGCGGATGCAGCGGATGGACGCCTACATCGCGATCCGCGGCTCCGAGAACATCTTCGAGTCGTCTGACGTCCCCTCCGCGAAGGTGCAGCTTGTCTCGCGCCTGATGAAGCCGGTGCTCGACCACCGCGTCGGCCGGACCAAGTGGGTGGTGCTCCGCTGGCCCACGCCCTCGATGGCGCAGCAGGCGGGGATGAGCACCGAGGCCTTCGAGGATTTCTACTTCCGCGTCTGCACCCTGGACTATGCCCGGATGGCCCCGGGAATGAAGGCGCTGAACGACCTGATGTCCCGCACCGATCAGGTCCACCTCAAGGGCCCCGGCACCGACTTGCGGTTCTCGATCAAGGGGATCGGCGCCCGTTCCTGCGGCGGTGCGCGCAACATCCCGGACGGCGAGGTCTTCTCCTGCCCGGTGAAGGACAGCGTCGAGGGGTACATCCAGTACAACGCGCCGACGGTCTACCTCGGCCAGTCGTTCGACCAGGTGCGGCTCGCCTTCCGCAAGGGGCGCATCACGGAGGCGACCGCGAACCACACGCGGCGGCTCAACGAGATCCTCGATAGCGACGCGGGCGCCCGCTACATCGGCGAGTTCGCCATCGGCTTCAACCCGCACATCCTCGAGCCGATGCGCGACATCCTCTTCGACGAGAAAATCGCGGGCTCCTTCCACTTCACCCCGGGCCAGGCCTACGAGGGCGTCGGCAACGGCAACAAGTCGCAGGTCCACTGGGACCTCGTCTGCATCCAGCGGCCGGAGTACGGCGGCGGGGAGATCTGGTTCGACGGCAAACTCATCCGCAAGGACGGGCTCTTCGTGCCCAAGGCGCTGCAGAAGCTGAACCCCGCGTACCTGCTCGGGGGCCGATGAGGGACTTCATCCAGGCGCTGCCCAAGACGGAGACGCATCTCCACGTCGAGGGGGCCCTGCCTTACGAGTTGCTGGTCGCCCTCGACCCCGTCCGGTGGGCGCCGGACCCTCCGTTCCGGGACCGCGCCTACCGCTACGCCTCGTTCCCGGACTTCGAACGCATCCTGCTCGACCACGCCCTGCCGTGGTTCACCTCCGCGGAACGCTACCACGAGGCCGCGCGCCTAATCTTCGCCAAGCACGCCGCCCAGAACGTCCGTTACGTGGAGACCAGCTTCCACCTACCCGTGAGTCGGCACATCGGCGTCCCGGGCCCGGAGATCATCGCGGCGATCCGCAGCGCGGCTCCGCCGGGGCTCGAGGTGCGGGTGTTCGCCGGGATGCTCCGGTCGGACTTCGCCGGGGAGCTGCGGCCGGTGATCGATTCCCTACACACTTGGCCAGATCTCGCCGGCGTCGATCTCCACGGCCACGAGGTGATGCCCACTCCGCCCGACGCGCGCGGCGTTTGGGCCCGCTTACGTGCCGCCGGCAAGGTCACCAAGTGCCACGCGGGGGAATTCGATGGCCCAGCCCGCGTGCGCGAGGCGATCGAGGTTCTCGGCGTCACGCGCATCCAGCACGGCGTCCGCGCGGCGGAGGATCCGGCCGTCCTCCGGCTCGCGGCCGAGTGCGGGGTGACGTTCGATGTCTGCCCGTTGAGTAATGTCGGTCTGCAAGTGGTGCCCGCGCTCCGCGACCACCCTTTGCCGCGCCTGCTCGCCGCCGGGGTGCGGTGCACTGTAAGCACGGATGATCCGCTCTGCTTCGCCAACACGCTGACCGAGGAGTACGAGGCCCTCGCGTGCGAGCTCGGTTTCGGCCGCCGCGAGCTCGCGGGCCTCGCCCGGTCGGGCTGGGAGGTCGCCGACGTCCCCGCCGCCACGCGCGCCGCGATGGGCGCGACCATCGACCGAATCGCCGCTGCCGTATGACGGTTTCCGCCCCCGAGGTTCACGTCGTTCCCGCCGGCTCGCCGCGCCGCGCCGACAAGGAGCTGGCCGCCGCCTTTCCCGCCCACAGCCGCACCGCGCTCCAGCGTGCGTTCGACGCCGGGCTCGTCCTGCGCGAGGGGGTTCCTCTCGGGCGCGACGCGTCGGTGCACGCCGGGGACCGACTCGAGTTCTGCCTCCCGGCGGTGCGCCCGGCCGAGCTGCGCGCGGTGGACCTGCCGCTCGACATCCTCTTCGAGGACCGCCACCTGCTCGCGGTCAACAAGGCCGCCGGGATGATCGTGCATCCCGGCGCCGCCACGGGGGAGGACACCCTCGTGCACGCCCTGCTCGCCCACTGTGCGGACACCCTCAGCGGCATCGGCGGCGTCCAACGCCCGGGGATCGTGCACCGGTTGGACAAGGACACCACCGGCGTGATGGTCGTGGCCAAGACGGACGCGGCCCACCGGGCGCTGGCGGACCAGTTCGCGCAGCGCACGTTGACCAAGGAGTACGTGGCGCTGGTCGCCGGGGTGCCGCCGCTCCTGAGCGGGGTCATCGACCGGGCGATCTCCCGCCATCCCACCCACCGGCACCGGATGACAGTGGGCGAGGGGGGCAAGCCTGCCCGTACCGCGTGGGAGCGGGTGGAGGCCCACGGCACGATCGGCGCGCTGCTCCGCTGTCGCATCTTCACCGGGCGCACCCACCAGATCCGGGTGCACCTGAAATCCCTAGGGCACCCGATCCTCGGCGACGCCCTCTACGGCTGGAAACCGGATCCGCGCCTCGCGGTCGTCCCCGCGCGGGTGATGTTGCACGCGGAGCACCTCCTGCTCACCCATCCCGTTACGGGAAGGGAGCTGGACCTCCGGGCGCCCATCCCGGCTGACTTTGCCGCCGTCCGTAAAGCCCTCGCAGCCGCGGCGCGCCGCGAGGCCCGCGCCCGCGCCTGAGTCGGGTCAGGGTGCGGACCCCGCGAGCAGCTCCGCCGCGACACCGTGGCGCAGGCTGAACCAAGAGTGACGCAAGGTGCCGCAGCCGGTCAGCTCCGCCATCGCGATCAGAGTGGCCAGCGCCGCCGGGAACACGTCCGCCCGCGCCGCGCTGAGGCCGGGCAGGGCCTGGCGCCCGGCGAGGGAAAGCGGGCTGATGCGGTCCAGCAGCTCGTGGAGGAAGGCCACGGGGATCTCAGGTGAACTCTCGTCCAGGTCGATCCCCATCGCGGCCGCCCGCATCGCTCGGGCGGTACTCACGGTCCCGCCGGTGGCGGCCACGGGCAGGCCGCGGAACGCATCGCGCCGGAGGCCCGCCTCCGCGGCGACGGCAGTGGCGTGCCGGGCGATCGCCACGCGGGCGCTCTCCGGCAAGGGCCGGGAAGGCTCCGCGACAAACCGTTCGGTCAGCCGGACGCAGCCGAGCGGGAGGCTTAGCGCGCACCGGACCTCCAAGCCGCGGAACTCAAGCGCCTCGAGGCTCCCGCCGCCGAGGTCGAACAGCGCGAGGTCACCCGCCGCCGCCAGCGCTGGGTCGCTGCGCAGTCCCCGGCCGATGAGGTGGGCCTCCTCGGAGCCGGACAGGATGCGCAGCGTGAGCCCGGTAGCTTGTGTCACCGCGGCGGCGAAGTCCGGCCCGTTCTCCGCGTCGCGCACGGCACTGGTCGCGACCACGGCCGTGGCCTCCGCCCCGTGGGAACGTCCCTCCGCGGCGAGGGCACGTACCGCATCGATCCCGCGGGCCAAGCTGTCGGGCGCCAACCGTGGCCGATCCCGCCCGAGTCCCGCGCCCAACCGGGCCTCCAGCGTGCGCGCGTGGATCCGCTCGATCCCCGCGGATGACCGGCGCACGACGAGCAGCTTGATTGTGTTGCTGCCGACGTCGATGACGGCGGCGGTCCGGGGCTCCGCGAGGGGGGGCATCGGGTTCAGAGCACGAATCCCGCGGGGGCGATCAGGAGGACGAACTCCCCCTTGAGGCTGATTTTCGCGAGCCGGTCGCGGACCTCGCCGGCGGGGCCGACTAGAAATGTCTCGTGGACCTTGGTCAGCTCCTTGGCGACCGCGATGACGCGCTCCGGACCGAGCACCGCGACGAGCTCGTCGACGGCCTTGCCGATACGGTGGCAGCTCTCGAACAGCGCGAGGGTGTACTCAAATTCGCGGTGTCGCTCAAAGCACGCGATCCGCGCGGCGCTTTTGGGGGGCAGGAAACCGAGGAAGAGGAAACCGTTGGTGGGCAGTCCGCTGGCGCTGAGGGCCGCGAGTAGCGCGTTCGGGCCGGGCACCGGAACGACCGGCAGGCCCGCTTGCCGACAGGCGCGGACGACGCGGAAGCCGGGATCGCTCAACCCCGGGGTGCCGGCGTCGGTGACCAGCGCGACGGAAGCTCCGGCGGCAAGTCGGCGCGCGAGCTCGGGGGCCGCGTCGCGCTCGTTGTGCTCGTGGTAGGCGAAAAGCTCGCGTCGCACGCCGAGGCGGGTGAGCAGGGTGCCGGTGGTGCGAGTGTCCTCGCAGGCCACGAGGTCCACGGTGGCGAGCAGCGCCTTGGCTCTTTCGGTGAGATCGGCGAGGTTGCCGATTGGGGTGGCGACGACGTAGAGGTGGCCCGGAAGGGGCCGGAGGGAGGCGTTTTCCATCGCGCCGGAGGAAACCCGCGTCGCGCGGTGGCGGCGGGGAACCGTCGGATCAGGCTCCGCTCAGCGGCCCTGCGGCTGGCCCATCCCGGGAATCTGGCCCTCCCAGCCCGCGGGACGGCTCCACGGGATGGAGGTCTGCTTCGGGGCGTTGGTGCTGCAGCCACCCGCGAGGGCGCCGGCGGCGAGCAGGGCGAGGGCGAGGAGGCGTCGGGCGAGTGGATTCATTGTTCCCGTACCAAAACCGCCTCGTCCCCCTTCTGCAAGACCCCACGCAGCGACTCGGGCTCGACTTGGGCCACCGAGAACTGGGTGCGCGCGTCGCTGATCTGGACCGTGGCGAGCGGCCGGCCCGCCTGGGAGACCTGCAGGCGGTGGCCGGGGCGCGCCCCGCGCGCGGTGCCGAAGTTAAGCACCACGAACGCGTTGCCGGGCCCGACGCTGAGCACCGTCGCGCGACCCGCGCGGTTGGTGAACACCGCGGTGGAGGCACCCGGGGTGGAGGGCACCGCGGTCCCGTTGCGGGCCGAGGCGAGCTGGCGCTCGAGGTCCGCGATCGTCTGGCGGTACGCCTGCACGGCCTCGGGCGAGGCCTGGGACGCGCGGGTGGAGTCGAGGTCGCGGCGCAGGGCGGTGACCTCGTCCTCGAGCGCTCGGGCCGTAGACTCGTAGAGGGCCAGCACGGTGCGGGTGTCGACGAGGGCTCGTTCTGTTTCCCGGCCGCGCGCCTCGACGCCGGCGAGACGCTCGCTGGTGCGCGCGAGCTCGACCTCGAGGCCGGTGGCCCGCTGCTGCCGGGCGGCGGACTCCGCGCGGGCCCCGCTCAGGTCGGTCTCCAGCCGGGCGGCTCGCGTCTGGCTCTCCGCGAGCCGGACCTCGAGCACCTGCTTGGTATTACCGATGCGCAGCGCGAGGAACGCGGATCCCCCAGCACCGGCCAGCGCGATCAGGCAGAGCAGGAGCGGCAGGCGGTGCACGGTGCGGCCTCAGGCGAGGCGGTACTTCGCCGCGGTCGCGCTGGCCCCCGCGCGCCGCCGCACCCCGGTGGCGGGATTCGCGCTCAGGTGTTCGAGCACCTTGAACGCCGTCTCCGCCGCCTCCGGCGCGCCGGCCTTGGCGGCCAGCTCCGGGGCGGTGAACCCGCGGCCTCGTTCCGCGGCCAGCGCCGCGACCAGGGCGCGCTGCAGCGCGAGGACCGCGCCGGCCGCCTTCTTGCCCGCCTCGACCCCGGGCTGGTGGTAGGCGTTGATTCCAATCAGGGAGGCGTAGAGGCCGGTGACCCGTTCGTAGAGGGCGATGAGCATCCCGAGCGTGCGCGGCGAGACGTCTGGCACGGTCAGGGTGATCGAGCCGCGTCCCTTCTCGCTGAGCGCGTCGCGCGTCCCAAGCAGGAAACCCTGCAGGTAGTCGCCCGCGGTCACCCCGGGCTCCACCGCCAGTGCGCTCCGGCCGGGGCGGTCCCGCAGCACCTCGATGAACGTGACGAAGAAGTTGTCCACGCCCTCGCGGAGCTGCTGGACGTACGCGTGTTGGTCGGTGGAGCCCTTGTTCCCGTAGACCGCGATGCCCTGATGGACCACGTTGCCAGCGAGGTCCCGCTCTTTGCCGAGAGATTCCATCACGAGTTGCTGGAGGTAGCGGGAGAATAGCAGCAGGCGGTCCTTGTAGGGCAGCACCACCATATCCTTGCGGCCTCGGCCCTCGGTGGCGTGGTGCCAGGCGAGCGCGAGGAGCGCCGCGGGGTTCGCGCGGGTCTCCGGCCGGCGCGTGACCTCGTCCATCGCAGCGGCGCCCGCGAGCAATCCGTCGAGATCGAGCCCTTGGAGCGCGGCGGGCAGCAAGCCCACGGCGCTGAGCTGGCTGGTGCGGCCGCCGACCCAGTCCCACATCGCGAAGCGCGCGAGCCAGCCGGCGTCACGCGCCTCCTGGTCGAGGCGGGAGCCGGCGCCGGTGACGGCCACGAAATGCCGGGCCGGGTCGAGGCCGGCGGCGCGAAAGGCGGCCTGCGCCTCGAGCATCCCGTTCCGCGTCTCAGCGGTGCCGCCGGACTTCGAGATCACGAGCACGAGGGTGCGGGCGAGCCGCCCCCGGAGCTGGGCGAACACGAGGTCGATGCCGTCCGGGTCCGTGTTGTCGAGGAAATGGACCGCCATTTTGTCCCGCCGGGGCTGGCCGAGCGCGTGGGCGACCAACTGCGGCCCGAGGGCGGAGCCGCCGATGCCGATCACCAGCAGTTCCCGAAAGCGGCCGCGCGGTCCGGCGATGGTGCCGGCGTGGATGTCCGCCGCGAAGGCGCGGAGGGCGCGCAGCGTGTCCTCAATCTCCGCGCGGATCTCCGGGGTGGGGGCGAGCGCGGGCGAGCGCAGCCAATAGTGGCCCACGCGGCGGCCCTCATCAGGATTCGCGATGGCGCCGCCTTCGACGGCGCGCATCGCGGCGAACGCCTCCTGCATCGGCCCCTCCATCGCGGCGGTGAACGCCGCGGGCAGCGGGAGCCGCGAGAGGTCGAGGCTGAACCCCAGTTCGGGGTAGTGGTGGTAGTGCTCCTGAAAATGCGCCCAGCTCATCGCGCGCGCCTCAGGTGAGCTTGTCGGTCACCGCGCCCTCGGACGCGCTGGTCACGGTGTGCGCGTACTTGGCGAGAACGCCGCGGGTCTCCTTGGCGCGGCGCGGCTTCCACGCGCGGAGGCGCGCCTGCAACTCACGGGCCGGAATGCCCAGGGTCAGCTCGTTGCGTACCGCGTCGATGGTGATCGGGTCCCCGTTGCGGATCACGCCGATAGGGCCGCCGACGGCCGCCTCGGGCGTGAGGTGGCCGACGACGAAGCCGTGGCTACCGCCGGAGAAACGCCCGTCCGTGATCAGCGCGACGTCCTTGCCGAGGCCGCGGCCCATAATGGCACTGGTCGGACTGAGCATCTCGCGCATCCCGGGACCACCGACCGGACCTTCGTTGCGGATAACGACGACGTGGCCGGGTTTGACGCGGCCCGCGAGGATCGCATCGAGTGCCTTCTCCTCGCTTTCAAACACGATGGCCTTACCGCTGAAGGAGAGCCCTTCTTTGCCCGAGATCTTGGCCACCGCGCCGCCGGGGGCGAGGTTGCCGTAGAGGACGCGCAGGTGGCTGTCGGCCTTAATCGGGTTCGAGAGCGGCCGCACGACGTCCTGCCCGGCGGGGTAGGGCTTCACGTCACGGAGGTTCTCGGCGACGGTCTGGCCCGTCACGGTGAGGCACTCGCCGTGGAGGAGGCCGGCGTCGAGGAGTACCTTCATCAGCGGGGGCAGGCCCCCGATACGGGTGAGGTGGACCATCCCGTACTTGCCGGAGGGCTTAAGGTCGGCGAGCACGGGCACGCGCTTCCCGATGCGGGTGAAGTCGTCGATTGTCAGCTTCACCCCGCAGCTGTGGGCGATGGCGAGGAGGTGCAGCACGGCGTTGGTCGAGCCGCCGAGGGCGATCGTGACGGTGATGGCGTTCTCGAACGCCTTCCGCGTCATAATATCGCGGGGCTTCAGGTCGGCCTTCAGCAACGCTAGGGTGGCCTCACCGGCGCGGCGGCAGTCCTGCTTCTTCTCCTCGCTGATAGCGATCTGGGCGGAGCTGTTCGGGAGGCTCATTCCGAGGGCCTCGATGGCGGAGGCCATCGTGTTGGCGGTGTACATCCCGCCGCAGGAGCCGGCGCCGGGGATGGAGCAGGCCTCGATCTTGCGCAGGCCCTCGTCGTCGACCTTACCGGCGGCGTGCTGGCCGATTGCTTCGTAGACGGAGACGATATCGCACTCCTTGCGCGTGTCGGGGTGGATGCCCGGCAAAATCGTGCCGCCGTAGACGAAGACGCCGGGGCGGTTGAGCCGGGCCATCGCCATAATGCAGCCTGGCATATTCTTGTCGCAGCCGCCGATCGTCACCACGCCATCGAAGCCCTCGCCGGCGGCGACCGCCTCGATCGAGTCCGCGATGATCTCGCGCGAGACGAGGGAGTAGCGCATCCCCGGCGTGCCCATACTGATGCCGTCGGAGACGGTGATGGTGCCGAAAATGACGCCCTTGCCGCCCGCGGCGTTGGTGCCGGCTTCCGACTCGAGCGCGAGCTTGTCGATGTGCATATTGCACGGCGTCACCATACTCCAGAGGGAGGCGATACCGATGACGGGCTTTTGGAAGTCCGCGTCCGTGAAACCGACGGGGCGCAGCATCGAGCGGGCGCCGGCGCGGGCGGGGCCGTCGACGACGACGGAGGAGTACTTGCGGGTGGAGTCCGGGGTGGAGGGCATGGAGAGAGGCTCGGACCGAACCAGAGCGCCGCAGCAGCGGCAAGCCCTAGTGGGTCGGTCAGCGGACGGCGGTTTCCAGCAGGCCGCGGCGGCGCAGCCAAGCGGCGGCGCGGTCGGGCCACGAGGTCACTGGCAGGGCGGGATCCGGGCGCAGACCGTACCCGTGCCCCCCCGCGTCGTAGACGTGCAGCTCCGCGCTGCCCCCGGCCCGCCGCAGCTCCGCCGCGAGCAGGAGGCTGTTCTGCACGGGCACCCCATCGTCGAAGGCGTGGACGAGGAACATGGGCGGCGCGCCGGCGCCGACTGGCATTACGCCGGAGAGGGTGGTCTGGCCCCGCTCGACAAACCCTGCGGTGTAGATCAACAGGGCGAAGTCCGGCCGCCACGCGATGCGGTCGACGGCATCGACGGCAGGGTAGAGGCGTTCTGAGGCTAGGGCGGTGTACGCCGCCGTCGCACCTCCGGCGCTGAATCCTAGGATTCCCAAGCGGTCGGCTCGGAGGCCCCATTCTCCGGCCTGGGAGCGTACGAGGCTCATCGCGCGCTGGGCGTCCTGCACCGCCGCCAGCCAGCGGCGGCCCGGGTCGCGGGCAGGCACGCGGTATTTCAGGACGATGCCGGTGACGCCGAGCCCGTTGAGCCAGGCCGCGACTTCCGTGCCCTCAAGATCGTAGGCCAAGATATTGAAGCCGCCTCCGGGGCAGATCAGGACGGCGGTGCCGGTGTCGAGCCGCGGGTCTGGGCGGAATACGGCCAGTTGCGGGGTGCTGACGTTGCCCAGCCGAATTACCGGACGGCCCGCGACCAACCTATCGGTGGGCCGGGTCTGAGCGGCCTCGGGCGGAAGCGTTTGGGTCTCCCCGGGCGGGCGACCGGGCCAAAGGTCGAGGGTCGGCCCGGGCGGGGCGCCGAGGGCGACAGCGGCGAGGAAAAGCGCCGGCGCGAGGCGTCGGACGCGGCTCACAGCTCCTTCAGCCGGATGTTGCGCCAGCGGATCTCCTCGCCGGGCTTGTTCTTCTTGCCGTCGCCGATGCCGTGGACCTGCAGGGCGATGATGCCGCGCGGGGTCATCGCGTCGCGGAAGTCAGTGGCGGGCACGTCATTGATCCAGGTCTGGATGCGGTCGCCGCGGCACTCGATGCGTACCTTGTTCCATTCGCCCTGGCGGAAGGCCTTTTGGGCGGCGGGCTTGTCTTTGAGGTCGGCGAGCCAGCCACGGCGGGCCTCGTCGTACACGCCGCCGGTCCACGCGCGGTCGGAAGGATCAATCTCGTACTGGTAGCCGAAGACGCGGTCGGCGGGAAATTTCCGTTTCTTGCCGTTGATCTCCTTCTCGGTCTCCTGGGTGTAGAATTCGCTGCGGAACTGGATGCCCGAGTTCATGTTGCGGGCGACCTTGAATTCGAGCTCAAGGATGAAATCGCCGTAGGCGCGCTTGGTGCAGAGGAAGCTGTTGCCGGTTTTGAGTACGGTAGTGCCCACGATGGCGCTCTCCTCGACGCGGTACTTGGCGGTGCCGCTGTGCTGCTCCCAGCCTTCGAGGTCGCGGCCGTTGAAGAGGTTTACCCAGCCGTCGGCGGCGGACAAGGGCAGGGCAGCGAGGCAGAGCAAGGGGAGCAGGCGAAGCAGTTTCATCGGTAGGGTGGGGGGAGGGTGGAGAGAGACTCGCGCCAAGCGTGGCGGATTTCACGCCTGAAATGCGGGGGCTTCGCGCTTGCCTCCGCCCCGCGGCCGGAATCTTGCTGGATTCCGGATATGGCCGCCCCGCCCCCTTCGCTGCTTTCCCCGGCCGCTGGCTCCCGCCTGTTGCAGGCGGGCCTGCGGGGCTGGACGGGGCTGGTGCTCCTCTTCCTGTACCTACCGGTCATCGTGCTGGCGGTCTATTCGTTCAATTCAGCCCGCCTCGGCGTCGCGTGGGAGGGGTTCAGCGGCCGCTGGTATGCGGAGCTCCTGCACCAGGCGCCGCTCCAGCGGGCCGCCCTCAATAGCCTCGTCGTGGCCACGGCGACAACGCTCCTTTCGGTGGTGCTGGGGACGTCGGGGGCCTGGCTCCTGCACCGCTATCGATTCCCGGGCCGCGATCTCATCGAGTCCCTGGTCAACCTGCCGATGGTGATGCCCGAGATCCTCCTTGGGATCAGCCTCCTCATCCTCTTCGCACTCGCCGGCGTCGGGCTCGGGTTCATCACGGTGATCATCGGCCACGTCACCTTCAGCTTTCCCTTTGTGCTCGTCGCGGTCCGGGCACGCCTGCAGGGGCTCGATCCCGCGCTGGAGGAGGCGGCGCGGGACCTCGGGGCCACGCCGTGGGGCGCCTTCCGCCACGTCATCCTTCCGGCGCTGCGGCCTGCCATCCTCGCCGGCGGGCTGATGGCGTTCCTGCTTTCTTGGGACGAGCTGATTGTGACGTATTTCACCACCTCGGCGGCCTCCGCCACCTTGCCGCTCAAGGTCTTTGGGCTGGCCAAGGTGGGACTCAATCCCGTGCTCAACGCCCTTTCGGCACTCTTCCTGCTGGTCACGCTCGCCGGAGTCGCCTTCGCGGCCTACCTCCGCCGCGGCGCCCGCTGACCTCCCTCGACCTCTCCCCGATGAAATTCAAGACCCTCAACCTCCCGGGGCGGCTCGCCGCCCTGTTGCTCGCGCTCCTCCCGCTCGCCGCCCGCGGTGCTGGCCAGCTCAACCTGTTCGGCTGGTCCGAGTACGTTCCCCAGCCCGTCCTCGAGGGCTTTACCCGCGAGACCGGCATCAAGGTCAACTTCGAGACCTACTCCTCGAACGAGGAGATGCTCGCCAAGCTCGTCGCGGGCGGCGGCCGCTACGACCTCGTGCAGCCGAGCGATTACACCGCGGAGGCGATGATCCGCCGCAAGCTGCTGCAGCCGCTCGACCGCGCCCGCCTGGCCGGGTTGGGTAATCTAGCGCCCGAGTTCACCGGCCGCGCGCACGACCCCGAGGGACGTTATACGGTTCCGTATATGAGCGGTAGCGTCGGCATCGTGGTGAACACCGAGAAGGTGAAAACGCCCGTGCGCGGCTACCGCGAAGTCTTCCAGGCCGCCCACCGGGACCGCATCGTCGTGGTCAACGACAGCCGCGAGCTCGTCTCCTGGGCCCTCTACGCGCTCGGGCAGCCGGTCAATACGGTCGACGCCGCCAGCCTCGCGCGCGTCCGTCCGCTCCTCGCGGAGTGGATTAAATTGGTGAAGGTCTTCGACTCCGACAGCCCCAAGACGGCACTGCTCAACGGCGACGTTGACCTTGGGGTCGTATGGAGCGGCGAGGCGGCGCTGCTCTGGCGCGAGAACCGTAAGTTCCAGTACATCCTGCCGGCCGAGGGGGCACACCAGTTTGTCGACGTGCTCGCCATCCCGGCCGGGGCGCGGAACGTCGCCGAGGCCCACCGGTTCATCGACTACATCCTCCGGCCCGAGGTCTCGCGCCAGATCTCGGCGGCGTTCCCGTACACCAACCCCAACCTCGCCGCCCGCCGCCTCCTCACGCCGGACGAGCTCGCGAACCCGGCCAGCTACCCGCAGGGCGGGAAGCTCGAGAGCTTCCGCGACATCGGCCGCGCCGCCGCCGACATCGACCGGCTGGTGACCGACCTGAAGAGCGCCAAGTGAGCCGCCCCGGCCCTTGACCCCCGAACCCGTTGCGCGCGACCCGGGCGCCCGGCCCGGCACCTTGGCCTGGCTCCTGCTGGCGCCGCTGCTCGCGTGGCTCGCGCTTTTCGTCGTGGTGCCCGCCCTGCTGCTGCTCGGCTGTAGCCTCGGGGAGCGCGACGAGTTCGGCCAAGTGCTCTGGGGCTTCTCGCTAGAGAACTACGCCCGACTGCTGGATCCGGTCTACTTGCGCATCTTCCTGCGCTCGCTCGGGTTCGCCGCCCTCACGACCGGGCTCTGCCTGCTCATCGGTTACCCAGTCGCGTACCATCTCGCGCGGGCCGCGCCGCGCGTGCGGGAGTTACTCCTGTTGCTGGTGATGGTGCCGTTCTGGACCAGCTTCCTCGTCCGCACCTACGCGTGGATGGCGATCCTCCGCGAGGAAGGGCTGCTGAACGCGTTGGTGGCTTGGCTCCAGCCCGCGTGGGCCCCGCTCGGGCTGCTCTACACGCCCGCGGCCGTGGTGACCGGGCTGGTCTATTCCTACCTGCCATTCCTAATTCTGCCGGTGTACGCCAGCGTCGAGAAACTGGACGGCGCGCTGATCGAGGCGGCGCACGACCTCGGCGCTGGCCCGTGGCGCGTATTTCCCACGGTGATCCTGCCCTTGACCCTCCCGGGTATCGCCGCGGGAGTCACCCTCGTCTTCGTGCCCGCCGTGGCGATGTTCGCCGTTACTGACCTCCTCGGCGGCGCGCGCGTCCCGCTCATCGGCAACGTCATCCAGAACCAGTTTCTCCAAGCGCGGGACTGGCCCTTTGGGGCCGCCTTGGGCGTGGCGCTGCTCGGGCTCTTTCTGGTTTCCCAACTGGTGCTGCGGGCCCTGCGGCCGCGCGGCGCCCTCCGCGGATGAGCGCCTCGATCGAGCTCGACGGCGTGGGTAAGCGCTACGGGGCCTTCACCGCCGTGCGTGAGGTCCGCCTGACGATCGCCGCCGGCGAGTTTCTGACGCTGCTCGGCCCCTCCGGCTGCGGGAAGACCACGCTCCTTAGGATGATCGCCGGCTTCGAGGCGCCGACTACCGGGCGGATTCTGCTGGGCGGGGAGGACATCACCGGCATCCCGCCGCATCGCCGGCCGGTGAACCAAGTCTTCCAGGGCTACGCCCTGTTCCCGCATCTGTCCGTGCGCGGCAACGTTGCCTTCGGCCTGCGGATGCGCGGCGTGCCCCCCGCGGAACTCGGCCGCCGCGTGGACGACGCCCTCGCGCTCGTCTCGCTCGAGGGGCTCGGGGAACGCTTCCCCCACGAGCTCTCCGGGGGCCAGCGCCAGCGCGTCGCGGTTGCGCGCGCGGTGGTCTGCCGGCCGCAGGTGCTGCTGCTCGACGAGCCCTTCTCCGCGCTCGACGCGAAGCTGCGACAAGCGATGCGCGCCGAGCTGCAGGCTCTCCAGCGGCGCCTGGGAATGACCTTCGTGCTGGTGACCCACGACCAAGACGAGGCCCTCGCGCTCAGCGACCGGATCGCAGTGGTCAACGCGGGCGCGCTTGAGCAGGTCGGGCCGCCCCGCGAGATCTACCACCGGCCCGCGACGGACTTCGTGGCCGATTTCGTCGGGCACGCCAACCTCCTCCCGGCCGAACGCATCGGCGGATCGGCGGGTCGGATCGCGGTGCGGCTGGCCGGGGGATTGGAACTTGACGTCCCCGCGGAGCGTTGGCCCGCGGGACGGGGGGCCACGCGCGCGGTCGTTCGCCCGGAACAGGTGGTGCTCCGCCCGTGGCGCGGCGAAGAGCGGCCGGCGGGCCGGGCCCTTGTCACCGCGGTGGAATTTCGCGGGGACCGCGAGCACCTGCAGGTCGCGCTGCGCGAAGGAGGCGGGTTGACGCTGACCGCCGTGCATCCGGGCGGGGAGGGAGATGCCGCGGACTTCGCGGTCGGCGCGGAGGTCGCGATCGGGATTCCCGCCGACCACCTCTGGTTTCTGCCCGGGGGATGAGTTCCCGAACCGCGCCGGCGGACCTGCCTAGTCCAGCGCTTTGGGAATCCCTGCGGTGAGTACCTCGGGACCGCTGGCCCGCACCAGCACGTCGTCCTCGATGCGGACGCCGCCGATCGCGAGGTGAGTGTCCACGAGGTTCCAGTTCACGGTTTCGCGGTGGCGCTCGCGCCGCGCCGGGTCCTGGAGGAGGGCGGGGATGAAGTAGAGGCCCGGCTCTACCGTCACGACGAAGCCCTCTGCCAGGGGCAGATCCATCCGCAGGGAGCGGAGGCTCGGCCGCGGATCGCGGGTTCGGCCGCGCGCCAGCCCGCTCGCGTCGCGCACGCCGAGCCCGACCAGGTGGCCGAGTCCGTGGGGGAAGAAGAGCGCGTGGACCTCCTGCTCGACCAGCGACTCCGGTTGCCCGCGGAGGATGCCCATCCCGACGAGTCCCGCGGTTAGGTCCACCGCGGCGGCGAGATGGACCTGCTTCCACTCCGCGCCCGGCACGCATCGGGCGATGGCCCGCTCTTGGGCCTGCCGCACCGCGGCGTGCAGGTCCCGCTGGAAGCCGGTGGGTTTGCCCGCGACGTAGGTGCGGGTGACGTCCGCCACGTAGCGGTGCACCTCGGCGCCCGCGTCCACGAGCACGAAGTCCCCGGCCGCCACGGCGCGTGTGGAGGGCTCAAAGTGGAGCACGGCCGCGTTCGGACCGGCGCCGACGATCGTGCCGTAGCCCGTCCCGTCCGCCCCCGCGTGCTGGAACGCGGCCTCGAGCTCGATCTGCAGCGAGCGCTCGGTGACGCCCGGGCGGATAAGTTCCGGCAGCCGCGCGTAGCCGGCGAGGGTGGCGCGGACGGCCTGGCCTATCAGTTCGAGCTCGTGGGGATCCTTCGGCCGGCGCACTTCGGCGCAGGCCAGCCGGGCCGCCTCGGTCGCAGCGGGGTCGGCGTGGACGCCCGCGACCGGGGCGCCGAGGGCGGCGATCCGCCGCCCGGCGCGCGCATTCCGCCACGCGTTGAAGCTGGCAATGTCCTCGCCCTCCCGCGGCGGGGCCCCGCACCAGACCCGTTCCGCCTCGGTCACGGGCGGCACGAAACTGCGCCAGCCGGCCGCGCCCTCCCGCGGGTCGTGGGCGATCACCCCACCGACGCAATCGCCGCCCGCGGTGAACACATACTCGGCGTGCGCGCGGTAGGGGTAGGTCTGGTCGCTGCCTTCGGGCAGCGGGATCGGTCCCCCGGCGCCGATCACGAGCAGGGCGTCGATGGGAGCGAGGGCGGCGGCCAGCCGTTCGCGCCGGGCCGAAAGGTACGCTGGGGGCATTGCTCGACGTTTGCGTCCCGCGCGGCCGAGGGCAAGCGGGCGCCGGCACTTGCGGCTCGACTGGCGGCGATGGACGGCCTGACTGGGAGCCGGATGTCCGTTCCCCGCCTCGCCGTCCTCCCTGGCCCCGCGCGCCCCAATGTCCGGCTGCGGCTGGCCGATGACCTGCGCGCCTGATCCGCACCTGATTTCCCCGATGCTCCCGCTCTTCCGCCATTTCCTGCTTCCAGTCCTGCTCCCGCTAGCTGCCGCGGCCGCGACCCCCGCGGCGCGCCCCAATATTCTGTTCGTCATCTACGATGACTGGGGCTGGCGCGATGCCGGCGCCTATGGCGCGACCTGGTTGCGCACGCCGGCCTTCGACCGCGTCGCCCGCGAGGGCGTGCTCTTCCGGAACGCGTTTACCTCGAACCCGAAGTGCAGTCCCTGTCGCGCTAGCATCCTCACCGGGCGTAACACGTGGCAACTGCGCGAGGCAGTCTCGCACAACGGGATGTTCCCCGCCGGCTTCGCCGTCTACCCGGACCTGCTCGAGCAGGCCGGTTACCACGTGGGCCTCAGCGGCAAAGGCTGGGGTCCGGGCGACTTTAAGACCCTCGCCGGCCGCGAGCGCAACCCGGCCGGACCGGTGATTGAGGAGCACACGATGACCGTCCCGGCGACGGGCATTAACCGGAAGGACTACGCCAAGAACTTCGAGACGTTCCTCTCCCGGCGCCCCCGCGGCGCGCCGTTCTGCTTTTGGTTGGGCTTCCACGAGCCGCACCGTGCCTACGAGCCGGGCTCGGGCCGCCGCCTCGGCAAGGACCTCGCCGCCGTTCCCGTCCCTCCTTACTTTCCGGACGTGACCCCGGTGCGGGACGACCTCGCGGATTACGCGGTCGAAGTCGAGTGGGCCGACGCTCACCTCGGCCGAGTACTCGCCGCGCTCGAGGCGGCAGGGGAACTGGAGAACACCCTCGTCGTGGTCACCTCGGACCACGGGATGCCCTTCCCGTACGTCAAGGGCCAGATCCACGAGGACGGGTTCCACCTGCCGTTGGCGATGCGCTGGGGCGCGGCGATCCGCCCGGGCCGCGTGGTCGAGGACTTCATCAACGTGCGCGACTTCGCCCCGACGTTCCTCGAGCTCGCAGGCCTACCCGCGCACCCGCAAATGACGGGCCGCAGCCTAGCCGCGCTGCTTCGCGCGCCCGGCTCGGGGTGGGTGGAGGGCCGCGACGAGATGCTCGTGGGGAAGGAGCGCCACGACCTCGGCCGGCCCGGCAACGCGGGCTATCCGGTGCGCGCGCTGCGCACGCGCGACTTCCTCTACGTCCGGAACTTCCACCCGGAGCGCTGGCCCGCGGGCAACCCCGAGACAGATTTCGGTAACTGCGACCCCGGCCCGACCAAGGAGGTGATCAAGGCCCTCGGCGGCCACTTTTATGATCTGTCCTTCGGCAAGCGCGCGGCCGAGGAGTTATACGACCTGCGCCGCGACCCACACGGGGTCAATAACCTCGCCCACGATCTGACGCACGGCACGACGATGGCGGAGCTGCGCCAGCGCCTCGTTACCCTGCTGCGGCAGGACGAGGACCCGCGAATCCTCGGTCGCGCGGCGGAGCTAGAAGCGTACGCGTATGTCGGCGGGGGAGGGAACAAGGCGTACGACACCTGGCTCAAGGCGCAGGAGGCGAAGCTCAACGCCGCGACCGTTGCGCCGGCTCCCGCGCGCAAGGGCGGGCGGAAGGCCCCGGAGTGACCACGATGCACCGTTCTGCCCTTTCCCGTCGTCGCTTCCTGGGCGCCTCCCTCGCCGCGGGGACCACGGCTACCGTCCTGCCGCGGGCCCTTGGCGCGGCCGCGCCGGAGGAGTTTGATTACATCGTCGTCGGCGCCGGCTCGAGCGGCTGCGTCGCCGCCAACCGCCTTTCCGCCGATCCCGCGGTGCGGGTGCTGCTGCTCGAAGCGGGCGGCCGGGGGGATGATCCCCTGATCGCCGACATCGGGCGCTGGACCTCCTTGCTCGGGACGGCGGCGGATTGGAACTACGCCACTGAGCCGGAGCCCGCGCTGGGCGGCCGCTCGGTGAAGTGGCCCCGGGGACGCGGCTTCGGCGGATCGAGCGCGATTAGCGCGGCGGCCTACGTGCGCGGGCACCCGCTCGACTTCGCAGCTTGGGAGCGCGAGGCAGGCCCGGCCTGGTCCTACGCCGCGGTCCAGCCGATCTTCCGCGCGCTGGAGGACAATAGTCGCGGCGCCTCTGCCCTGCGGGGCGTGGGCGGGCCGGTGGCGGTGAGCGATACGGACGATCCGCACGCTGGCCATCTCGCCTTCCTTGAGGCGTGCCGCGGGCTCGGTTTCGCGGCAGATCCCCGCTGGGACTTCAATTCCGAGCGGCCCGAGAACGGGGCCGGCTTCTACCAGAAACATCTCCGCGCCGGCCGGCGGCAGTCCGCGGCGGCGGCCTTCCTGACTCCGGTACTCGGTCGACCCAATCTCGCCGCGCGCCCGCACGCCCACGTGCGCCGACTGCTGCTCGAGGGCACCCGCGTCGTCGGCCTCGAGTACCTCGACGGCAGCCCTGGCGCCGTCGCGGCGGTCCGCACGGTCCGCGCCGCCCGTGAGGTGTTGCTGTGCGCGGGGGCAATCGATTCGCCGCGGCTTCTGCTGCTGTCAGGCATCGGTCCCGCGGCGGCCCTCCGCGCCGCCGGCGTCTCGGTCCGCCACGAGTTGCCGGGCGTCGGCGCCAACCTGCAGGACCATCCCCGCATCGGCCTGCGCTGGGCCGGCCGCGTCCCGCTCCCGGGTTCTGCGGTCTCCGCTGGGCTGCTGGCCTTTTCCGGGCTGGGTCCGGCCGGAGGCCCGCCCGACATCCAGTTCGCCGTGGGGCGCGGCCTGAGCGCCCCGGATCCGTCCCTGGCCTATTCCGTCATCGTCACCCGCGTCCAGAGCCGCGGCTCCGTCAGCCTGCGCTCCGCGGACCCGCTCGCGCCGCCGGTGATCCGCGCGAATTACTTCACTGAGGAGCGCGACCTCGCCATCGCTGTCGAGGGCGTGCGCCTAGGGTTGGCGATCGGCCGCGCGCGCGCGTTCGACGCGTTGCGGGGCGCCGCGGCCGAGCCCGCGGAGGGGGAGGATTCGCCGGCGCGGCTGCGCGAGTTCGTCCTGCGGACCTCCGGGACGATCTACCATCCCGCCGGCACTTGCCGGATGGGACGCGGTCCGGACGCGGTCGTCGACCCCGAGTTGCGCGTGCGCGGCCTGGACGGGCTGCGGGTGGCGGACGCCTCCATTATGCCGACTCTGCTGAGTGTGCAGACGCATGCCACCTGCCTGGTGATCGGCGAGCTCGCGGCGCGCTTCCTGCGGGGCTGAGGTCGCCGGCGGTGGCGGGCCTCAGCGGAAGGAGTGCGCCGATTGAGTGGGGAGCCCCGGTAGCGTCAGCGGCTCGATTTGCTCCGCGCGGATGTGGATCACGCCGGCGCGGTGCTCGAGCCGGCCGGTGATGCGCAGGGCGGGTTCCTGCGTGATCACCAGCCGCCGGGCCGCGAATAGGTCCGGGTGGACTACTGCGTTGGCGATACCGGTCTCGTCTTCTAGGCTCAGGAACAGGAACCCCTTGGCGGTACCCGGCCGCTGCCGGCAGATGACGGGCCCGGCGATACGGACCGTCTCGCCGTCCCGCCCGAGCGGGAGATCCGCCGCGCGCCAGACGTCGGGTAGTTGGTCGCGGAGCCGGGCGAGCGGGTGGGCGCCGCCGGTCAGGCCGAGCCCGGTGAAGTCGGCCGCGAGGCGTTCTCCCGGCGTCATCGGGCGCAGCGCGTCGGGCGTGTCCGGCTCCTCGTCGCTGTCCTGCAGCAGTGGTTCCCCGTCCGACCACGCGGCCTCCACTTGCCAGAGCGCGGCGCGGCGGTGGGGACCCAGCGCGTGGAAGGCGCCGGTGGCGGCGAGGGCGCGGCGCTCGGCGGCGTTGAGGGGCGTGCGCCGTAGGCAGTCGGCGAGCGAGGCGAAGGGCGCGCGCTCCCGTTCCCGCTCGAGGGCGCGCGCGGCCTCCTCGCGCAGCCCGCGGACGTGGCGCAGCCCGAGCCGCACGGCGTCGTCCGCCTCCGCCGTGGATTCCCAGCGGGAGCGCGCGGCGCACACCGGCAGGATCCGCAGCCCGTGGCGGCGGGCGTCCTGCACCAGGGTCGCCGGGCCGTAGAAGCCCATCGGCTGGTGATTGAGCAGGCTGGCGGTGAACTGGGCGGGGCGGTGCACCTTTAGCCAAGTACTGGCGTAGGCGAGCAGCGCGAAGCTCAGCGCGTGCGACTCGGGGAACCCGTAGGCGGCGAACGAGAGCGCGGCCTCGCCGAGCCGGCGCACGACGGTCTCGCTGCGCCCGTGGGCGCGCAGGGCCTCGCCCAGGCGGCCCAGCGCGCGCCGCAGCCGGGCGGGGTCCTGGGTGCAGCCCATCGCGCGCCGGAGCTCCTCGGCCTCCCCGCCGGCGAGCCCCGCCAGCCGCATCGCCAGCTCCAGCATCTGCTCTTGGAACAGGATCACGCCGAGGGTGCGGGCGAGGATCGGCCGCGCGATGTCGTCGACGCTGGGATCGAGGTACGTCACGGGCTCCAGGCCGTTGCGGCGGCGGATCAGCGGGTGCGTAAGCTGGCCGACGATCGGGCCCGGCCGCACGATCGCCACCTGCATCGCGACGTCGTAGAGGCAGGCCGGACGCAGCCGCGGCAGGGTGGCCATCTGCGCCCGGCTCTCGATCTGGAAGACCCCGATGGTGTCCGCCCGCTGCATCGCCGCGTAGGTCGCTCGGTCGTCCGGCGGCAGGGTGTGCAACGCGATCGGGTCGTCCCGTTCCGCGCACCGCGCGAAGCTCTCCTGCAGCACGGCCATCATCCCCAGCCCCAGCAGGTCGATCTTCACGATGCCGAGGTCCTCGCACGAGGCCTTGTCCCACTGCACGATCACGCGGCCCGGCATCGTGGCCGGCTCCAGCGGCACGACCTCGTCGAGCCGCCCGCCGCACAGCACCATTCCGCCGCTATGCTGGCCGAGATGCCGCGGCAGCCCTCGCAGTTGGCACAGGAGCGAGGCAAGCGCCGCCCCGCGGGGATGGTCCGGGGCAAGCCCCGCCAGCGCCAGCCGCTGTCGTAGTTCCAACGGGTCCGGGAAATCCCCTGGTGACTGGAGCGCCGAGAACCGGTCGAGCAGGTCCTCGCCGAAGCCGAGCACCTTGCCGAGTTCCCGCATCGCCCCTCGGCCGCGATAGGTGATGAAGTTCGCGGTCATCGCCGCCCCCCGAGGCGCGTGATCGGCGTAGACCTTTTGGATCAGGCGCTCGCGCGGTTCCCCGCTAGGCAGATCGAGGTCGATGTCGGGCCAAGAGGGGTGGCCGTCGTGGCCGACGCGGCCCTCGCTCAAGAAACGCTCGAAGAGCAGGCCGTGCCGGATCGGGTCCACCGCGGTGATGCCGAGCACGTAGCAAACAGCGCTGTTGGCGGCGCTGCCCCGGCCCTGGACCAAAATGCCCTCCTCGCGCGCGTGTCGGCAAAGGTCCCACACGACGAGGAAGTAGCCGCAGAAGCCGAGGCGCTCGATCAGCGCGAGCTCGCGGTCGAGTTGGGCGCGCACGCGCGGGCCGGGTTCGCCGTAACGCTCGCGGGCGCCGGCGTAGGTCCGCGCGCGGAGCAGGCCGGGCATCGTCTCCCCTGGTGGTACCGGGAAATTCGGAAAACGGTAGCCCAGGTCGCGCAGGGTGAAGTCCAGCGTGGCCTCGAGCCGGCCGGCGGCCTCCACGGCGCCGGGAAGATCCGCGAACCGCGCCGCCATCGCCGCCCCGTCGCGCAGGTGGCGCTCGGCGTTGGGCGCGAGCCGGCGGCCCGCGGCATCCAGCGTCGTCCGGTGCCGCAGGCAGGTGAAGACGTCCGCCACCGGCCTTCCTTCCGGGGTCGCGTAGTCCACGCCGCCGGTCGCGAGGATGGGGAGGCCTTGCGTGGCGGCGAGATCGCGGAGGCCGGCGAGTTCCCGGTCTTCTCCGCGGCGACGCTCGCGTTGCAGTTCCACGTGCAACCGGTCGTGGCCGTAGATGGCCTCGAGCCGCACGAGGGCTGCGGCTGCCGCCGCGGGACCATCCCGCCGCCACGCGCGCCGTATCGGTCCTTCCGCGTCGCCGGTCAGCGCCACCAGCCCCTCAGCGTGGCGCGCGAGCTCCTCCCACGTGGCGAGGCAGGGTCGCTTGGGCGCTCCGGGATCCACGGCCTCCTCCGGGTCGTGCGCCCCGGGCGCTGGCGCGGCTGCCTCCGTCGTCACGTCCGCCGGCCGGGGGGTGAGCTTGGCCTCGGAGATGAGGCGGCACAGGTTGCGGTATCCGGTGCGGTTGGCCACCAGCAGGGGCAGCACGCTGCCGTCCGCGAGCGTCACCTCGGCGCCCACGCGGGCGCGTACGCCGGCCATCCTCGCTGCGCCGTAGACCCGCGGGGCCGCGCAGAGGTTGTCGCGGTCAAGCACCGCCAGCGCCGGCAGCCCGCGGCGCGCGGCCTCCGCCACTAGCGCCTCCGGGGTCGACGCGCCCCGCAGGAAACTGAAGGCGCTGCGGCAGTGCAGCTCGCAATAGGCGGCCATCGCGCGGCTCAGTCGTATTCGCCCTCGACGAACCAGGCCTCGCGCTCGCCGAGGATCCGGTAGAGGCCGCCGCCCGCGAGCGCTACGTCCCACTCGACCCGCACCCAGGCGCGGGCTGGTTCCCACCAGTCGCCGCTCGCGCACCACGGACCGCGCGCCTCGGCGACGGGGCCGGAGAAGCGCTCGGTGCAGACGTGCGTGGGGCACCCCGAATCCGGCGCGAAGGTCAGCCGCGCCGGTAAGGGCGGGCGGAAGCGGCGCAGCGGCAGCCCGATCGCGGCCGGCGGCGTCGTCGGCGCCTCCTCCAGCAGTCCCGGGGGCGGGCCGAGCGCCGCGGCATCCGGCCGGTGGGTGTCGGTGGGAACGGGGGTCCCGACGCGTTCGGCACCGACCAGAGCGGCCACCCGGGCGAGGGTCTCGGTGAAGGCGTGCGGGTCGCGTAACCCGCCGGAGAGAAAATCCTGCTGGCGGACCGGCGCGCGCACCGCCGCCACGCGCAGGCTCCAGCCCCGTACGGGCGCCGCGGTGCGGAGCCCCGTGAGGTGGGTCTCGAGGGCGCGCTGGAGCGGCGCGGCGGAGGCCGTCGGCGCCGGCAGGCGGAGGTGCGCGCGATGGGGCGGGCCGTCCTCCAGCCGCAGCTCCAGTTCCAGTCCGCCCGCGGCTAGGCCGGCCGCCTGCAGTTCGAGGGCGAGTCGTTCCACGTGGCGCTGCAGCGGTGGCAGCAGCGCCGGCAAGGTCTCGACGCCCGCCTCGTGCTCCGCGGCCGCGTGGAAACCCGCGGGCGGCTCGTGGCGGCGCAGCGGCCTGGCTTCGCCACCCCGGGCCCGGTCCCAGAGCTCGCGGCCCTCGCGGCCGAGTCGGCGGGTCAGGCCGGCCGCCGTGAGCGCGGCCAGTTCACCGAGGGTGCGGATGCCCCAGCCGGCGAGCCGGGCGGCCTGCGCCGGCGTCGGCTCCGCGTAGTCGACTGGCAGCGTGGAGAGGAAGGACTTCTCATCCTCCACCGCGAAGAATCTTTCCGGGAGCGTGTCCTGCCCCGCCCAGCGGGCCGCGTAGGCCGCCAACCGTGGCGTGCGGGCGAGGCCCACGCTGGCCGCGAGATCCGTCGCCGCGAGCGCGCGCACCGCCGCCTCCGCCGCGGCCCGGCGTCGGACCGGGTCGGTGCCGCCGAGGTCGATCGTGCAGCAACCCGCCGCCGTGGCCTCCACCGCCGGCGACAGCGTGAGCGCCGCCGCGAGCAGCACCGCCCGAGCCTCCGCCTCGGCCGCGGGATCGGGCACGCGGAGGAGCAGGGCGGGACAACGCGCGAGGGCCTGCGCGACGGACATCCCCGCGGAGAGCCCCGCCGCGCGGGCGGCGCGATTGCACTCACCGAGGCCGGTCTGGCGACCCAGGCCCGTGATCAGGCCCGCCGGGCGGGTCCCGCCCAAGGGCGTACCGCTTCGCAGGACCGCCTGCAGGGCGAACGCTTCCACGTGGAGCACGGCGAACACGGCGGGCCTCGGAGGTTCAGACGGCGGCGGCCAACAGATGCCGCGTGCGCACCGGGGAGAGGGTGGCCAGCAGTAGCAGGCGTTCCTCCTCCAGCGCGGCGAGCGGCAGGGAAGGCGCCAGCACCAAGCGGAGCCGAGCGCTGGGCACCGCCGCCACCGCGGTCTCTACCAGCAGCGTGGTCCCGGCGGTCTCGGCCGCGAGCCGCAGCCGGTGCCAGTGCGTCGCCGGGATACGGCGCAACGCCGGCTCCGGTAGCCGGCGTAGATCCAGCACCACGAGATGGAAGTTCGCGTCCCGGACGAGCAAGTCGGCCGCGGCGAGCGCTTGATTCGGGTTTGGGCAGCGCACCCACACTAGGTGGCGCAGCGTGGCCGCCGGAAAGGAGTCTGGGTCGAAGGCGTCGTGCGGGTCGACCAGCGCCGCCCGGCCGCCGCCGGCGCGGCTGGCCGCCAGTAGGCCGCCGAGGAGCAGCGAGGCCCCGCCGCCGGACGCCGGGCAGGTGAGCTCGGAGATCGCCCCCCGGGGTAAACCGCCGGCCGCGTCGATCGCGGGCAGGCCGGTGGGCAGCCCCTCGGGCGCCACCGCCTCGTGGCGCGCGCCGCAGGACGTAAAGCGCCCGGCCAGCAGCGCGCGCAGGGCGTCGGGCGTCATCCGTTGACGATCGGAGCGGGGGGGGAGGGCGGACATCGGGGCGCGGGGCGACGGCGCGCCGTGGCGCGTCCCCGGGCAGGGGCGCGGCGGCGGCCGGCGGTGGGGCGGTGTTTCAGCCGGCGGCGCCCGGGCCGGCACGCAACAGGCCGACCATCACTCCCTGGATCACCAACTCCTCGGCGGGCAGCAGGTCAGGGTAGCGGGGATTCTCGGCGCGCAGGAACGGGCGGCCGCGCTGGAGCAGGTAGCGCTTGAGCGTGGATTCCCCATCGATCAGCGCGGCGACGATCTCCCGCGGGCGCGGTTCGCGCGGGGTGAGGAAGACGACGTCCTGGTCGAGGATGCCGGCGCCCATCATCGAGTCTCCGCGGACCCGGAGGGCGAACAGGGGAGAGGCCGCGTGGACCCCGAGCGTCGCGGGGTCGAGGGGGACAAAGGCTTCGGGTTCCTGTTCCTGGGCGGTGGGCAGCCCTGCCGGGATGGTCCCGTACAGGGGGATGCCCGCGGGGACGGGCGGGGTGGGGGGGAGCAGCCCGCGGGCCTTGCCCTCGAGGCGGCGGAGCACGCCCTTGCCGATGAGGGCGTCGACGTGCCGCTTGACGCCGAAGGGGCTGGCGAGGCCGAAGTGGGCCTGAATCTCACGCAGCGAGGGGGCGACACCGTGCTCGCGGTGGTGGGACTGGATGAAGCCGAGCACCTGCTGCTGGCGCTCGGTGAGCTGTTCGTTCATAGTGTCCAAGTGGACACTAGCGTTGTCGGAAAGCAATCCCGAAGCGCGCGCGGCGCGGGGGATCAGGCGCGGGGGCGCCGGCGGGCGGGTCGGCGGGGCTCGATGTTCAGGTAGGTCTTGTTGAGCATCTGGCTCTCGTAGAGCTCGAGCAGCCGGACGCCCTCGCGGGGCTTCACTTGGTCCTTGCGGGTGGCGGCGTCGATCTGCGCCTTCATCCGTCGGCAGAGGTCCTCTTGCTGGTACTGGACGCCCTCGATCACGTCGGCGATGCGGCTGCCGCTGAGCGCCTCCTCGATGTAGAACCCGTTTGGCTCGTCGTCCTCGAGGAACACGTGGACCTCGTTCACGCGGCCGAAGAGGTTGTGCAGGTCGCCCATAATGTCCTGGTAGGCGCCGGTGAGGAACACGCCCAAGTAGTAGGGCTTCTGGTTGAGCGGGTGCAGGGTGATGTAGTCCTTTACGTCCTGCAGATCGATGAACGACGAGATCTTGCCGTCGGAATCGCAGGTGATGTCGACCAGAATGGCGTTGACGGTGGGGCGCTCGTTGAGGCGGTGGAGCGGGGCGACGGGGAAGAGCTGCTTGAGGGCCCAGTGGTCGAGCAGGGACTGGAAGACGGAGAAGTTGCAGACGTACTGGTCGGCGAGGAGGCGATTGAGGTCGTGGAGTTCCTCGGGCTGGTAGCCGGACCGGCGGCCCTCCTTGGCGATCTGCTCGCAGATCTGCCAGAAGAGGGACTCGGCGGCGGCGCGATTTTCGAGGTCGAGGTAGCCGAGGTTGAACAGCGAGAAGGCCTCCTCCTTTTTCTGGAGGGCGTCGTGGAAGCGCTCCAGCCGGCCGAGCCGGGTGCGGTTGCGCAGCATCGATTCGAGGTCCTGCACCACTTTGTGCTTCTGCTTGGGCTGGTGCTGCTGGCCGAGCGACTCGCGCTTGTTGATGCGCTCGAACACCTCCACCACGAGCAGCGAGTGCGGGGCAACAATGGCGCGGCCCGACTCGCTGACGATGTCGGGCTCGGGTACGCCGGAGGCGTTGCAGATCTCGCGGATGTTGGAGACGACGTCGCGCGCGTACTCCTCCATCGAGTAGTTCATCGACGACTCGAAGTTGGTGCGGGACCCGTCGTAGTCGATGCCCAGCCCGCCGCCGACGTCGAGGTAGCCCATCGGGAACCCGAGGCGCGCGAGCTGGCAGTAGAAGCGGGAGGCTTCCACCACGGCGTTCTTGATCGTGAGGATGTTGGGGACCTGGGAGCCGATGTGGAAATGCACCAGCCGCAGGGCCTGCTGGAGGCGGGCGGCGCGCAGCTTCTCACAGGCGAACAGGATCTCGGCGGTGTTGAGGCCGAACTTGGCGTTGTCGCCGGTGGACATCGCCCATTTACCCTCGCCGCGGGTCTGGAGCTTAGCGCGGAAGCCGATCAGCGGCTTCACCCCCGTCTCCTCGGAAATGCGGATGATGTCGTCGAGCTCCGCCAGCTGCTCGACCACCAGAATGATGCGCTTGCCGAGCTTGCGGCCCAGCAGGGCGAGGCGGATGTAGTCGTGGTCCTTGTAGCCGTTGCAGATGATCAGCCGCTGGGCCCCCTCGTGCATCGCGAGCGCGATCATCAGCTCCGGTTTCGAGCCGGCCTCGAGGCCATAGTTGAACTCCTTGCCCGCCGCGACGATCTCGTCCACGACCTCGCGCAGCTGGTTCACCTTGATCGGGAACACTCCGCGGTAGGAGCCCTTGTAGCCCTCTTCCTTGATCGCCTTGGCGAAGAGCGAGTTGAGGCGGACCACTTGGTGCCGGAGGAGGTCCTGAAAACGGATCACGAGCGGGGCTTTCAGTCCCATCCCGACCGCCTCCTGCACCACGTCGAGCACGCGGATGCCCCGGCCATCCAGCAGCGGTTGCACGTTCACGCAGCCGGCGTCATCCACCGAGATGTGGCCGGAGCCCCAGCGTTTGAAACCGTAATGCTCTTCGGACTTGGCGGCCGACCAGGCGGTCGAGGATTTGCTTTTCAACGCGGTGCGGGGTGGGGAGTTATGGCTTGCTTTTACCTTCGGCGGATTCGTTAGATGCGTCTTTTCTGGTTTCAAATCCTGCCCGCTAGCAATTCCGAAAATGCATCCGCTGACGTTCCTCCCCGCTTTTCTTGCCCAGACGCCCGCTCCCGCCCAGCAGCAACCGTCCTTCCTCGTGCAGATTTTGCCGATGGTGCTGCTCTTCGGCGCAATGTACTTCTTTCTCATCGCCCCCCAGCGCAAGAAGCAGAAGGAGCACGAGAAGATGCTCAAAGAGCTGCAGAGCGGCGACGAGATCGTCACCAGCGGAGGGATCTTCGGCGTGATCACCAACGTGAAGGACGACCGCTTCGTCGTCCGCATCGCCGACAATACCAAGATCGAGATCGGTAAGGGCTTCGTCCAGACCGTCCTCCGCAAGGCCGGCGCCGAGGTCAAGTGACGCCCCCGGGCGCTCGCCCGGCCCCGTCCCGCCTCGCCCCCGGCCGGCGGGGCCCCCGTTCCCTTTTCAACCCAAACGTACTATGCTCAAACGCAATCTGTGGAAGCTGATCCTGTCCGTGGCCGTGCTGGCCTGGGCGGGCGCCCAGCTCCTGCCCCTGCAGGATCAGGCCTTCGCCGACTACGTCCGCACCCACGCCTCCGCCAAGTCCGCCGAGTTCGGCAAACTGCTCGAGGAGGCAGCCGCCCGGAA
>NEUZ01000039.1 GCA_002304435.1 Opitutia bacterium Tous-C8FEB | reverse complement strand
GCCGCTGACCGGCCCGAGCCCTTCTGGGAGGCGGTGCGCGCGCTGTACCCGCTCGAGCCCGGCTTCACCTACTTCAACACGGGCGGACTCGGCTCGACCCCGACGCCGGTGCTGGAGCGCGTCGCGGAGGTCACTCGCCGCCTGCAGGCCAAGGCCGAGCACGGCCACGCGCAATTCACCGCCGCGCGGGCGGACGTGGCGCGTTTTCTCGGCGCGGACCCGGCCGAGGTCGCGTTCGTCCGCAACGCCACCGAGGCCAACGCGATCGTCGCCGCCGGCCTCCGCCTGCGCGCGGGCGACGAGGTCATCTTCGAGACCCACGCCCATCCCGGCGGCTCGTTTCCCTGGCTGCAGCTCGCCCGCGTGCAGGGCGTGGTCGTGCGCACCTTCGAGCCGGACCCGCGCTCCGCGGCGGGCAACCTCGCCCGTCTGACCGCGCTGGTCGGCCCGCGCACCCGCGTCGTGCAGGTCTCCCACATCACGGCCCCGACCGGGATCACGCTGCCTGCGCGGGCCGTGGCCGACCTCTGCCGGGCGCGCGGGATTTGGTTCCACCTCGACGCGGCGCAGTCCGCCGGGATGGTGCCGGTCGATTTCACCGCGCTGGGGTGCGACTCCCTCGCGGTCAGCGGCCACAAATGGATCGGCGGCCCGCTTGAGACCGGCGTGCTGTGCGTGCGCCGCGCGCGGCAGGAGGAGCTGGAGCCGCCGCTGGTGGGCGCGCACTCCGGCGATCTCGATCCGACGGGCCGCTTCGCGCTGAGCCCGGGCGCGCTGCGCTACGAGTACGGCACCCGCAACGTCGCCGCGGCGCTCGGGTTGGCGGAGGCGATGCGCCTGCAGGAGCGGATCGGCCGTGACCGGATCGCGGCGCGCGGGCGCCAGCTCGCCGCCCGCGCGCACGCCGGCCTCGCGGCCCTCCCGGGCGTCGAGATCCTTTCCCCCGACGGTGGCGAGCTCGCGGCGGCGATGGTGACGTTCCGCACGGCGCGCATCCCGCACGACCGCCTCTTCGGTCTGCTCTTGCGCGAGAAGTCCATCCGCGCCCGTCCGGTCACCGAGGAAAAACTCAACGCGCTGCGCGTCTCCACCCACCTGTGCAACTCCCCGGCCCAGATCGACGCGCTGGTCGCGGCGGTGGGCGAATTCCTGCGCCGGGAGGCCTGAAGCCGATGCGAGCCTCAGTCTACCTCGACCACCATCTCGATCTCGACCACCGCGCCGGCGGGGAGCGAGGCCACCCCGAGGGCGGCGCGGGCGTGCTTGCCGCGTTCGCCGAACACGGCGACCAGAAGGTCGGAGCAGCCGTTCATCACCTGCGGCTGGGCGGTAAAGGTATCCACGGCGTTGACGAAGCCGCCGACGCGGACGACGCGCTTCACGCGAGCGAGCTCGCCGATCTCCTGCTTCAGCGTGGCCAGCAGCGCGAGCGCGGTGGCCTGTGCGGCCGCGTTGGCCTGCTCGGGCGTGGCGTTCTGGCCCACCTTGCCGGTGATGAACTTGCCGGCGGCGTCGCGCGGGATGTGGCCCGCGAGGAAGACGAGGTTGCCCGAGCGGACGGCGGGCACGTAGTTCGCGATCGGGGCGCTGACCGGCGGGAGCTTCAGCCCGCGCGCGGCGAGGCGGGCCTCGGGGGTTTCGGCGCCGGCCGCCCCGGCGGGAACGGTGGCGGCGAGGGCGAGCGTGAACAGGAAGCAGGGGAGGGGACGCATTCCCGGAGGCTGGCGCGATGAGCCGGCGCGGACGACATTTTTTTGCCGGCGCGCTCGCGCTCGTGGCCGCCCTCGCTCCCCGGGCGGCGGAGGCGCCCCGGCACGACCTGCACCTGCTCGTCAACCTCAGCGGCCCGGGCTCTGGCATCATCGGGCGGGCGGGCCAGGCCCGCAGCGGGCTCTACCGTTCGGCGGACCGGGCGACCTTCGAGCACGTCGGGCCGCACCACATCCGGATGTTCCACCTGACCCACGACCCGCGGGACGCGCGGGTCGTGTACGTTGCCGCGCTCGACGGCCTGCTCCGTTCCCCGGACCGGGGCCTGACCTGGCGGATCACCACCAGCTGGGATATGACCGAGGGCAAGGCGGTGGCCTTCGACCCGGCCGAACCGGCGCACCTGTACCTCGCGCTGCCGGACGGCATCGCGTTCTCGCCCGACGGGGGCGGCTCTTGGGAACGGCGCCAGGCGGGCATCACCCGCGCCTACACCAACGCGCTCGTGGTGGACCGCAGCCGCGCCGGCCGCGTCTTCGCCGGGTGCGAGCTCGGCATCCATCTCTCCGAGGACGCCGCGCGCACCTGGCGCCGCGTCCGCCCCACCGCGAAGGTCACCTACGATCTGCGCCAGTCGCCCCACGATCCCCGCGCCTTCGTTGCCGCGACTTCCGCCGACGGCCTGCTGGTGTCCGCTGACGGCGGGGAAACTTGGCGCGAGCTGCCGGGCATCGGCCGGGAGCGGACGTTGCACAACATCGTCTATGACCCGGTCGTGCCCGGCCGGCTGGTCCTGTGCGGCTGGGGCGTGGGCGTGCAGGTTTCCGAGGACGGCGGCGCGACGTGGGCGGACCGTTCCGCCGGCCTGCCGCGGCGCGAGGTGTGGAGTGTGGCGGTCGACCCGGATATCCCCGGGCGGCTTTACGCGGCACCGTTCCAGGAGGACGTTTACGCCTCGGACGACCTCGGCCGTACCTGGCGGCCGCTGTCCTTCGGCAAGGCGACGGTGTTCGCCCTCGGTTTCCTGCCCCGCCCCGCCCGATGAAGCGCGCGTTCCCCGGCCTGCTCCTGTTTGTCCTCCTCATCGCTTGGCCCGGCGGCGCGGCGGCCCAGCCCGCGCACACGGGGCCGATGCCTTCCGGCCGGTTTGAACCCGCGGCTTCCCTCCGGCGCGACGCGTACCTCGCGCGGCGCGACGAGGCGGTGCGGTGGCGCGCGGCGCAGACCCCGCTGGCCAACGCCGGGCTCGCCGACCTCGCGGCCCGGCTCGCGCTGCGGCAGGACGCGCCGGGCGTCTCCGCCCGGCTGATCGAGGTGCTGCGCACCCCGTCGGGGGATATGTTCTGGATGTTCCCCGTCACCTGCATCGCCTACCTCGGGCGGGACCAGCTGACCCCGGAGGCGCGGGCGGCGCTGCGCGAGGCGTGGCGCACATACCATCCGTTGCGGGGCGACACCGAGAACCACTGGGTGATGTACTACACCTCGATGCTGCTGATGGCCCAGCTGTGGCCCGGCGAGCCGGGGGACCGCTGGTTCAACGGCAAGAGCTCGGACGAGATCGCAGCGGAGGCGCGGGCGTGGCTCCGGCACTGGATGGACCTCACGACCACGATCGGCCAGGGCGAGTACGACTGCACCCATTACATCGGCGAGTACCTGATCCCGATGCTGTACCTAAGCGTGTGGGCGCAGGATCCGGAGCTGCGCCAGCGCGGGCGGATGATGCTCGATTACATTCTAGCCGATTTTGCCGTCGATTCCCTGCAGGGGATGTACGTCGGGGCCCACGCGCGTACGGACGATAAGACCGTGCTCGAGCGCTGGAACGGCCTCTCCTCGTTCTTCGCGTGGCTCTGCTTCGGCAACACGGCGCCGCCCGCGGCCTACGGGGGCTGGGGGATGTTCTTCGCCGTCGTCGCCGAGCACTACGAGGTCCCCGAGATCATCCACCGCATCGCCACCGACCGCGCCGGCCCGTACCTGCACCGGGAGCGGAAGCGCACGCGCCACCGGTGGCGCCACAGCGACGTCCGCAACGCCCCGGTCTACAAGACCACCTGGGTCGGGCCCGACTACGCCGTCGGCTCCGACCAGGGCGGATTGCTCCAACCCATCCAGCAGCACTCCTGGGGCCTGACGTGGGCCGCGCCGGATCCGCGCGGCGTGCACAACGCGATCTTCGCCAACCAGCCCTTCTATGGCGCCGAGGAGCTGATGATGTACTTCACCGAGATGCCGGACTGGATGCCCGCGTCGGTGACCTTCCAGGGCAAGCCCACCTACACCAGCGAGGCGAAGCTCCTCGGTGGCTCCCCCTACGAGCAGATCTTCCAGCAGGATGACACCGTGATCGCGCTGCACCGGATCGCGCCGGACGCGCCGTTCGTCCAGGTGAACGGCTTCTTCTCGAAGGATCTCGTCCGCGCCGAGGAGGACGCCTCCGGCTGGATCTTCGCGCAGGGCGGCCGCGCCTACGTGGCCTACCGGCCGCTGGCGCCGTACGAGTGGCGCCCCCTGGAGGGCGGGGGCCGGCGGCTCCGTTCCCCGCACGCGCGCAACGGCGTCATCCTGCAGCCCGCCTCCGTCGCCGATTTCCCCTCGTGGGAGGCCTTCAAGGCGGCCGTCCGCGCGCTGCCGCTGGAGGTCCGCCTCGATCCCGAGCCGCGCGTCGCGTTCACCACGCTCCGGGGCCGCCGGGTCGAATGCGCCTACGGGGAACCCCCGCGCGTCGACGGGCGCACGGTGGACCGCGCCGCGGAGTGGAAGCTGTTCGCGGGCCCGTACCTCAACGCGGAGGTGGGCAGCCGCCGGCTCGAGCTCACCCACGGGCGGCTGACTCGCGTCCTCGACTTCAACACGCTCACGATCACCGATGCGGTCCGTCCCTGAAGCTGCCCTCCGGGCCGTGCTCGCGCTCGCCGCCGGCGCCGTGGCCCGCGCCGCCGCGGATCCTGGATCCCCGCCGACCCCGGCCGCCGCCGCCCACGCTTTCCTCGAACGGCTGGCGGACGAGGTCGGGCCACGCCTCACCGGCAGTCCCGGCAACGCGGCCGCGCTCGACCGCCTCGAGGCCGAGTTGCGCGCGCTGGGTCTGGCGCCGGAGCGCCAGCCGTTCACCGCCCCGGGATGGATCCGCGGCGACGACCAGGTCGAGGTGCTGGCGCCCTTCGCGCGCCGTCTGCGGGTGGCGGCGCTCGGCTTCTCCCAGGCCCACCCGGCGCTCACGGGCGAACTGGTGGACATTGGCTTGGGCCGGCCCGGCGATTACCCGCCGGGGGAACTCCGGGGCCGCGTCGGCCTGCTGGCCTCCGGCTCGCCTTTGCCCGCCGCGGATTACGTCGGGGCGGCGGCGGCCCGCGGCCTCGCGGCCATCCTGTTCATCAACCGTGAGGGCGGCGGCCAGCTGCTCGCGCGCACCGGCTCGCCCGCGGGGCAGCCCCTGCCGCTGCCGGTCTACTCGATCGCGCAGGAGGAGGGCCGCTGGCTCGGGCGCCTCGTGGCGCGCGGGGTCCCGGTGCGCCTGCGCGTCGAGACGCGCTCCCGCTGCGTCCCGGTCGCGACCGCCAATCTCCGCGTCGTGCTGCCCGGCCGTGTGCCCTCGCGGGTGATCGTCGGCGCGCACCTCGACAGCTGGGACCTCGGCCAGGGCGCGTTGGACAACGGCATCGGCGTCGCGCAGCTCCTCGCCCTCGCCCGCGCGCTAGCCGGAGCGCCCCGCCACCACGCAGTGGAGCTCGTCTGGTTCAACGGCGAGGAGCAGGGCCTGCAGGGATCCCGCCACGCCGCCGCCCGGCTCGGCGCCACGCCGGTGGTGGCGATGCTCAACCTCGATATGATCGGCGTCCCGGTCGCCGTGAACGCCCTCGGGGACGACGCGTTCGTCCCGTTCCTCGAGCGCTGGAACGCCGCGCGCGCGCCGGAGCGCCGCCTGCCCAAGGGAGTCGAGAACACCAACTGGATCGGCAGCGACCACACGCCCTACCAGCTCGCGGGCGTCCGCGCCCTCACCTTCAACGCGCCGCTGCCACGCGAGGCGGTGCGGCATTACCACGACCTCGCGGACACCGTGGACAAGGTGACGCCGCAGCTGCTCGAGGAGTCGTCGGCCGTGATCCTCGACTTGGTGCGCGCACTCGCGGACGAGGCCGGGCTCGACCCGGCGCGGCGACCGCCGGCGGAGACGGACGCGCTGTTCACCCGCTTCGGCCTCGACGCGCGTCTCCGGGCCTTCGGGCTGAAGTGAGCGCTTTGACTCCGGCGCGATTCCCGTCAGGTTCGCCGCGTCCCCGCCCCTTATGCGTCCCCGCCTCCTCCTCCTGCTGGCCACCCTGCTCCTGCCGATGACCTCCCCGCTCCCCGCCGCCGCACCGCAGCTTGAGTCCCTCGTCGTCGGGGGCGGCTGCTTCTGGTGCACCGAGGCCGCCTATGAGCTGCTGCCCGGGGTCAAGAACGTCGTCAGCGGCTACGCTGGCGGGCACGTCCAGAACCCCACCTACGAGCAGATCTCGACCAAGAAGACCGGCCACGCGGAGGTGATCCGCATCGACTACGATCCCGCGGTGGTCTCGCTGGAACGGCTGCTGGACTACTTCTGGCAGGTGCACAACCCGACGCAGGTCGGCGGCCAGGGCAACGACATCGGCCCGCAGTACCGCTCCGTCATTCTCCACGCGAATGCCGCGCAGAAGGAGGCGGCGGAGCGTTCCCGCGCCCGCGCGGCCGCCACGTTCCGCGATCCCATCACCACGGAGATCGCGCCGCTGGAGCGCTTCTGGGAGGCGGAGGCCTACCACCAGGATTACTTCCGCCGGAATCCGAACGCGGGCTACTGCGCCTACGTGATCGCGCCGAAGGTGAAGAAGCTCAAGGAGCAGCTGACCCAGGAGAAGCAGCCCTGAGCGGGGCCGCCGCCAGCGTCCCGCGGGTCACGGTGCTGCTGCCGGCCCGGGACGCGGCCGCCACCCTCGGCCGCGCCGTCGCCAGCCTCCGCGCCCAAACGTTCCCGGACTGGGAACTCCTGGTAGTCGACGACGGTTCCGCCGACGGCACGCCGGAACTCCTTGCGGCGCTCGGGTCCGACGAGCCGCGCCTCCGGGTGCTCCGTCGTCCCCGCGAGGGCCTGGTGCCCGCGCTCAATGCCGGCCTCGCCGCGGCCCGCGGGGAGCTGATCGCGCGGATGGACGCGGACGACGAGGCGCTGCCGGACCGCCTCGCGGAGCAGGTGGCTTGGCTCGACGGGCCGGAGGGTCGCTCCTGCGGCGTCGTGAGCTGTCTGGTGGAGCACGCGGGTGATCCGGCGGCCCAGGCGGGCTACGCGCGGCACGTGGTCTGGCTCAACAGCCTGCTGACCCCGGAGGCGATCGCGCTCCGCCGTTTCGTCGACGCCCCCGTTGCTCACCCGAGCGTGGTGTTCCGCCGCGAGCTCGTGGCGCGGCACGGCGGCTACCGCGCGGGGGATTTCCCGGAGGATCACGAGCTGTGGCTGCGGTGGATGGACGCGGGGGTGGCGTTCGGCAAGGTGCCCCGGGTGCTCCTGCGGTGGCACGACCTGCCGGGCCGGCTCTCGCGGCGGGACGCTCGCTACGCGCCCGAGGCGTTCTTCCGCCTGAAGGCCGAATGGATTGCCGGCTGGCTCCGGGCCCGGCCCGCCCTGGCGGCCCGCCCGCTCCTCGTTTGGGGCGCGGGTCGGCCGACGCGGCTCCGCGCGGCGGCGCTTGCCGCACACGGGTTGCGCGTTGCGGCCTACGTTGATGTTGACCCGGCCAAGATCACGCCGGCGCTGGGCGGCTCCGGGCCGCCCGTGCTGGCGCCAACGGCCCTGCCGCCTCCGGGGGAGGCGTTCGTTCTCGCCTATGTCTCGTCGCCGGGCGCGCGGGACCTGATCGCCGCGGATCTCACCGCCCGCGGCTGGACCGAGGGACGCGATTTCCTGCTGTGCGCCTAGGCGGCCGCGCGCGGCTCAGCGCAGCTCGCGGAGCAGGAAGGCGTAGGCCAGCGCCTGCATCCGCGCGAGCTGGCGGTTGTCCGCGGCGCCGCCGTGGCCGCCCTCGATGTTCTCGTAGTACAGCACCGGGTGGCCCTGCTCGAGCATCCGCGCGGCCATCTTCCGGGCGTGGCCCGGGTGGACGCGGTCGTCGCGCGTCGAGGTCGTGAGCAGTAGGCGCGGGTAGGTCACGCCGGCGCGCACGTTGTGGTAGGGCGAATAGCGGGCGATGTACGCCCATTCGTCGGCCTTGTCCGGGTCGCCGTACTCGGCCATCCACGATGCGCCGGCGAGCAGCCGATGGTAGCGTTGCATATCGAGCAGCGGGACCTGGCAGACGACGGCGCGGAACAGGTCGGGGCGCTGCACCATCACGGCGCCGACGAGCAGCCCGCCGTTGCTGCCGCCCTGGATGCCGAGGTGGCGCGGCGAGGTGACCTTGCGCCGCACGAGGTCCTCCGCGACCGCGATGAAGTCATCGTAGGCGCGCTGCCGCCGGTCCTTTAGGGCCGCCTGATGCCAGCCGGGGCCGAATTCGCCGCCGCCCCGCAGGTTGGCGAGGACGAACACGCCGCCCTGGTCGAGCCACGCCGCTCCCATGCCCGCGCGGTGGTTCGGGGTCTGGGAAATCTGGAATCCCCCGTAACCGTAGAGCAGCGTCGGGTTGCGCCCATCCGCGGCGAGGTCCTTCCGCGCCACCTGGAAGTAGGGGATACGCGTGCCGTCGGCGGAGACCGCCTCGTGCTGCGTGAACTGCAGCGGCGCGGCGGCGAAGAACGCGGGGAGCTGCCGCAGCAGCTCGGGCGCGCCCCCGCCGATCTCCCCGCGGAACAGGCTGGGCGGGGTCAGGAAATCGTCGGCCTGCAGCCAGAAGGCGTCCGAGGCGTCGTCCTCGCCGCTGGCCGTCGCGTTGCCGAATGCGACGCCCGGCAGCGGCGCGCGGTCCCAGCCGCCGCCCGGGCGCGGGGTCGCCACGAGGATCCGGCTCCGCACGTTGGCGAGCGTGTTGATCAGGATGTGCCCGCGGGTGGTGCTGTAACCGGCGAGCGCCTCGCGCGGACCGGGGGCGAAGAGGATCGCGAAGTCCCGCTCGCCGGCGAGAAAGCGCTCCCACGGCAGCGTGAGCAGCGCCCCCGCCAGGAAGGTACGGCCACCAACGGTCCAGTCCTTGCGCAGGGTCACCATCAGATGCTCGCGCCAGGTGCCGAGGCGAACGTCCGCCGGCAGGTCGAGGCGCTCGAATTTCCCGTCCCGCCCCAGAAAATGCTCCGCGGTGAAGAAGGTGGTGCCGCGGCGCGCGAACTCGCGCCGGAAACCGGGCTCGACCGTGGTGTAGACGGACGCGCTGACATCGCTCATCCGCCCCTCGAAGACCAGCGTCGCGGCCGTGAGCGGCGTGCCGCGGCGCCAGAGCTTCGCCTGCCGCGCGTAGCCCGAGTCCGTGAGGCTGCCGGGGCCGAAGTCCGTGCCGACGTAGAGGTGATCGCGGTCCCGCCAGGCGACCTGTGTCTTGGCCTCGGGCAGGCGGAAGCCGTCCGCGATGAACGCCTTGGCCACCGGGTCAAACTCACGCACCACGACCGCGTCCGCGCCGCCGCGGGAGAGGCTGATCAGGCAGCGGTCGAAGTCCGGCTCGAGCCAGCTGGAGCCCTTCCACACCCAGTTTTCCCCTTCGGCGCGGCCGAGGGCATCGAGGTCGAGCACCGTCTCCCACGCGGGCTCCGGCTTCCGGTACTCCGCGAGGGTCGTCCGCCGCCAGAGGCCGCGCGGGTGGGCGGCATCCTGCCAGAGATTGTAGTAATGATTCCCGCGGCGCGTGACGTACGGGATGCGGGCGCGGGAATCGAGGATGCCCAGGATCCGGTCGCGGAGCGGGGCGAACTCCGGGGCCACCTCCAGCTCCCCCAGCGACTGGGCGTTGCGCTCCCTGACCCAGCCGAGGGCGCGCTCGCCCTGGACCTCCTCCAGCCAGAGGTGCGGGTCATCCGGCTGGGGGGCCGGGGCGGCGGGAAGGAGCGGGAGCACGAGGAGCGGCAGGAGGCGGGTGAGGGTGCGGGCGGTCCGGGGCATCGGCGGAGCGTGTGCGCCTGTCGCCGAAAGCCAAGCGCGCGGCGCGAGTCAGTCCCGCCGTGGAAAAAACCTCGCGCGCGCGGTGCGCCGGGACAGCTTCTGCTTAGCCGCCCCGCCCCTTTAAACCGCATGAACCCGATCGACCGCCGCACCGCCCTCAAACTCACCCTCGCCGGAGCCGGCTCCCTCGCGCTCCGCCCCGCCGCGCTCTCCGCCGCCGCTGCGGCCGACCCGGCCTCGCCGTTCGGCACCGAGTTCCCCAACCTCGACTCCCTCGCCACGGGCGAGTGGTGGAACCGGACCCCCGCCGCGCCCGGCAAGGCGAAGGGCAAGGGGCAGGGCCAGCCGCCGCCTCCGCCGATGGACGTTCCCCGCGACCAGGTCGTCGCCTTCGCCCTCTACACCGTCCACCGCGGGGTGATGAAGCTCACCGCCCAGCTCTACCCCCTGAAGCCCGGCGAGGAGCGCGTCGCCCGGCTCGAGGTGCAGCGCGCGGGCGCCTGGGTGGAGCTGGCCCGCGCCGAGGTCCTCTACCCCGGTTGGGACGCCCACTTCCGGGTGGAGCAGTGGGACTCCGCGAGCGACGTCCCTTACCGCGTGCGCCACGGCGCGGCGGCCCGCTTCGAAGGCCTCATCCGCCGTGACCCGGTCGAGAAGGACGAGATCGTCGTGGCCAATATGTCCTGCAACTCGAGCCGCACCACCGGCCAGCGGCCCGAGATCATCGACACCCTGCGGGCACAGAACCCCGACCTACTCTTCTTCGCCGGCGACCAGACCTACCGGCACACCGAGCACACCGCGGGCTGGATCGAGTTCGGCCTGCAGTTCCGCGACGTGATGCGCGACCGCCCGACCATCACCATCCCCGACGACCACGACGTCGGCCACGGCAATCTCTGGGGCGAGAACGGCAAGCGCTCCACCATTCAGGGCGACGCCGACGGCGGCTACCGTTACCCGGTCGCCTACGTGAACCAGGTGCAGCGTCAGCAGACCTGGCACCTGCCCGACCCCGTGGATGCTGCGCCGGTCGACCGCGGCATCACGGTCTACTTCACCCGGCTCACCTTGGGCGGCGTCGATTTCGCGATCCTCGAGGACCGCAAGTTCAAGAGCGGCCCGGCCGGCAAGATCCCGCAGATGGGACCGCGCCCCGACCACATCAACGACCCGTCCTACGACCCGAAGACCATCGATCTCCCCGGCCTCGAGCTGCTGGGCAAGCGGCAGGAGGCTTTCCTCCGCGGCTGGACTCAGGACTGGACCGGCGCGCGGATGAAGGCCGTCCTTTCGGCGACCGCCTTCTGCGGCGCGGTCCATATGCACGGCGGCCGCCAGTCGCGGCTCCTCGCGGACCTCGACTGCAACGGCTGGCCCCAGACCAAGCGCAACTTCGCCCTCGCGGAGATCCGCCGCGCCTGGGCGGTGCACCTGTGCGGGGACCAGCACCTCGCGGTGGTGGTGAAGAACGGCATCACCGAGCACGGCGATGGTCCCTACGGCTTCACCGGTCCCGCCCTCGTGAACACCATCTACGGCCGCTGGTGGCATCCGCTCGACGAGAAGGCCGGCCCGAACCCGGTGCCCGGCAGCCCGCTGCCTTGGACCGGCGATTACAAGGACGGGCTGGGCAACCGCATCTCGATGCTGGCCTACGCGAACCCGGCGGACGTCACCGACGAGCGCCAGCGCGGCGACGGCCACGGCATCGCGCGGTTCCGCAAGGCGAAACGCACCATCACCTTCGAGTGCTGGCCACGCTTCGCCGACGCGAGGAAGGGTGACGCCGCCCAGTACCCGGGCTGGCCGCTCACGGTGGCGATGGACGCCAACGACGGCCGTAAGGTCCACGCCCGCCTCCCCGCGGTGCGGTTGGATGGCGTCGCCGAGCCGGTCGTGCAGGTCATCCACGAACAGACCGGCGAGATCCTCTACACCGTGCGCGCGAGCGAGGCGAGTTTCACGCCGCGCGTGTACGCGCCCGGCTCTTACACCATCAAGGCGGGCCGCGATCTTCCGGACACCGTGGTGGCGCGCGGCGTGCGCGCGGCCTGACGCGTATACCGCCCGCCACGCTCCCGGGGTTCAGCCGGTCTCGTGCCGGAGGATCCCGAGGGCGCAGGTGGCGGCGGTGACGCAGCGCAGCACCAGCGGCCCGAGCGTCACCGGCACGAAGCCGGCCGCGGTGGCTACCGCCATCTCCTCCGGGGTGAAGTCGCCCTCCGGGCCGACCAGCCAGAGCGCGCTTTGCGGCGGCCGGCCGTGCGCTGTGCGGAAGTCGGCCAGCGCGGCGCGGAGCGGGCGCGCGCCGGGGTGCAGGCTCGCGATCAAATTGAGTTCCGCCGCGGGGGGCGCCGCCAGCAGGTCCGCCAGTGGGAGCGGCGCCGCGACGGCCGGCACGAACGGGTTGCCGCATTGCTTCGCCGCCTCGATCGCGGTCTGCAGCCATTTGCCGCCCTTGCGCCCGGCCCGCTCGCCGTCGAGGTGCACTTCCGTGCGCGCCGTGAGCACGGGGATCACCGCCGCGGCGCCCAGTTCCGTGGCCTGCCGCACGATGTCCTCCATCGCTCCGCCCTTGGGAATGGCCTGAGCGAGGGTCAGGGCGCAGGGCAGGGGAGGGGCGAGCCGGGTGGCGGCGACGCGCAGCACCGCGGCGCGGCGGTCGGGCGTGGCGACGGTGCAGGTCCATTCGCGGCCGCGCCCGTCGAAGGCGGTCACGGGATCGCCCGCGCGGGCGCGGTGGACGGTCACCAGATGGTGCGATTCCGCCTCGGCGAGGGTGAGTTCGGTCGCGGTGGCCGCGGCGTGCGGGCAATGGGCGCGGAGGTCGGGCACGGCGCGAGCTTCCCCGGGCCCGGCCGCGGCTCAACCGGGAATTTCGCGTCGACACCTTCCACCCGGCGCCTACCGTCCGAGGTTCGTTGGCCCGGATGGCGGAATTGGCAGACGCAGTGGACTCAAAATCCACCGCCCTCTAAAGGCTTGTGGGTTCGACCCCCACTCCGGGCACCACCCTTCGCCCTCCGGGCTTCGGGTGGCGCGGCCACCCTTCGTAAACCCCGGGGGCGAAGGGTGCCCTGCGGAGCTTCAGCGCAGCAGGGCTTAGCGGGTAGGCTCGCCCTGTGGGCACCGGGTCAGGACTCGGGGAGCAACGATCGCGAGAAGGACGCGGGTTCGCCCTCCGGGCTTCGGGTGGCGCGGCCACCCTTCGTAAACTCCGGGGGCGAAGGGTGCCCTGCGGAGCTTCAGCGCAGCAGGGCTTAGCGGGTACGTTCGCCCTGTGGGCACCGGGTCAGGACTCGGGGAGCAGCGATCGCAAGAGGGGCGAGCCTTGGCCCTGCGGGCTTCGGGTGGCGCGGCCACCGTGTTTGTTTATCCCAAGCGAGGACGTAGTTTCGGGCGGGGGCCGTATGGCCCCTTGGCCACCTCAGGCGGCGGCCGGCTTCGGGCGGAAGGCGAAGTACGCCACGGCCAGCAGCACCGTGTAGACGCCCAGCAGCAGGGTGAAGGCGAAGAAGCGGAACATCCCGCCCAGCGCGACCAGCTGCGGGTAGACGAAGGTGCCGATCACCGCCGTCACCGCGAGGCACGCCAGCACGAGGCCGATCGCCGCCCAGCGGCCGCATTCCAGCCGGAAGAAGATCGTCGGCAGCGCGAAGAGCCCCATCGCGCCGACCAGCGCGATCCAGAAGCCCTGGCCCGCCACGAGCAGCGCGCCGAGGCCGATGCCCAGCGCCAGCAGCACGGCGTTCCAGTCGAAGGTCTCCCGCTTCCCGTCCGTGACGTGGATCGCGGTGTCGATCTTGTGGTCCTTGGTCTCGCGGATGAACAGGCCGCCTACGACCAGCGTCACCAGCGCGATGGCGATCGGGTAAATGAGGCCGGCGTAGATGGCCCCGGCGCCGAAGGCCTCCTCGGTCGCCTTGGAGGCGGCCACCGCCGTCGCGATGAGCGGCAGGAAACCGCCGAACCAGCCGTTGCCGAGGTGATAGGGCAGCGACATCGAGGTGTACCGGATGTTGGTCGGGAACAGTTCCACCAAGAACGCCGCGATCGGGCCGTAGACCATCGTCACGTAGATCACTTGGAGGAACACCAGCGCGACCAGCATCGTCAGGTTGAACGCGGGGAGGTCCGCCCAGAGGATCGCGGTCTGGCCCGGCGCGAGCAGCGGGGTGAAGTGCCGCATCGCCATATAGATTGGGACGTAGGTCAGCACGGCGAGTAGGCAGCCCGCCAGCATCACCTTCTTGCGGCCGATACGGTCGGAGAGATGGCCGAACAGGAGGAACAGCGGCGTGCCCAACGCGAGGGCGATGGTCAAAATCGCGTAGGCCGGCAGCCAGTGCAGCTTCAGCGTGGTCTGCAGGAAGGTGAGCGCGTAGAACTGGCCGGTGTACCAGATGACGCCCTGGCCGGCGGTCGCGCCAAACAGCGCCAGCAGCACGTAGCGCAGGTTGACGGGATTGCTGAAGCTCTCCTTGAGCGGGTTCTTGGCCACGTGGCCCTTGCTCTTGAGCTTCGCGAACAGCGGGCTCTCCTGCATCTTCATGCGGATGTAGAGGCTCAGCCCGAGCAAAATGAACGACATCAGGAACGGGATGCGCCAGCCGTATGCCTTGAAGGCCTCCTCGCCGACGATCAGCCGCGTCGCGCCGATCACGCCCATACTGAGGAAGAAGCCCAGGGTGGCGGTCGTCTGGATGTAACTGGTGTAGTAGCCGCGGCGGTTGTCCGGCACGTGCTCGGCGACATAGGTCGCGGCCCCGCCGTATTCCCCGCCCAGCGCCAGGCCCTGCAGGAGTCGCAGCAGCACCAGGATGATCGTGGCCCCCAAGCCCCATTGCTCGTAGGTCGGCAGGAACCCGACCAGCGTGGTCGCTAGGCCCATCGTCGCCATCGTGACGAGGAAGGTGTACTTGCGGCCGATCAGGTCGCCGAGATGGCCGAAGACCAGGGCTCCGAGAGGACGTACGCCGAAGCCCGCGCCGAAGGTCGCTAGGCTGGCCAGCAGCTGGGCCGTCTCGTTGCCCGGAGGGAAGAACTTGCTGCTGAAGAAGATCGCGAGGGCCCCGTACAGGTAGAAGTCGTACCACTCGAACAGGGTGCCCAGCGAGGACGCCCAGATCACGCGCCGCAGCGTCTTCGGATCGGTCGAGGGGGAGGATTCGTTCATCGGGTAAGGGGGTGGGGTCAGTCTACGGCAGGGTGAAACCGCGAGCGGTCACGGGTACCCGAGCCCGCGGGGGCGAGTCAATCCCCCGGGTGCGCGAATTTCCCGGCCACCGTCGCCGCCTCGTCGCGCGCGAGTCCCCCGTCAGCAGGGGTTTGCGCGGAATTGACGCCCGGCGCGCGCGCGGACGCCCACCGGCGCGGCGCTCCCGCGACCGGGCGCGGGGGCGATTAGCAAAAGAGCGTAAATCCATCAGGGAGGCTTTTTTAGCCTGTCGCTGAAACACGGGGGCGGCTGCGGTCGTCCCTTTACCTGACATGCGCCGTCACTTTGCAGTTTGGATCGGGTCGTTCCTGCTCGCCGCGGGGGGCGCGGGCATTGGCGCGCAGGAGGTGCGGGTGCGGCCGGCACCGCGGGTGGAGATGCCGCAGGAAGTCGACAGCAACAGCCCGGCCTTCTGGCGGGACGGGCGCTTGTTCTGGTTCGGCTCGCACGGGCGGCCTTGGCTGAGCGAGGGCCCGAGCCAATTCGGTCCGTGGGTGACGCGGGAGGTGGACCTCGTCACCGCGAACGCTTGGCCGCACTGGCTGGAGTCCGTGTGGCCCGAGACCGACGACCTGCTCTGGGGCTGGTACCACGCGGAGCCGGTCGGAATGTTTCCCAACTCCACGCTCACTGCGCCCAAAATTGGCGCGGTGATCTCGACCGACGGGGGCCGGACGTTGCGGGATCTGGGCATCATTCTGGATGCGGGGGATCCGCCGGACCGCTGGGCGATGAACGGCTACTTCGCGGGCGGTCACGGGGATTTCTCCGTGCTGCCGGACCGGGAGCGGAAGTACTTCTATTTCTTCTTCGACAATTACGCGGGGCCGGCGGCCGGGCAGGGCGTCTGCATTGCGCGGATGGCGTGGGAGGACCGGGCCAATCCCTTGGGCAAGGTCTGGAAGTACCACGACGGCGCGTGGAACGAGGCGGGTGTCGGCGGTAAAGTCACCCCCATTTATCCGGTCACCCGCCGGTGGCAGATGCGGGATCCCGACGCCTTCTGGGGCCCGTCCGTGCACTGGAACACCGAGCTCAACCTGTACGTGATGCTCTTGAACCGCGCGCAGGGGGAGCCGGGTTGGTCGCAGGAGGGCGTCTACGTTTCGTTCTCGCCGGACCTCAGCCGGCCCGAGCTGTGGTCGACGCCGCGCAAGCTCATCGACAAGACGGATTTCCCGGGCTGGTACTTCTTTTACCCGCAGGTGATGGGCCTCGGGCCGGGGGAGACGGACCGGGAGTCGGGTGCGCGGGCGCGGCTTTACGTCGGCGGGATCTCGGAGTGGGAGTTGGAATTTGTCGCGCCGCCGCGGGCGCCGTTCAACGTGGTGGCAGCGGCCGCGGGCTCGGCGACCGTGCTGCCGGGTCAGCCCGTCACGCTAATGGTCGCGGCTGGGGGCACGGCGCCCTTTACTTACCAATGGTTCCGAGACGGCGTGGCGGTCCCGGGCGCCACGCGGGCCGAGTTAGTGCTGGCGTCTGTCACGGCGGCGAATGCCGGCCCGTACTGGGCGCGGGTGAGCAACGCGCTGGGCAGCACCGAGAGTTCCCGGGTGGAGGTCGCGCTGGTGCCGCCGCCTCCGCCGCCGGCGCCGATTACCAATCTGGCCGTACGCGCCTGGCTGCCGTCGGCCGACGCGGCGCTGATCCTGGGCGTGGTCGCCACCGGCGAAGAGCCGCGGCCCCTGCTGGTGCGTGCGGTGGGGCCTACCCTCGCCACCTTCGGGGTCGGGGAGGTCGCCCCGGATCCGCGGCTGGAGGCGCGGGACGGGCAGGGACTTGGGCTTGGCAGCAACGACGATTGGTCTTCGACGCTGGCGCCGGAGTTCGCCGCGGCGGGCGCGTTTCCTTTGCCGGAGGGCAGCGCCGACGCGGCGATGTTATCCGAGGTGCGGCCCGGGACGAATACCTTCCAGATGCACGGGGGTGGCTCGGGCGTGGTCCTCGCGGAACTCTATGATACCGCGGGCGGGCGCAGCGGGCGGCTGGTCAACCTGTCCGCGCGCGCTCGGACCGACGAGGGCGAGCATAGGCTAATCGTTGGTTTCGCGATGGGCTCCGGCCTGCCGCGGCGCCTGCTCCTGCGGGTGCTCGGTCCGCAGTTGGCCGCGTACGGCGTCGAGGAGGTGCTCGCGGATCCTCGCCTCGAGGTATTCACCGGCGAAGGGGAACGCGTGGCCGCGAACGACGATTGGGAACCGGCGCTCGCCGCGGTGATGGAGCGCGCCGGTGCGCCGGCCCTGGCTCTGGGGAGCCGCGACGCCGCCCTCGTCCTCACCGTAGCCCCGGGTCGGCGTTACACCGTCGCAGTTCGCGGGGCCGAGGTGGCGGCCGGCGAGGTCGTGGTCGAGCTGTACGAGCTCCCCTGACGGGGCTCGGCCGCGGGTTCAGGGCGCCGCCCCCAGCTCGATATCCGAGAGCCGGAAGGCGAGCGCGCGGGGATCGGTGCCCTTGCGCTGCGCCGGCTGGTCCGTGCTGAAGACGAGGATGCTCTCCCCCGGCGGCAGCGCGGTGCCGAACCGCACGTCGGTGGCGCCGCGCACGGCGAGCGGTCCGCCCCACAGCAGCCGCTCCCCGAGCGTGACGCGCAGGGCGCGTTCCCCCTCGACCGGGTGCGCTTGGGCGCGGAACGAAAGGCGGATTTCCCCGGCGGAGTCGTTGCGCACGCGCAGCTCGGCGCGCCCGGCCGTCCACCGCCAGCGATGGCCGTCGAGCGTCTCCGGGCCGTGCCAGCCGGCCCCCGGGTGCGCGTGCACGGAGCCCTCGAGCACCGGATCGGCGCGCAGGGTGTGGAACTCGACCGGCGGGCGGAACTCCTGCACCGCCGCGAGGACGCCGAGGTTGCCGGCGATGAGCACCGGGAGCCAGCGCCCGCCGGCGGGCACGAGCAGGTTGAAGGCCAGGGTCATCGGCAGCAGCACGCGCGTCGCAGCCCCCGGGTAGCCTTCCCAGACCGGCGTCGACAAGAAGAGCAGCAGGCCGGCGAACGTCGCCCCGACCCGCCACCAGCGGTCCTCCGGGCGCCAGCGCAGGAGGAAGAAGCCCGCCTGCACGACGAGCCCGAGCACGGCGGCGAGGGTGGTCCAAGCGAGCGGCGCGGGTTCGGGCCCGCGGAGGTCGCCCGCGATGGCGCCGAACTTCTCGGCCAGGCCGGCGAGCGGTAGGGTAAAGTTGCCCAGCCCCGGATCCTCGGCCGGCCCGAACCGCACCCGTACGTACGCCATCCAGAGCAGCAGCGGTAGCAGCACGAGTAACGCCTGCCCGGCCGCGGGCAGCCAGGTGCGCGGCGACCGCGGCGAGAACGTCAGGCCGGAGGCCGCGAGCAGGCCGGTCTCCTTGGCGAGGCCGCCCAGCGCGAGCGCCGTGCCGCCGAGGACCGGGCGGCCGTGGGCGAGGGCGCGGACTCCGAGCGCCACCAGCAGGAGCGCGGGGCCGTCCACGAGAGCGTGGCTGACGCTCATACAGAGCCCGTGGGAGAACATCACGCCCGCCCAGCGGAGGACGCCGGTGAAGCTCGGGGGCGCGAGCCAGCGCCAGAGCAGCGTCGCGAGCACCAGCCAGCTAGCGACGTTGAGTAGCGCGTAGGCTTGCACGATCCACGCCGGGCGCCCGAGGCCCGCGGCCCACGCCACCCAGCTGAGCAGGATGCGGCGCGCGCGATAAGGCAGGTTATCGATGGCCTTGAGCAGTTCCGGGTTATCGAGTGCCGGGTGCAGTGCCAGTTGCACGTAGTAGGCCCCGTCGTAGCCGGCGGAGCCCTCGTACACGTGGTGCGGCACCTGCCGCAGCGCCGCCACTTTGGAGTCGTTGAGGATGTCCCCGATGGACAGCAGGCTCGAGAAACCGGTACCCGGCTGGTGGAACCGCGCTACGGCAAGGAGGAACAGGGCGATGCCGGCGAGCACGAGCACCCGTGGCCGGAAACGGAAGGAGCGGCGGAACCAGCTTCCGGTAGCCCTCACCAGAGGGGTCACGTCCGCGGGCCTCCCGGGCGCCGGCGGGCGGAACGACGCGGTCCCTGCGGGCGCTTGTCTTCCAGGTTGCTCACGAAAGTGCGGGGGATCACAAAACCCGTTCGCCGCATGTCAAATCCGAAGCCCCCCCCGACTCGCCGCGCGCGGTGGTTCGCGGTCGCGCTGCTCGCCCTACTCGCGGGCTACGGCGTCTGGTTGGGGACGCGGGTCGTGGTGGTGGCGGGCGGGGCGGATTCCTCCGGTTATCTCAACAGCGCGCGTTTGCTGGCGGCGGGCCAGGCCTTCACGCCGCTGCAGGTGCCCGCCGAGTTCGGGGGGCCGGGCGCGGTGCCGCCGATCCATTTCACGCCCGTCGGCTTTTTCCCGCGGAGCGGACATCCCGCGGACCTGGCTCCAACCTATCCCTCGGGCCTGCCGCTGCAGTTCGCGGCGGCCTCCCGGCTGTTTGGCTGGACCGCCGGCCCGCTCCTCGTGCTGGTGGCCGCGGCGCTGGGCGCGGTTGCGTTGTCTTACCTGCTGGGCCGCGAGTTCGGCCTCGCGCCGGCCCTAGCCGCGACCGGTGCGGCGCTGCTGGCCGTCAACCCGGTCTTCGTGTTCACCTCGCTGCAGCCGCTCAGCGACACCGTGGCCACGACTTGGGTGCTCGCCGCCGCGTGGGCCGCGTTGCGCGCGCGGTTCCACCCGGGCTGGGCACTGGTGGCCGGGGCGGCCTTCGCGTTGGCGGTGCTGGTGCGCCCGACCAATCTCCTGCTCGGTCCCGCGGTGGCCCTGCTGATCGGGCGGGATTGGCGGCGCCTGCTCTGGTTGGTCGCCGGGGGACTCCCGGGCGCGGCGTGGCTCGCGGGTTACCAGCACGCGCTCTATGGGCACGCGCTTGCCTCGGGCTACGGGGACATCTTCGCGGCCTTCGGCTGGCAGTACGGGGGGCCCACCGCGCGCCACTTTGGCGCGTGGCTCGCGCGGCTCCTGCCCCCGGTCCTCCTCGTGCTGCCGCTCGTCGCCCTCGCGCATCCCACCACCCGGGGCTGGAGGGTCTCGGCCCTGGTGCTCGGTGCGGCCACGCTGATTGGCTGTTACCTGTTCTATGAGGTCTCGCACGAGGTTTGGTGGTGCCTGCGCTTCATTTTGCCCGCGCTGCCGCTACTGGTGCTGGCCGGGTTGCTCGGCGTCGAGGCACTCGCGCGGGGTCCGGGCCAGCGCTGGCCCCGCGGCTTCCGGCTGGCGGCGGCGCTCGTCCTGCTGCTCTGGGGGCTGGGCGCGGCCGGGTACTGGCACCGGCGGCTTGAGCCGCTGCAGGTCCGGCCTCAGGAACTCGCTTACGCCACGGGCGCCGCCGCGGCGCGGGAACTCTTCCCGGCCGGCGCGCTCGTGGTCTGCCAGGCGTTCAGTGGCAACCTGCTCTTCCACACCGGGCATCCGGTCCTGCGCTGGGACCAGGTTTCGCCGGAGGATTTCGCCCGCTACGCCCGTCTCGCCGCCAGCGCCGGCCGGCCGGTCCGCGCCCTGCTGTTTGATGCGGAGCGGGCCGCCGCCTTCCGCCGCTGCCCGGGGCCGTGGCGCGAGGTTGCCCGCCGTGGCCAGGTGGGGCTCTGGGAACTCGGGCCCTTGACGGCGCCGGCGGCCAGCCCGTGACTTCCCCGCCGTGCCTGCCCCGCTCCTGCTCGATCTCAGCCACACTTGCCACACGCGGGCGCGCACGGGCATCCAGCGGGTGAGCCGCGCCCTCCGGCGTGAACTCGGCGCCGCGGCGCAGCCCGTGACCCACGACCCTTACGCGGGTGTCTGGCGGCCACTCGCGCGCTGGGAGGAGGCCAACCTGACCGCCCCCGGATCCGCCGGGCGCCGCGGGGCGCGCTGGCCCTGGTCCGCCCGGGCGCGGGGCTGGCTCGCGGC
>NEUZ01000038.1 GCA_002304435.1 Opitutia bacterium Tous-C8FEB | reverse complement strand
TGCAGGCGGTCCCACGCGACCGGTAGCGCGCGGTGTTGCCGCTCAGCCTGCGGGCGGATCCGCCAGTAGAGGCCCCATTCCCACGGGGTAACTGCGGAGACGCCGTGCAGGCGAAACGCGGGCCAATTCTCCCGGTGGTACTGCGCTAGAATCGGATCGCGCTCACGGAGCTCCCGCGCATTGACCGGCGTCGGGTAATCCCAGCGGTGCCAGACTTGGCCGGCCTTGAGGCGCGCGGCCTCCCAACGGAGATTATCGCGCTCTCGGCCCGAGATAGGAAAAGCGGCATCGCCGAGGAACTGCGCGTTCCACTCGGCGAGCGCGAAGTGCCACGGCACGCGGGCCGAGCCGAAGTCGCGCCGGCCCTGGTAAAAACCGCGGTAGAGGGTCCAATCCCAGGAGAACGGCGCCGCGTACTCGCAGAGGAACAGGGGCTTCACGCCGCGCGCGGCCCAGCCCGCGAACCAGTCCGAGAGCTCCTGGGGCGGCGTGAAGTTCGCGTAAAAGTTCACCGTGTGCAGCGCGCCGAGGTTACCCGCAGCGTGGTGATAGAGGACGCGCGACTCATCGAACTGACGGACCACCGCCTCCGCGCGCAGGGCCAGCGAGGCATTGTGGCGCGACCACGGTTCCCGCAGGTCGCCCTGCCCGAGCACGCGATCGGGATCCATATCGCCGATGTAGCCCGCCGCGTTATGGCTCAGCGCGTAGGCGACCACGGAGGGGTGGTTCTGCGCGCGGCGGACATAGCGCTCGGCGTGTTCGGCGTAGCCCGCGGGGACGCCTGAACCGCCCCACTCGTAGTGCGAAAAATGCGGCTGCGAGAACGCGACCAGAATGCCGACGTCGTCCGCCGCGCGCAGCACCTCCGCAAAACTTAGGTGGGCCCCGGGCTCGCAGCCGTAGTTGTGGGTGTAGACGAAGTTGAAGCCGATGCGGCGCAGGCGCCGGAAGGTCTCGCGCGCCCCCTCGTAGGAAGCCCAGACGGTGCTGACCTGTGCGTTGTCCAGCGTGGTAGCGAAGAGCTGGAGGCGCGTGCCGTTGAGCACGAAGTCGCGGCCCTCGGTCCAGAACTCACGGAAGCCGAAGCGCACGGGCAGGGCCTCGTCGAGCGCCGCCCCGTCCTCCGCGACGAGCGTGCAGACGAGGTCGTGGAGGTGATCCGGCGTGTGCAGATCCCACGCCAGCTCGGGGCGCCAGCGCTCGACGAACGCGAGCCGGCCCCGACGCACCTCGCGGCCGACGAACACCGGGCTGCGCCAGCGGTGTAGCTCGGCGCCCGCGCGCACCACCCGCACCTCGACGCGGTAGCGCCGCGCGGGCTCGAGCGCCTCTAGGCCCACCTCGACGCGGGTCTCGCCGCGCCGCCACGAGGGGTCCACCTTCACGTCGGCCAGCCGGGCGCCCGCGGGTTGCCCGACCAAAAATACGTCCCCGCAGAGCCCGCGGCGCTCGACCCGGCCCTTGATGGTGCGCGCCTGGTTACTGTCGGAGTACGAGACTAGGACCGCGCGCAGCGGCATCGCCGAGACCTGAAGGCTGAGACGGTGCGTGCCGCCCGGGCGGCAGTGCGCGCCCACGTCGAGTTCGCCCCCGGGGTAACGGAGTTCGCCCACGCGGCGACCGTCGATCCACACGACCGCGAGGGAATTCACGTAGTCCGCGGCGAGCCGGATCCCGCGGCCGTCCCAGCCCGCGGGGACGGCAAACTCGCGCTCGTACCACGCGACCTCGAGTTCCGGGAGCGGGCGGCTCCGCCACGCGGCGTGCGGGTAGACCACCTGGGAGTCCTTCTGGATGTAACTCCCGATGCCAGGCCAGCTCCCGGGCACCTTGAAGAAGCCCCACTGGCCGGCCGGCGGCGGCTTCTCCCCGGGATCCGCGGGCTGCCAGCGCCACAGCCCGTTCAGGCAAATCCGTTCGCGCGTGGCCGAAGCCTCCCGGTACGCGGTCGCGGGGTCCCAGATCGCGGCGACGCCGGCCGGCAGCGGCGCCGCAAAGGACCCGTCCGGCGCCGCCGCGCCGGCGGCGCGCGGGAGGAGGCCCGCGAGAGACAGCAAGGGCGCGAGGGCCCACCGGCGATGGAAGCGGGGGAGCCTCACGGATGCTTGCGCTTGCCCTGCTTCGCGCCCGGCGCGGCGGCCGGCGGCGGGTCGGTACGGGCGAGGCGGCCGTTCTCCTCCGCCTGGCGTTCCCAGAGGGCCGCGAGCGCGCGGACGCGTTCGGGCTGAGCCGCGGCGAGGTCGCGCTGTTCCCCGCGATCGCGCGCCAGATCGTAGAGTTCCCACGGGCCATCCTTCAACGCGACGAGCTTCCAGTCGCCCGCGCGCAAGGCTCGGTTTCCCTCGTGTTCCCACCAGAGGAATTCCCGGTCGAGCGGTACGTCGGCGGCGAAGGCCGGCACGAGGCTCCGGCCCGGCCAGGGCGGGACCGGATGCCCACGGACCGCGGCGGGACGAGCCGCACCTGCGAGCTCAAGCAGCGTGGGCACCACGTCGATCAGGTGGACCGGCGTGTGGCGGAGCTCGCCGCGGGCGCGGATGCCGGCCGGCCAATGGGCGATAAGCGGCGTGGCGATGCCGCCCTCGTGGACCCAGGTCTTGTGGCGGCGGAACGGCGTGTTGGCGGCGCTAGACCAGCCGGGACCGAGGCTCAGGTAGGTCGCCGCCGATCCGGGGGCCGCCCGCGGATCGTGCCCGCCGCCGCGCACCATAATTTCCGCGCTCGCCCCGTTGTCGGAGCCGAAGAGGATCAGGGTGTTGTCGAAGGCCCCCATCGCGCGCAGCTGCGCGAGCACCCGGCCCAGCTCGCGGTCCATCTGGTCCACCATCGCCGCGTGCACCGCCATCTTCGCGGCTTGGAAGGAACGCTGCTCCGGCGTGAGCTCGATCCAAGGGAGCGGGCGGTTGACCTCGCCGGGCCCGAGCGCGCGGATCGCGTCGGGGAAGGCGTAGGGCGGGCCGACGTCGCGCTCCATCGGGGGCAGGTCGTGGCGGACGAGCCCGAGGCGGCGCTGGCGCGCGTGGCGCTCGGCGGCGATCTCGTTCCAGCCGCGGTGGTACGCGTCGCGGTGGCGCGCGATGTCGGCCGCCGGGGCGTGGAGCGGGAAATGCGGGGCGGTGAAGGCGAGGTAGAGGAAGAACGGGCGGCCGGGGAACTGCGCGGCGTGGTCGCGCAGGTACTTCACCGCGTGCTCGGCGGTGGCGGCGGTGACGTGGTAGTCCGGCGTCTGCACGCCGGGCACGCCGTCGTCGGTGTTACCGGGCGCGAGGAAGAAATTGTTCTGGCCCTGCCCGATCTCGAAGCTGTGCGCGAAGCCGTGCTCGCGGGGCGGACCGTCGACGTGCCACTTGCCGGCGTGGAGGCTCCGGTAACCGGCCGGAGTGAGTAACTCGCTCGCGAGGGGAGCCCACGCGGGACGAAGGCCGCGGGCCCCGCTCGGCACACCCGGCACGACGTCGCGCCGCACCTGCTGCGCGTAGAAGCCCGTAAGCACGGCCGCGCGCGAAGGCCAGCAGCGGGCCGTGCTGTAAGCCTGGGTGAAGCGCAGTCCGCCCGCCGCGAGCGCGTCGAGGTGCGGCGTCGGGATCTCGCCGCCGTAGCTCCCGAGATCGGAGTAGCCGAGGTCGTCGGCGAGGATGACGAGAAAGCTCGGCGGCGCGGCGGGGGTGGCCGCGACGGAGACGGGGACGAAAACGAGGGTGGCGAGCAGTGGCAGGAGGGATCGCATCGGCGGGGCGCTCCAAAGCAAACGCGGCGGGGTGGCGCCCGCAAGCCGGCGCGGTCAGCGCGTCGCTAGGTCCCCGGGGCGCTGCAGGTGGGGGCAACAAAAAGGGGCGCCCGCGGGCGCCCCGGAAAGTTTCAGGTCTGAGCCGGAATCAGCTCTTCACCTCGGCCACCTTGGAGGCCGTGATGACCTTCTTGCCGTCCTTCTCGCTGACGGAGCCGGTCACGGTGATCTGCTTCACGCCCTTGCAGACGGTGCCGTGGAACTTCTTGGCGACATCGTTCTGTGCCATCAGGTAGGTGGTGTCCTTACCAGCCTCCTTAACGACGACCGCGTTCTGGCACGCGTCGGTCTGCTTCAGCGAGCACTTGGCGCACTGGCCGGCGCCGGTGAGGGTGACTTCCTTGTCGGCGGCGAAGGCGGAAGCGGCGATGAAGGCCGCGGCGAGGGGAGCGAGGAGGAACTTTTTCATGTGTGGGAAACAACCTTACGCAGTACACTTGCGCCCAATTGGCAAGGCGTAAGCCCGCCGCGAACCACCCGGTTCAGGCGCGCTTCACCTTGGCGAAGGTGTCGTTGAGCGCCTTGGCGGAGGCCTGCAGGGCCTGGAGTTCCTTGGGCCAGAGCTCGACCTCGACGTGAGCGAGCGCCCCCGCGCGGCCGACGACGGTGGGGACACTGATGGCGGTGCCGCGGATGCCGTAGGCACCCTGCTGGACCGTGGCGACGGGCAGCACCTGGCGGCGATCGTGGGCAATCGCGTGGATCACCTCGGCAATCGTCGCGCCGACGGCCCAGCCGGCCCCGCCCTTGCGGCGGATCACCTCGGCGCCGCTGCCCTTGGTGCGCTCAAACACTTGGGTCTGGAAGGCGGGCGTGCAGCCGGGCATCCGCACCAGCGGCAGGCCGGCGTAAGTCGCGGAGGACCACACGGGGAACATCGAGTCGCCGTGCTCGCCGAGAATCAGGGCCTTCACCTGCGTCGGCGCGAGCTTCAGCTCCTGCGCAATCAGCGAACGGAAGCGAGCGGTGTCGAGCATCGTGCCGAGGCCAAGCACCTGCGACCACGGTAGGCCGAGGCGAGCGGCGGCGAGCTGCGTGAGGATATCGACCGGGTTGGACACCACGAACACCAGCGCGTCCTTGCGCATCCCGGCGCCCTTCAGGCTGTCGAGGATGCCGTTGAACAGGGCGACGTTGCGGTTGATGAGGTCGAGGCGAGATTCGTCGGGCTTGCGGCGCAGGCCGGCGGTGATGACGAAGATGTCGCTGTCCTTCGCACGAGCGTAATCGCCAGCGTAGATGCGCTGGTCGGCGAGGGAGGCGGCGCCGTGGAGCAGGTCGAGCGCCTCGCCCTCGGCCAGGTCGGCGTTGGCGTCGAGGATCTGGATCTCGGAGACGATGCCGGCGCACTGGAGGGCGAAGGCGGCGTTGGAGCCAACGCGGCCGCCGCCGCCGATGATGGAGACTTTCATAGGGACGCGGGGAAGGTCATTTGCCGCCAAGCTGGCGGAGGATCTGGGCGGTGACTGCCTGGACGACGGCCTCGACTTGGGGATCGGGGGCGGCGTTTTCCGCAGGGGCGGCGGGCGCGGCGCAGACGGTGGCGGGGCGGAAGTCGGCGTTGTCGCAGAGCTCGCACTCCTTGAGCCCGGCGCGGGGATCGGGCATCCCGAGCTTCTGGCGGATGTCGATGAGCTCGCGGGCGTGCCGGCCGGAGAAGCGGTGCAGGCCGCCGCCGAGCCCGGCCGCGATCCAGACCGTGCGGCAGTAGGAGTCGATGTTCTCCATCTTCCAGTAGGCGTCCTCGACGTCCTTGCCCCAGCAGATCACGCCGTGGTTCTCCATCAGCACGGCCTGGTGTTCCTTGCCGACCTCGCCCACCTCGTCCGCGTTGGCAGGCGTGCCGGGCGTCTGGTACTTGGCGACACCGATCTTGCCGAGAAACACCTCGGCCTCGGGGATGAGGCAGGAAGGGATGTCGACGTTGGCGATTGCGAAGGCGGTGGCGTGCGGCGGGTGCGCGTGGACGCAGGATTTGGCGGCCGGCTGGCGCTTCATAATCCCGAAGTGGGTCATCGCTTCGCTGGTGCGCTTGCGGGTGCCCGCCAGCTGGTTGCCGTCGAGGTCCACCAGGCACATATCCGCCGGCTGCATAAAGCCCTTGCAGATGAGCGTGGGCGTGCAGAGGGCGAGGTTATCGCCGACCCGGATGGTGATGTTGCCGCCGTTGCCGTCGGTGTACTCGCGCTGCCAGAGGCGGCGACCGATGTCGCAGATCCGCTCCTTGAGCACCTCGAGCGCGGGCGAACGGAAGAAGGCGGCAATCTCGGCAGGCGTGCGGGGGTCCGCGCCCGGCGTCCAACGAAACTCCAGATCGGGCGTGGAGGGGGTCACAGCCGCGGCCGGGGCGGACGCCGGCTTCGCGACGGCGCGGGCGCCGGTGCCGCGGAAGGAGGACTGGAGGCTGCCGCCCCCGAAGACGTCGCGGGCGGAGGGCGTGAGGATGGCGCCGGCCGGGGGGGCCTCGCCCTTGCGCAGGAGTTCCTCGGCTTCGCGGGCGGTGATGACTTTCGGCATGGGGAGAAAAAGCCGCCTCAGGCGGGCGGCTGGTAGAAGATCTGGTCGATGATCGCCGCGCAGTACGCGTCGACCGGAGTGGGTTCGGGAAACGGCGCCGTCGCCTCAGCGCCCTCGGTGAAGCCGACCACGTGGCCGACGCCGGCCCCGAGTTGATCGTACATCACCAGGCTGTTGCCGGGCGCCAGCGGCGTCATCCCGGCGCCGCGGTACTGTTCGCGGCCGAAGGGCTGGACGAGCAGGAACCGCCCGCCGTGGTAGGCGGGGTCCTGCTGCGAGAGCGTGATGCGACCGATGACGTGTCCGAGGCGCATCGTCAGCGGCCCGCGCGGGCGTCCTCCTCGTCGATCACCCCGAGGATGATATTGCGCAGCGGTGAATGCGGGTCGCCCACGTGCGCCCGCGTGTGGGAACCGTCGGTCGAGACCAGCACCCGCTGGTGGCGCCCGGCGGCGTGCGGGTCGAGGGCGAGGAACGGGGCACCCTCCTCGCGGCCGTGCTCGTCGAGCGGCTGGCAGATGACCGTCCGGTGGCCGGCCATGCTGGGATGGCAGACCGTCGAGACGATCACCCCGTCGACGCGCGCGACCATCATAATCAGTAGATCCGAAGATTATCGACCATAACGCAGCGGCGCGTGCGCGTGAACGTGGCGGGCGTCGTGATGCCCTCGCCGGTCGTGGTCGCGATCGAGTAGCTGAGGTAGCCCTCGCCGCCGAGGCCGAGGCCGGCGACGCAGGGGCCATTCTTGACGAACAGCGTGGTGTCGAGCGCGCGCGCCATCTGCGTCATATGATCCACGTTGAGCGAGTGGATGATCGCGGAGTGCTTGTAGCCGTGCTCCGAGCGGCGGGCGAGCTCGATGCCCTCCTCGACCGAACGGACGCGCACGATCGGAATCATCGGCATCATCTGCTCCTCAACGACGAAGGCGTGGTCGGCAGGCGTCTCCGCGAACAGCAACGGGGTGGAAGCCGCCACGTTGGCGCCGGCGTGCTGGGCGAGCACCGCGGCGTCGGCCCCGACGAGCTTGCGGTTGACCGCGGCGTGGGAACAGCCACCGGCGTCCTTGGAAAAGGTAAACGCGGCGGTGGTCAGGCGCTCCACCTGGCCGGAATTGAGCTCCGCGGCACCGGCGGCCACGAGGGCCTCGCGGAAGCCGGCAAAGTGGGCGTCGGGCACGAAGACCTGCTTCTCACCAATGCAGAGCAAGTTGTTGTCGAACGCGGCGCCCTGGACGATGTCGCGGGCCGCCTTGCGCAGGCACCCGGTGCCATCGACCAGCACGGGCGGGTTGCCCGGGCCGGCGCAGACCGCGCGCTTGCCGGACTTCATCGCGGCAGCGACCACGGCGGGGCCGCCGGTGACGCAGAGCAGCCCGATGTGCGGGTCGCGCGTCAGCGCGGCGAACGTATCGAGCGTCGGCTGCGCAACGGTGCAGACCAGGTTCTCGATCCCGAGGGCGGCCTGGATTGCCTCGTTGTAGGCGCGGACCGCGAGGGCGGCCGAGCGCGCGCCGCCGGGGTGCGGGTTGAAGACGACGGCGTTCCCCGCGGCGACGATGTTAATGATGTTGCCGCTGAGCGTGGGGACGGAGTGCGTGACCGGCAGGATCGCGCCGATGACGCCGAACGGCGTGTACTCCTCGAGCGTGATCCCGTGGTCGCCGCTGAGCGCGTAGGGCTTCAGCCACTCGACGCCGGGCACCAGCTTCACGATCTGGAGCTTCTCAATCTTGTGCTCGAGGCGGCCGATGCGCGTCTCCTCGAACTCGAAGCGGCCCCACTCCGCCGCGTGGGCGGTGGCGAGGGACTTGACGATCTCGACCACCTTGGCGCGGCCCGCGATCCCCTTGGCTTGGAGCTGGGTGAAGGCGGCGTGCGCCGCGGCGCAGGCCTCGGGCACCGAGTCGAACACGCCGAGGCGCGGGCCGCTGCGGACCACCGCGGGGGCGGCGGGCGCGGACCCGGGCGCGGGCGCCGGGGAAAGCACCGGCGAGCGACCGAGGCTGCGGAGCACGTCCTCAACCACGGCCCGGAGGGCCTTTTCGTCCAAGGGAAGGGGGGAACTCATCGGGCGAGCGGAGCGGCGCGGGGGCCTCAGGACGGAGCGGGATAGATCTTGTGGTTGAGCACGTCGACGGCGTCGACGATGCCCGTGATCACGGCGTCGACGGGTAGGGACTTCATCCCGCTAGCCTGGCGCGCGGAGCTACCTTGGCAGAACAGGACGACCTCCCCGAGGCCGGCGCCGAGGGTGTCGACGGCGACCACGGTGTTGGCGCCCGGGCGGAACTGGGCCGGGTTAGCCTCGTCCACCAGCAGCGGCCGCAGCACCACGAGTTTCCGGCCCTTCATGGCCTCGTCCTTCTTGGTCGAGACCACCGAGCCGATGACGCGCGCGAGGAACATCCGGGGGGAGTCCGGCGGGTTACTTCTTCGCCGCGGGGGCGGCAGCCTTCGGCAGCACGACCGAGACGTCATCGTGGGGCCGCGGGATGACCTGCACGCTGACCACCTCGCCCACCGTGCGGGCGGCCTGCGCGCCGGCGTCCGTCGCGGCCTTGACCGCGGCGACATCGCCGATGACCACCGCCGAGACGAGGGCGTTGCCGACCTGCTTCATCGGGCCGTGCAGGGAGACGTTCGCGGACTTGAGCATCGCGTCGACGCCGGTGACGAGCGCGGTGAGGCCGCGCGTTTCGAGGAGACCAATTGCTTTGGAGGCCATAAGAATGACTGGGTTGAGGGGAGGTTGACGGAAAGGGGGGGCGCGATCAGCGGGCGGCGTGCAGGCAGCGGTACGTCTCGCGGGCGACGACCAGCTCCTCGTTGGCGGGGATGACGAGCACGCGGGTGCGCGCGCCGGCGGCGGATACCTCGCCCTCGGCGCCGCGGAGCGCCTCGTTGCGGGCCGGATCGAGCTGCAGGCCGAGGCCCTCGAGCCCGGCGCAGATGGCGGCGCGCAGGTCGGGGTTGTTCTCGCCGATGCCCGCGGTGAACACGAGGGCATCGCAGCCGCCAAGCTCGACCCAGAAGGCGCCGATCCAATGCCGGGCCGAGTGGACAAACACATCGAGCGCGAGCCGGGCGCGGGCGTCGCCGGCGGCCGCGGCCGCGCGGATGTCGCGCAGGTCGTTGCCCGCGCCGGACAGGCCGAGCAGCCCGGACTCCTTCGTCAGCTGGCGCTCCACCTCGGCCAGCGGCAGGCCGAGCGTCTTCATCACGAAGGGGATCGCGGCGGAGTCGAGGTCGCCGACGCGGTTGTTCTGCGGCAGGCCTGACTGCGGGCTCAGGCCCATACTGGTGCCGACGGCCACGCCGTCGCGGATGCCGGTGACGGAGCTGCTGCCGCCCAAGTGGCAACTGATGACGCGCAGGGGGGCGGAACCAGCCGGCAGCGGCGCGGGCCCAAGCTGATAAAGGCGGCGGGCGCGGGCAGCGACGTCGGGCCGGCCGAGCAGCTCGGCGGAGCGCTCGGCGACAAACTTGTGGCTGGCCCCGTGGAAGCCGTGGCGGCGGACCCCGGCCTCGTGCCAGGCGGCGGGCACCGCGTAGCGCGTCGCGGCCTCGGGCACCCACTGGTAGAAAGCCGTTTCGAAGAGGGCGAACAGGGACACGCCGGGCAGCTTCTCCCGGAAGCGGCGGATGCCGGCCGCGTACGGAGGGTTGTGCGCGGGGGCGATCTCGCGGAACCCCTCGAGCGCGGCGATCACGCGGTCGTCCGCCGGCACGCAGCCGGTGACCCCGCGGCCGAGCACGGTCTTGAACCCCACCCCGTGCAGGTCGGCGGCCGAGGCGAGGTGGCCGCCGGCGCGCAGCTCCGCGAGGCAGGCGTCGATCGCGACACCGTAATCGGTGACGCGTTCGGATCCGCCCTTCGCGAGCAGCACCGCCTCCTCCGCCCCGGTGAAGCGGAAGAGCCGGTACTTGAACGAGGTCGAGCCGAGGTTGGCGACGAGGAGGTTCATCGGTGGCCGGGTGGCCGCGCCCGGGGGCGCGGCGGCGGACGCGGGACCGCGGGCGGCCCCGCGCAAGGGTCAGGCCGAGGCCTGCTGGAGCCAGCGGCCGAGCCCGGCGAGGTCCTCGTGCGGGCGCGGGATGACCTGGACGGCGATCACCTCGCCGACCTTCGCGGCCGCCTCGGCGCCGGCGTCAACCGCGGCCTTCACCGCGGCGACGTCGCCCCGGAAAAACGCGCAGACGTAGCCGCTGCCGACGGCCTCGTAGCCCGTCATCGTGACACTCGCGGCCTTGAGGGCGGAATCCGCGGCCTCGAGCATCGCGCAGAATCCCTTGGTTTCGATCAGACCGACTGCTTCCTGAGCCATAGTAGGAATAAGGATGAGGGTTGGAGTGGACCTAGGCTCAGAGGCCGAGGGTGCGGACGAGCTCGCCGTGGGGGCGGGCGATAATGTGAGAGCAGATGAGTTCGCCGACGCGCTTCGCGGCCTCGGCGCCGGCCTCGACGGCCGCCTTGACGCTGCCGACGTCGCCCTTGACGACGACCGTGACGAGGCCGCCGCCGATCTGGATCTGCCGGACAAGCGCGACGTTGGCCGCCTTGACCATAGCGTCGCTGGCCTCGACGCTGCCGACGTAGCCGCGGGTTTCTACCATGCCGATGGAATCATTCATTGTCTGGATGGGGGAGTTGGGAGGAGCGGGTTAAAAAAGGGGCGGTCAGCGGACCAGTTCCACGGGCGTGCCCGGCTCAAGCGCGCAGGCGTTGCCCTCGTCGGTGTCGATGTGGACCTCGAGTTTGAAGTCGGCGTGCACGCGAGCGAGGACGCGGTCGAAGGTGGTCGCGCACGGCCCGCCGACGCGGAGCCGGAGGTACTCGCCCGCCTTCACCCCGTAGAACGCGGCGTCGTCCGGGTGCAGGTGGACGTGCGGCGCGGCGCGGATCACGCCCTCCTTCATCTCGAAGAACCCCGCCGGCCCCATCAGCATGCAGCCCGGGGTGCCGGCGATGTTGCCCGAGGAGCGGACCGGGATGTCGAAGCCGAGCGCGATCGCGTCCGTCAACGCCAGCTCCACCTGGTTCAGGTCGCGGCACGGGCCGAGAATGCGCAGGTTGGAAATCACCCGGCTGCGCGGACCGATCAGCGTGACCGTCTCCTTCGCGGCAAACTGGTCCTTCTGGTAGAGCCACTTCATCGGCGTGAGCTTCGCGCCCTTGCCGAACAACGCCTCGACGGCCTCCGGCGTCAGGTGGCAGTGCCGCGCGCTGACGTTGACCAGCAGCGGATTCGGGGCCTGCGCCTGCCGCGGCAGCGTCCGTCCGAGGCGCTGGTACAACGCCCGCCGCACGAGATGCTCGATCTCGACCTGATGGGGAAGCGGTGGAGGGAGGGACATGGCGTCAGCTGGAGGACTTCGACCCGGGAATGAGCCAGAAACGCCAAAATCTGTCAAGGTTGCGGTTGCAAGTTACCGCAAAATCTACCAAAAGATTCCAGCAACGATGTCACCGGAGGAGCGCCAAGCGAAGATCGAGGCCTACCTGCAAAAGGTGGAATTCGCTTCGCTGGAGGAACTTGCCCACCACGTGGGGGCCTCCGTTTCGACGGTCCGGCGGGACGTGGCGGGGTTGGAAGGCGGCAAGCGGGTGCGGCGGACGCACGGAGGCGCCAGATCCTTGCAACCGGCCAAGAGCGACGAGTTCGTCTTCAACGTCCGGGACACGCACCAAGTGGCGGAAAAGGACGCGATCGGCCAGGCCTGCGCGGCGCTAATCGAGCCGGGGCAGAACGTGATCATCGACAGCGGCACGACCTGCTTCCACGTGGCGCAGCAGCTCGGGGACAAGGTCGCGCAGATCATCACCAACTCGCTGCCGGTCGCGAACCACTTCTCGGGCTCGACCCGGCACGAGGTGCACCTCTCCGGCGGGGTTATCTACCCGCGGCTCGGCACGCTCGTCGGCCCGCACGCCGTGGAAACATTCGCGCGGATGCACGCCGACGTCGCGGTGCTCAGCGGCAGCGGCGTCTCCCCCGACGGGATCTACAACTCACACGCACTGATCGTCGAGATCCAGCGCGCGATGATGCGCGGGGCGGCGAAGGTGATCTTCTGCCTCGACCACGGTAAGTTCGGCCGCCGCTCTACCTTCTTCCTCTGCGACTTCACCGGCGTCGATGTGATCGTGACCGACGCCGGCGCCCCGCCAGAGCTCGTCGCCGAACTGCGGGCGAAGGGCCTCGAGGTGATCGTGGCGCCGACCGCCACCCGCGCGCCGGGCTGATCAGAGCTCGACGTTGTCGATCAGCCGGAACTCGTCGATCCACACCGCCAAAGCCAGCAGGCTCCGCCCGGGCACCACCTCGCGCACCGCCTCCAGACTGTGGGGGTCGACGAGCGACACATAGATCACGCGCAGCCGGCGCTTCTGCCCGATCAGGTGCGTGACCTCCGCGATGATCCGGTCGGGAATCCGCACGCCCTGCGCGACCATCTCTCGCGCGCGCCGCAACGCCGCGGACACCGCCGCTGCCTCCTGCCGCTGACCCGGCGTCAAATCCTTACTCCGCGCGGTCCACGGCAGGCCGTCCGGATCCCGTACCGTGGGCACCACCACCAACTCGACGCCGAGACAGAGGTCGTGGTTGAGCTTGCGCAGCACCGCCACCTGCTGGGCGTCGCGCTGGCCAAGCACGAGCCGCTCGGGCCGCACCAGTTGGAGCAGCTTGAGCGTCACCGTGGCCACGCCACGGAAATGATGGGGCCGCGAGATCCCGCACAAGGGCCGGCTAACCGCGTCCTCGACGACCACCGTCGAAAACCCTCGGGGTAACAGGTCCTCGGCCGGGGGGAGGAACACGAGGTCGGCGCCCGCCGCGCGGCAAAACTCCGCGTCGAACTCCGGCATGCGCGGGTAGCGGGCGACCGGCTCGCTCGGGCCGAAGGCCAAGGGGTTGACGAAAACGGACACGACCACCGCGTCGCCGCGCTCCCGGGCAGCGGCGATCAGCGCCCCGTGGCCAGCGTGGAGCGCCCCGCTGGTGGGGACTAGGGCGACGGTGCGCCCAGCGCGGCGCAAGTCCGCGACGGCGGCGGGCAACTCAGCGGTGGCGGTGATCCGCTGCATAGGGGGCGGAGACACGATGGGCCACCGCGCGGCCCGGAGGCAATCCCAGAGGCGGCCCCGAACGCGGACTTGAATTCGCCGGGGCCGCCCCGTTTGCTCCGCCCTTTCCGCCCGCGCTTATGATCCGCATCAACGAGAACTACACCAAGCTCAAGGCCTCCTACCTCTTCAGCGACATCGCCAAGCGGGTCAGCGCGCACGTCGCGGCCCACCCCGACCAGCCGGTGATCCGCCTGGGCATTGGCGACGTCACCGAGCCGCTGCCCGCCGCGTGCGTCGCGGCGCTGCACGCGGCGACCGACGAGATGGCGCGGCGCGAAACGTTCAAGGGCTACGGGCCGGAGCAGGGTTACGCGTTCCTGCGCGAGGCGGTGGCGCAGCACGACTACGCGGCGCGCGGCTGCGCGATCGAGGCGGACGAGATCTTCATCTCAGACGGCTCGAAGTGCGATTGCGGCAACCTGCAGGAAATTTTCGCGACGGACATCCGCCTCGCGATCCCCGATCCGGTGTACCCGGTCTATGTCGACACCAACGTGATGGCGGGGCGCACCGGCGGGAACGTCGACGGCCGCTACTCCGGCGTGACCTACCTCGACAGCACACCGGCCAATGGCTACGTGCCCGGGCTGCCCGAGGGCGCGGCGGACCTGATCTACCTCTGTTTCCCCAACAACCCCACGGGCGCGGTGGCGACGCGGGAGCAGCTCACGGCGTGGGTCGAGTACGCGCGCCGCCACCGGGCGGTGATCCTGTTCGACAGCGCCTACGAGGCCTACATCCGCGACCCGCGCATCCCGCACTCGATCTACGAGATCCCGGGCGCGCGGGAGGTGGCGATCGAGTTCCGCAGTTTCTCGAAGACCGCCGGCTTCACCGGCACGCGCTGCGCGTACACCGTGGTGCCGAAGACGGTGCAGGCCTGGGACGCCGCAGGCCGGCCGCACGCCGTGCACGCCCTGTGGAACCGGCGGCACACGACCAAGTTCAACGGCGTCGCCTACCCGATCCAGCGCGCCGCCGCGGCCATCTACACCGAGGAGGGCAAGCGCCAGACCGGCGCCCTGATCGACTTCTACCTCGCGAACGCCCGCCTGATCCGCGAGGCGATGACCGGCCTCGGCTTCACCTGCGTAGGCGGGGACAACGCGCCCTACATCTGGGTCAACACCGGCCGCGACTCCTGGGAATTCTTCGACCTCTTGCTGCAGCGGGCTCAGGTGGTGTGCACGCCAGGAGCCGGCTTCGGCAAGTGCGGCGAGGGCCACGTGCGGATCAGCGCCTTCAATTCGCGCGCGAACGTCGAGACCGCCCTCACCCGCATCGCCGCCGCGCTCCGCTGAACACGGGCGGGAGAGAACTCGAAACGAGAGGTCGCCCTCGGGCGGCCTCAGGACCAACTAGCGCGTCGCCGGAACTTGCCCGGCGAGCTCGGCCGCAAGCCCCGCGACCGCGGCGCTTAGGCCCGCCGCCAGACCGGCCTCGTCGCGTCCGTCCCACGTGAGCCCAGCGGCGCGGAATTCCCCGCTCACCGGCGCGGCGCCGCGTCGGGTAAGCTCCCACGCGGCGCGGAATTCCACCCCGCCGGCGGCCGTGCCCTCGGCCGCCAGCACCCGCACCACCAGCGCGGCCGCGTCCGCCTCGCCACCGCGAGGCGTCGGCGGGAGGCCGAACCGCCGCAGATTCTCGCCCAGCACCCGCGCGAAGCCCTGCTCCAGCGGCTCGCCCCAGCGGGCGGCCTCGCGGAACGTAACCTCGTTGCCGCCCCGCCGCACGACCAGCGCCGGCTGACGCAGGTAAGCCGGCACCTCGACCGGTCGCAGCGCGACCGTGCCGCGCGCCGGCGCGGCCTCCCCGGGCTCCGCCGCCAGCAGGAAGAAGCGCGTCGGATCGGGCTTCGGCGCGGGCAGCAACGAGCAACCGGCGCCGGCGGCCGCGGCCGCGAGGAGGGAAACCAGCAGGAAGACGCGCGGGTTCATCGGGAAAATCGCGGCGTGGTCACGGCCGGGGCCGGCCCGAGAGCAGGGCGTTTGGATTGCGCTCGAGGTAGTCGGCCAATCGCGTCACGGCGGCCGCGGCCTCGCTCAAACGCCCGAGCGTCTCGCCAACCTCCGCCCCCACCCCGGCATTGCCCGCCATAAAACGACGCGTTTCCCCCGCCGCCTCGCCGAACGCCTGCAGCGACCGCCGCGCTTCCACCAGCGTCGCCGCCAGTTCGCGGCCCGTCGGCTCCACCTGTGCATCGAACCGCGCCACCACAGCGCGCAGTTCCGTGACCGCCGCGTCGAGGTTGGCGAGGGTGCGGCGCAACTCGGGTGAGGTCGCGAGCGCCTCCACCGCGACCCCGGTCGTGCGCCATTGGTCGACGAGCCCCTTCACATCAATGCCGGCCACCTGCCGCCGGGTCTGGGCGACGAGGGCCTTCAGTTCCTCAGAGAGGCCGGCAAAATCGACCCGCTTCACCTTCGCGAGGATCTCGGATGCGCTCGCCTGAAACGCGGAGATCGCCGAGGGCAGCGCCGGCACGACCACGTATCTTGGATCCTTCGCCGCCGGATCGGCCGGAAAGTCCGCCGGTTTCACCAAGTCCAGTTCGACATACAGCAGCCCGGTCGCCAACCCGAGCACCCCGAGCTGCGCCCGCAAGCCCCGGTCCACCAAACGCTGCAGCGCGCCAGGCTGGCCGAGATCTAACCCCACGCCGTCCACCGGAGTCACCGCATCCTTGTGAATCTCGCAAACCACCGCGACCACCGAGCGTCCGCTCGCCGAGTCGTAGCGGAGATTGAGGTCCACCACCCGGCCGACGCGCACGCCCCGGAGCTTCACCGGCGAGCCAAGGTCGAGGCCGTGGATGGACTCGTTGAAAAAGACGGTGAAGCGGGGCGGCTTGGAAAGGAAGCTGATGCCCCCGAAGGAAACCAGCGAGAGGAAGAGCAACGCGAGCCCACCGATCACGAAGGCCCCGACGACGGCTGGACTGACCTTGGTCTTCACGCGGGGGGACGCTGGGCGATCGGGCGGCGGAAGGACAGCCTGAACCGGCTCAGGCCGGAGCGGTCCGGGTGAGAAAGGCCCGGACCCGGGGATCCGGGGAATCCACGAGGGCGGCGGGCGGACCCGCGGCAATGATCCCCTGCTCCTCTCGCGCCAGCATCACCGCGCGGTCGGCGAGGGCGAAGATCGAGGCCAGCTCGTGCGAGACCACCACGATGGTGGTGCCGAAGGTATCGCGGACGTGGCGGATGAGGTCGTCGAGGCTCCGCGACGTCACGGGGTCGAGGCCCGCGGAGGGCTCGTCGAAGAACACCACCGCCGGATCAAGCGCCAGGGCCCGCGCCAGCCCGGCACGCTTGCGCATCCCGCCGCTGATCTCGGCCGGGTAATAATCCTCGAAGCCCTGGAGCCCGACCTGGGCCAGCTTGAGCGCGGCGAGTTCCCCCCGCTCCCGCCGGCTGAGCGGCGTGTACTCCTCGAGCGGCAGGGCGACGTTCTCGCGGAGGGTGAGCGAGGACCAGAGAGCGCCGCCCTGGAAAAGCACCCCAAACGTACGCAGCAGTTCGCGCCGCCCCGCCGCGTCCGTGGCGGTGAAGGGTTGCCCGTGGAAACTCACGCGACCGCGCCGCGGCTCGTGCAGCCCCACGAGGTGGCGGAGCAGCGTACTCTTACCGCAGCCGGAGCCGCCGATCACGAAGAAGATCTCTCCCGGCGCCACGGAAAAGGTGACGTCGCGGAGCACCAGCTTCCCCTCATAGCCGCAGTCGAGCGCCTCGGCCGCGATGGCGGGGATCTCTCCGGGGGACAAGTGCGCGGGGGCATCCATCGGCGTCAGATCCCGAGCACGTTGAACAACACCGCGAACAGGGCGTCGGCAATGACCAGCAGTAGGAGGGCCGTGACCACAGCCGACGTGGTGGCACGACCGACGCCGTCCGCACTCCGCTCGGCCTGCAGCCCACGCAGGCAGCCGGCCAACCCAACGATCAGCCCGAACGCGGCCGCCTTGATCACGCCGGAAGCCACATCGGACAGGTCGACGATGGTGAGCAGCTCCACCCAGAACGCCGTCGGGGGGATCGCGAGCAGGGAATAAGCGACCACCAGCCCACCGAGGATGCCGAGCGCATTCGCGTAGAGCGCCAGCACCGGCATCATCACCGCCAACGCCAACAGGCGCGGCAGGACGAGGAACTGCACCGGCGGGATACCGAGCGTCGCGAGGGCGTCGATCTCCTCGTTCGCCTTCATATTGCCCAGCGTCGCGGCGTAGGCGGCGCCCGTGCGCCCCGCCAGCACCACCGCGGTCATCACCGCACCCATCTCCCGCACCATCGAGAGGCCCACCAGATCCGCGATCCAGATATCGCCGCCAAACTGCCGCAGCACGATCGCCCCGGTATAGGCGAGCGTTACCCCGACGAGGAAGCTGATGAGGCTAACGATCGGCAGGGCCATCGCACCGCACTGCTGCATCTCAGCAGCGCAATCCGCCCAGCGAAACCGCCGCGGGCTACGCGCGAGCCGCACCGCGCTGAGCGCACATTCGCCGACGAAGTCCAGGATCGCCCGCGCCTGCACCGCGACCTCGCGCGTCGCGAGACCCACCACGGTCAGCAAGCTGTCCGTGCGGTCCGCCGGTGCGCCTCCGGCTTGGACGGTCTCCAGCTGGGCAAGGAGGTCGCGCAGTCGGGGCGGCAGGTCTGCGTCGTCACAGGGCAGCCCAGCTGCGCGGCCAGCCCGGCGGACGCCCGCGAGGAAGAACGGCAGCGAGCTGTCCCAGCGACCGAGGTCAGCCGCGCGGAGCGCGATCCCGGTCGCGCCCGGCGGCGGGCCGGGCCACGCAGGCGGGGCCGCGGTGATGCTCCAGATTCCGCCCACCGTGACCACGCAACAGTCCCCCTCCGCCTCGATCCGCACGGCGGCGGCGGGGGGAACGGAAGCGTCCGGCATACCGACGAGTCCACCGGCACCGGCCGCGCGCGCCAACCCCATTTTGTAGGCGGGCGAGGTTTTGCCTCGTTTCCGCCCCAGGGGCCGGCACGCTCGCGCGACCGCGATGCCCCGTTACGACACCCTGCTGCTCGACTTGGACGGCACCCTGGTGGACGCGTTCACCACGATCCACCGCTCCTACTGCCATGTCCTGCCCCAACTCGGGCGGCCGGCCCCCACGCTAGCCCAGGTGCGCGCGGCGGTCGGGGGCGGGTTGGAGCGCGCGATGGGGCACTTCCTCCCCCCCGAACTCGTGGCGGAGGGCGCCCGACTCCACGTCGCGTACACCGACTCAATCTTGCTCGAGGACGTCCGGCTGCTGCCGGGAGCTAGGGAGTTGCTGGAGGCGCAGTATGCCCGCGGGGTGGTGCTGGCCGCGTTCACCAACAAGCGCGGCGAGCACTCGCGGCGCATTTGCGCCCACCTCGGCGTGACGCCGTTCCTGCGGGGCGTATTCGGCGCGGGCGACACCCCCTGGCTCAAGCCGCGGCCGGAATTTGCCGCCTTTGTTCTCGGCAACCTCGGGGCGCGCGCGGAAAGCACGCTGCTCATCGGGGACTCGCCCTTCGACATCGCAGCCGCCCACGCGGGCGGGTTCCCGTGCTGGGCGGTGTGCACGGGCACGCACAGCGCGGCAGAACTGACGGCGGCCGGCGCAGACCGGGTACTGCCCGGCCTGCCCGAGGTGCAGGCGGCCCTCGCCACCCCCTGAGCCGGGGGTAGTTTCGCCTTTTCCCCGCGCCGCGCCGACTCATCCTCGACCGCACCCCACCCCATGCAGCTGACGCTCCTCGATTGGTCGATCATCCTCGTCTATCTCGCCGGCTGCCTCGCCGCTGGGCTGTGGATGCGGCGCTTCGTGCGCGGCGTGCAAGACTTCGCGGTGGCCGGGCGCGAGATGGACGTGAACCTCGGCATCGCTTCGCTGGCGGCGACGGAGCTCGGGCTCGTCACGATTATGTATACGGCCCAACTCGGCTACGAGAAGGGCTTCGCGGGGGCGGCGATCGGCGTGATTATGTGGCTGGTGATGTGGTTCGTGGGCCGCACCGGGTTCGTGATCGGCCCGCTGCGCGCCTCCGGGATTATGACCATCCCCGAGCTGTTCGAACGGCGCTTCAGTCCGCGCGTGCGCTGGCTCGCGGGGCTGTTCGTCGTGCTTGGCGGCCTGCTCAATATGGGGATTTTCCTGCGGCTCGGCGGCGAGTTCCTCGTCCACGCGATCGGCCTCCCCCCGGGCGCCCTCGAGTGGACGATGACCGCCCTGCTCGGGCTAGTCCTCCTCTACACCGCGCTGGGCGGGATGCTCTCGGTGCTGGTCACCGATTACCTGCAATTCCTCGTGATGGGGGTCGGCATCGTTGTCACCTCCGTGTTGGTCCTGGTGCACATCGGCTGGACGCCGCTCAACGCAGGGCTCGAGGCCGCCTGGGGCGCCGGGCAACTGAAGGGGCACCCGTACAACCCGTTCCACGAATCCTCCTTCGGGTGGGGTTACCTGCTCTGGCAATTCGTCTTCCAGCTGGCGGTGGTGACCACTTGGCAGACGCAGATCAGCCGGGTGCTCTCGGCGCGCAACGCGGACACCGCGCGGGCGATGTACCGCCGCACGTCGTTCTACTTCGTCGGCCGCTTCCTGCTCCCGGGCCTCTGGGGCGCGGCGGCTTGCGTGTGGTTCACCGCCCAAGGCGGGCTGCCGGAGGGGCTGACCAGCCTGACGGCGATGCCGCACTTCCTCGGCGTGGTGCTGCCGGCTGGCCTGATCGGACTGGTGGTGGCCGCGATGCTCGCGGCCGAGATGTCGACCGACAGCGGCTATATGCTCACGTGGGCGACCGTGATCTACAACGACCTCATCGCCCCGTGCCTCAAGCGGCCGCTCTCCCCGCCCGCGCAGCTTCGACTCACGCGCGCGCTGGTCGTGGTGATCGCCGTTTTCCTGCTCTTCTACGGGCTCTGGTACGAGCTGCCGGGCAACGCGTGGGACTACCTCGCCGTCACCGGCAACATCTACCTCGCCAGCGTCTTCACGCTGCTGGTGGCCGGACTGTACTGGCCACGCGCGAACGCCACCGGCGCGGTCGCGGCGCTGGTGCTGGGCGCCGTTGGTCCAGTTGCCTTCCTCGTCCTCGGCCAGCGCTTGGCGATCGCGCCCGAAGTCGCCGGCGCATCCTCCTTCACGCTCGCGGCCCTCGGGATGGTCGTGGGTTCGCTGCTCACGCCCGCCCGCCCCCTCCGCCAATGAACTCCGTCCTCGTCGCCGTCTGGGGCCTCCTCCTCGCGGCCTCCATCGTCTGGTACGGCTTCCTCGTGTTCCACGTCGGCTGGAAGGCCGGCCGGGAGATCCGCGACCTCACCGCAACCCTCGGGGCCGCGGAGCGCCAGCCGCCGGAAGGGCGCTGAACGCGCGCCGGCCGCCGTCCCGCCGTGCCCTCTCCGCCCGCCACGCTCAGCGGCGTCATCGAGCGCATCGTCTTCCTCAACGAGGAAAACCACTACACGATCGCGGAGCTGCGCCCCGAAGCTGCGCCTGACGCCGGCCGCGCCCGCCCGCCGCTGATCACGGTTGTCGGCCCACTGCCGGGCGTCGAATGCGGGGAGACCCTCCACCTCGCCGGCGAATGGGTCCGCCACGCCCAGCACGGGGATCAATTCAAA
>NEUZ01000037.1 GCA_002304435.1 Opitutia bacterium Tous-C8FEB | reverse complement strand
GCCCTCGCGGCCGCGCGGGCCGCTGGCCAGCCCGAGGCAGTGCAGGCCGCCGCCGTCCGCGCCCTCGCGCTGCAGTCCGGATCCGAAGTCGCCGCGATCCTCCTCGATCACTGGCAGTACACCCCCAAGGCGAAGGAAGCGGCCCTCGCCGCCCTACTGGCCCGAGAGGACCGCACCCGGCCGCTGCTGGACGCGGTCGCGGCCGGCAAGGTGCCCGCGACTGACTTCTCCGCCTCCCAGATTGAGGCTTTGGCCCGCCACAAGCACGAGCCCACGCGCGACCGGGCCCGGGTGGTGCTGGCCACCGTCATCCCGCCTTCCCGCGAAGAGGTGGCCGCCAAGTTCCAGCCTGCCATCGCCCTGACCGGGGACTCCGCCCGGGGCCGCGGGATTTACGCCGGTCGGTGCAGCGTCTGTCACCGTGCCGGAGGCGAGGGCTTGGAGCTCGGGCCGGACCTGCTCACGGTGAAGTCCCGCGGCCGCGATTCGCTGTTGGCCGCGATTATCAACCCGCACCAAGAAGTAGCACCGCAGTACATCGCCTACGAGGTGAACACCAAGGACGGGAACGCCTACCTCGGAATGATCTCCCGCGACGAGGCCTCTAGCCTGTCGCTGCGCATTATGGGCGGGGCCGAGGTGAACCTGCCCCGCGCGAACATCCGGGGCAGTTCTTCCTCCGGCAAGAGCCTGATGCCCGAGGGTCTCGAGGCGGGGCTTTCGGTCCAAGAGATGGCCGACCTCCTCACCTTCATTGAGCAACTGAAGTGATTGCGGGCCGCCCGGGGGCGTCGCTCGCGCCCGGGCCGCGTCGGCTCATTTCAGCGGCGAGGTGATCTCGATGCGGGCCCGCGAGCGGTAGGTGGAAGAGAACGGTTTGCCTAGGAGGAAGGTGAGGAGCCAAGGCGCGACGAGGGCCGGCGCGAGGGTCGCCGCGTCGAAGAGGCCGGTCATCGATTCCAGCAGGTAGCCCAGACCAGCCCCGATTAGGGTAACGAGAGGAAAGAAGGCGCCGGGCAGACCCGGTCCGATCGCGAGCACGAGGGTGAGCGCCAGCGAGAAAACGGCGACGGTGGGGTAGAGGCTGCCGAGCACGAGTCCGGCAATGTACGCGAAGGGGGCGTGGATGGTCTTGGGCTCGAGATGGCCGCGGCACTGCAGCAGCGCACCCACCAGTAGGACCCCGGCCCGGAGTAGCAGCGACGGGTGGGCATCGATGCCTGCTTGGATCAAATCCACCGCCGTGGCTCGGCAGAGCAGCGCGGCCCCGACCGTGGCGCGGACGAGGTCAAACCAATGTAAGCCAAAGAAAAACGTGCGCGGCCAGTAGCCGTGCCAGCCGATGTCGACCACCCGGTGCCGAGCCTTCTTCCCCTGCAGCAGCGCGATCGGCGTCCAGAGCAGCACCACGGCGGGCAGGAAGAGCAGCCAGTTGACGGTCATTGGGGGACGGTGGGGGATTCCCCCGATGGGGTGGAGGAAAAACTCGGTCCGGCCGTCCGCTTCAGCGGGCCGCTGGGGCCTGCCAGGGTACGGTCCCGCCGCGTTGGATCTGCGCGCTCAACGCGGCCTGCAATTCCCGCACGACCCGCGGTTCCTTCGCGGCGAGATTGGTGCGCTCGCCCGGATCCTGCACGAGGTCGTAAAGCTCCAACGCCCCGTAAGGCGAGTTGCGCAGCAGCTTCCAGTTCCCGCGAATGAGGGCGTGGTAGTCCTGGCCGCCGTAGGCCGGTCCGCCTTCGCGCCGCACGAAGTACAGGTCCCGCGGGCCCGCGGGCGGCGGTCCACCGCGCAGGTGCCCGAGCAGGCTGCGCGCGTCCAGATCCGCCGGGAGCGGCACGCCGGCGGCCTCCAGGGCCGTGGGGAAGAGGTCGAACGTCTGGCCCGCGTAACCCGAGGTCACCCCTGCTGCGACCTGCCCGGGCCAGCGCACCAAAAACGGCACCCGCAGCCCGCCGTCGTAGTGGCTCTGTTTCCCGTCCCGCCACGGATCGTTGTTCTGCGCGTGCGGGAGCGAGCCGCCGTTGTCCGAGGTGAAGATCACCAGCGTGCGGGCGGCGAGGCCGGTCTCCTCCAGGGTGGTCATCACCTCGCCGATGGCGTCGTCCAGGTGTTCCACGAAGGCCACGTTCAGCGCGCGCTTGGGCTCGAGGCCGGGCAGGCGCCGCTGGACCCGCTCGAGGTAGGCCGCCGGGGGCTCGATCGGGAAGTGCGGGGCGTTGTACGCGAGGTAGAGGAAGAACGGCCGGTCCGCGCGCGCCCGCTCCCGCAGGTACTCGCGGGTCCACGTGGTGAAAACGTCCGTCGCGTGGCCCTCGGCGGTGATGACCTCCGTGTTGCGGCGCAGGTAGTTCTGCCCGTGGCGCAGGTGGCCGGTGAAGCTGTCCATCATATCCCCGAGGAACCCGTGGAAATAATCGAAGCCGCGCTCGGTGGGGAGATTGGGCCGCTCAAGCCCGAGGTGCCATTTGCCGACGTGGGCCGTATGGTAGCCCGCATCCCGCAAGAGATTAGCGAGGGTCGGGAGGCCCGGGGCGAGGAAGCCGAAGGAGTTGGCCGCCTGCGTGCGGATCACGCCCGGCACGCCCACGCGGTCCGGGTGCCGGCCGGTGAGCAGCGCCGCGCGCGCCGGGGAACACACGGTGCAGTTCGAACGCATCGCGGTGAACCGCATCCCGCCGGCCGCGAGGGCATCGAGGTGCGGCGTCCGCACATCGGCGCCGGAACGATAGGCGGAGACGTCGCCAATGCCGTGGTCGTCGGTGACGATCACCAGTACGTTGGGCTGGGGGGCGGTCGCGGCGGAGGCAGTCAGGGCGCTGGTGGCCGCCACTAGGGCGAGCAACGCGCGGGGCAGGGGAGGCAGGCGCATCCCCGCACGGCAACCACGCGCGCGGCGGAGGCAAGCCGCAATCCGGCCCGTTCCGGCATTGCCCCCGCTCGTGGCCCCGGCCAGCGTCCCTCCCCCGCTTGTCCCCCGGCGCTGCCCCCTTTCCCCGCGTATGACCCTGCCCCTCCGCCTCCTGCCTGCGTGCCTGGCCCTCGCCGCTGCCGTGCCTTCCGCGGCCCGCGCCGCCGTCCGCCTCCCGGCCATCCTCTCGGACCAGATGGTCCTCCAAGCGGGACAACCCGTGGCCATCTGGGGCTGGGCCAGCCCGGAGGAGGCGGTCACGGTCACTTTCCTCGGCCAAAGCCAGGCCACCCGCGCCGGCGCCGGCGGCCGTTGGGCGGTGACCCTTTCCCCGCTGCCCGCGGGCGAGGGCGGGACGCTGGTCGTCCGCGGCGAGAACCGGATTGAGATCAAGGAGGTCCTCGTCGGCGAGGTCTGGCTGGGCTCGGGTCAGTCCAATATGGCGATGACCGTGGCCCGCTCACGGGATTACGCGGCGGAGCAGGCCGCCGCCCGGCTGCCGCGGGTGCGGATGTTCAAGGAGGAATCGCCTTCCGCGGAGACCCCGCAGGCCGAGCCGCGCGGGCGTTGGGTGGTGTGCGCGCCGGAGACGGTCGGCGCCTTCTCGGCCACGCTGTACTTCTTCGGTCGCGAACTGCATCGGGAACTCGGGGTGCCGGTCGGCCTGATCAATTCCTCCGTCGGCGGGACGCCCATCGAGGCCTGGATCGCCGCCGAGGCGCAGCGCGCGGTGCCGGAACTGCGCGCAGCCCTGGATAAACCGGCCGAGCCGGCGCCGGCCAAGGCGGCCAAGAGCGCTAAATCGGCCCAGACGGCCGATGCGGCGAAGGCCGCGAAGGCGAAGGCGGCGGCGCAGCGCAAGGCGGACGTTGGGGGCCTGTTCAACGGCAAAATCGCTCCGCTCATCCCCTACACGTTCCGCGGCGCGCTCTGGTATCAGGGCGAGGCGAACACGCTGCCCGGCAAACCCGCCCTCTACGAGGCGCAGCTGCGGCTGCTGGTCCAAGACTGGCGCCAGCGCTGGGGCCGCGAGTTCCCCTTCGCTTGGGTGCAGCTGCCTAACTTCGGCGGCCCGGGGCGCGACTGGCCCGCGGTGCGCGAGGCGATGCTCCGTACGCTGGCGCTGCCGCAGACCGGGATGGCCATCACGATCGACGTGGGCGAGGAGAAGGACATCCATCCGCGCAACAAGCAGGACGTCGGCCGCCGGCTCTCGCTCTGGGCGCTCGGCACGGTCTATGGCCGGAAGGTGCCGGCGACCTCGGGTCCGCTGCCGGCCGGGCACGAGTTCCGCGGGCGCGAGGTCGCGCTGCGCTTCCGCCACACCGACGGCGGCCTGGTGGCGCGGGGCGGCCCGCTCACCGGCTTCCAGGTGGCCGGCGAGGACCGCCAATGGCGGCCCGCGACCGCCCGGATCGACGGCGACCGCGTGATTGTCTCCAGCCCGGACGTGCCCCGGCCGGCCGCGGCCCGCTACGCCTGGGAGAACTTCCCCGCCTGCAACCTTTACAACGGCGCCGGCCTGCCCGCCTCGCCCTTCCGCACCGACGACTGGCGCTGAACCCCCTTGCCCCGATGATTCCCGCCTGCTTCCGCCCGCGCCTGCTCGTCGCCATTCTCCTGCTGGGCCTGACCGCCACGCCCGCGGCCCGCGCCGCCGGGGCGATTGCCGGCGCCGTGAGCAATGCTGCCACCCGCAACCTGCTCGAGGGCGCCCGGGTCGAGATCCCGGCCCTCGGCCTCGGCACCCGCACCGACGCGGGCGGCCGCTACGTCCTCGCCCCGGTGCCCGCCGGACCCCACGAAATCGTGGTCTCCTACTTGGGACTCGATGCCCAGCGCGCCGCGGTGACCGTCCCGCCCGACGGGCGCGTCACACGGGATTTTGACCTCACGGCGGCGATCTACCGACTCGCGGAGTTCCGGGTCGTCGGGGAACGCGAGGGCGACGCGGCCGCGATCACGGCCCAGCGCCTCTCGACCAACCTCCGCCAGATCGCCGCCACCGATTCGCTGGGGAACGTTTCGAACCTGAACGCCGGCGAGGTCGCGAGCCGGTTGCCGGGCATTTCGCCCAGCCTCGGCGCGGGCGGCGAAATCGGTGGCTTCACCATTCGCGGGATGGGGCCCGGGCTGAACGTCATCACGATGGACGGCGCGATGCTCACCAGCCAAGGGGCGATGGGCCGCGGGACGAATATCAATAACCTGACCAGCACGATGTATGACCAGATCGAGGTCATCAAGGGCCACACCCCGGACAAGGGCGCGGACTCCCTCGGCGGGACGATCAACCTGCGCACCCGCTCGCCGCTGGCGATGCGCGAGCGCCGCCGCGTGGCCTACACGTTCCTCGCGCGGACCGCTCCGCCCTTCACCGAACAAATCCCGCTGCGCGCCGCCCACCGCACCCACGCGCTCGGCAACCTCCAGTACCAGGAGCTCCTCGACGTCGGCGGCGGCAGCCGAAATCTCGGGATCGCGGTCAACCTCTTCAGCAGCGAAATCGCCCTCGGCTGGTTCACCACCACCCGCGATTACCAGAACACCACCGCGCAGCCGGCCTACGTCTGGGACTACCGGACGATGGACACCTACAACCACCGCCGGCAGAAGAGCCTCAACGCGCGCGCCGACTACCAACTGACGCCCGCCACGCGGCTCAGCCTCCTCACGCTCTACGTCGACCACTCCGAGGTCTTCCGGCGCCAGTACGAGACCCGCGCCTACACCGGCAGCCAGAACCAGAACACCGTCCCGGGCGCCACCACCAGCATTGTCCCCGGCTTCACCAATCGCATCACCCAGGTGCGCCCCGTACCCACCTCGACGATCGATGTGACGATGACCGGGCCGAACAACTTCTTTAACCGCCTGCGGCGCGCGGACCTCGGACTGGAGCACACCCGCGGTCCGTTGGTGCTGGAGGCCGCCGTCCGCCACACCCGGACGCGCATCAACATCGGCAACGGTGAGGGCGCGGTGCTGACCAACCGGCTCACGGGCACCGGCTGGATTCTAGACCGTACCCGTTCCGACCTCTACCCGGCGTTCCTGCCCAATGGCGGGGCCGACTTCACCGATCCCGCCAACTACCGCCCGATCGCCAATGGCCTCTCGAACCAGAACGACCAGCAGCTCCACGACGTCACCGAGGCCCGCCTCGACCTGCGCTACACCCCCGCCTTCGCGCCGCAGCTGGCCGCCAAGGCTGGCCTGCACTGGCGCGAGCAGCACGTCGGCGTCCGCAGCGCCTCCCGCCGCTGGAGCTACCTCGGCACCGGAGCGCTGCCCGCCGACCCGGGCCTGCGGATGACTGACGAGGAACGCACCGGCCGCCGGATCCCGCAGTGGGAACCCTCCTGGTTCATGCGTTCCCGCGAGGTCGCTAACCCCGCTCTCTGGCGGGAGGACTTGTATTTCCGCGAGACGACCCGCTTCACCGCCTACCGGGACGTCACCGAGACCGTCACCGCCCCCTACGCGATGGCCCAAGGGCGCCTCGGCCGCTCCGGCTGGGCCGGCCGCACCGGCTTCCTCGGCGGCGTACGCTGGGAACGGACGGAGAACGAGGCCGATGGGTGGGTCCGCGCCCGTGCGCTCAGCACTGCCGCACAGCAGGCGGCCGACCCGGCCGGCGCGGCCCGGCGCGACTACGCGGGCAACCGCCGGGAGCTCGCGGGTGGCTACACCAAGGCGTTCCCCAGCGTCCACGCGTGGCACGACTGGACCGCGAACCTCAAGACCCGGCTAGCTTGGTCCACGAGCTTTGGGCGCCCGCCATTCGGCAACCTCGCCCCCGCGGAGACGCCCAACGAGAACGAGCGGACCGTCAGGGTCAGTAATCCCGGGCTGCTCCCCCAATTGGCGCGCAACTGGGACGCCACGCTCGAGTATTACTTCGAACCGGTCGGGTCCATTTCCGCGGGCTGGTTCCACAAGCGCATCCGCGACTACATCGTCCCCGGGATCGTCAGCGGCACCGTGGGTTCGGGGGCCGACAACGGCTTCAACGGTGAGTACGCCGGATTCACCCTGCTCCGCTCCGCCAACGCCGGCACCGCCACGGTGCAGGGTTGGGAGTTCAGCTACCAGCAGCAGTTCAGCTTCCTGCCCGGCTGGCTGCGCGGCTTCAGCGGGATGGCCAACTACTCGGTGCTCACCGCCGCGGGCGACTTCGGCGGCCGCGCGGGCCTGTCCTCCAACCAAGTGGCCGGCTTCATCCCGCGGATGGGCAACGCCAGCCTCTCGTGGCGCCGCGGTGGCTTCAGCACCCGGGTGCTGTTCACCTACACCGGGGATTACATCACGAGCTATGCGGCCGGGTCCGCGGGCCGTAACATCTACCGCCGGGAGCGCCGCCTGTGGAACTGGGGCTGCGCCTACCAGTTTCGGCCCTCCTTCGGGGTGACGCTCGACGTCGACAACCTCACCAACGCCCCGCAGTCGCTCTACCGTGGCATCCCCGACCAGATCCAGCTCCACAGCCTCCACGGCACCACGGTGTCCGTCGGCCTCAACGGGCGGTTCTAGCCAACGCCCGGCCCCCCGCCTCCGACTGTCCGAGCCCGGCGCCCTTCTGCGGCCCGGCGGACCGGGGTTTGACTCCTTTTCCTCTGGGGTAGCGTGTCGCCACCCCGCCCCTTCCTGCCGTGATCAACCCCCGCCTGTCCGCCCTGCTCGCCCTCGCCACCGCCGCGTACCTGCCCGGCCAGACCGCGCCCGCCGCCCCCGCGCCCCGCCCCGAGGTCGTCGAGCTCTCCCCCTTCCAGGTCTCCGCCGCCGCCGACCGCGGCTACCTCGCGGCCAACACGCTCTCCGGCACCCGCCTCAACTCGAAACTCGAGGACCTCGGCGCCTCCATCACGGTCGTCACCAAGCAACAGCTGCTGGATACCGCCGCGGTCGACCTCAACGACGTGTTCCTCTACGAGGCCAACACCGAGGGCACCGGGAATTTTACCGCCTTCACCGTCGACCGGAACGGTGGGGTCAACGACAGCGTCCAGGGCAGCCCTCAGACCGCGAACCGCATCCGTGGCATCGACTCCGCCAACGTCGCCCTCGGGAACTTCGCCGCCAACAGCAGCATCCCGCTGGATACCTACAATGTGGATGCGGTGGAGATCAGCCGCGGGCCGAATTCCAACATCTTCGGCCTCGGGAATACCTCCGGCACGGTCAACATCCTGCGCTCCCAGGCCAACCTCACGCGCGCCATCAATTCCTTCACCCTCCGTGGCGACAGCTACGGCGGCTACCGCACGAGCTTCGACCTGAACCGCCCCCTGCTCCGCCAGAAACTGGCCCTGCGCCTCTCCGGGGTCTACGAGTCCAAGGCCTTCCAGCGGAAACCCTCCGACGAGCTCAGCCGCCGCGGCCAAGCCGCCGTCACTTACCGGCCGTTCACCACCTCCACGCTCCGCGCCAGCTACGAGTCGTACCACAACTACGCCCGCCGCCCCAACGCGGTCACGCCCCGCGACGCCGTCACCTACTGGAAGTCCGCCGGCAGCCCCACCTGGGACCCAACCACGCAGCTCGTCACCCTCGCCAACGGCACCCGCAGCGGCCCCTTCACCCAGGCGCAGGACGGCACCCTGCCGCTCGGCCTCTTCGCTCAGGGCACCGGGTTCTACAATCGCCCGAGCATCTATGTGGACCAGGGGGCGGTGCAGTTCTGGAGCGTCAACCGCACGGGCTCCGTCCCGACCACCGGGGTGTTCGCCGGGATCCCCACGCCCGACAACCCCAACACGAACCTGCGCTACCTTGAAAGCGGCACGGACCTCCAGCGCCTGCGCGGCTCCCTCTTCCCGCTCTACGTCACGCCCTCGATTACCGACCGCTCCCTCTACGATTGGACGTCCGTTAACTTTGTCGCCCCCAACTACAATAAGGACAAAGCCGACATCTACACGGTGGAGTTCGAGCAGATCGCGGTGCAGACGCGGGAGCACCTGCTCGCCTTGCGCGCCGGCTGGATGCGCGAGGATTACGACAATTACAGCCGCAATTTCATCGGGGGCACCAACGCGGTGCTGTACGTCGATGTGAACGAAAAGCTGCTCGACGGCCGCGCGAACCCCTACTTCAAGCGCCCCTACCTCGCCGCCTCCGAGCCCACGCTCTTCAACCGGCCTTCGGTGAATGACATCCAGAGCGGCGACCTCGCTTACCAGTGGACCCCGGCCGGTCTGCCCCGCCTCCTCTCCTGGGTCGGCGCGCAGAAGTTCGCCGCCCACGCCGCGGTCCGCCGCATCGACACCGGCACCTACCGCTACCGCGACGCCGTCCTCTCCGACCACCGCTGGATCAACCTCCAGAACCGCACCGGCGTCACCGCCGCCCGCGCCTACTACAAGTACTACGTGGGCGATGCCACGGGCGCGAACATCGACTATGCCCCGGCCGACGTCTACGGCCTCGCCGGAACCTACAACCTGACGTGGTTCAACGCCGCCACCAACCAGTGGGTCAATGAACCCGCCACGATCGGCGAGGCCGGCGTCACCCCCTCCAACCGCACGCGCCGCGAGATCCGCACCCAGTCCGCCACCACCCAGAACTTCTTCTTTGGCGACCGGCTGGTGACGACCTTCGGCCTGCGCGAGGACAAGAACCGCAGCCGCGACTCGAACGGGGCCGGGGTCGATGCCACCACGGGGTTGCTCGACTATGCCCCGCTGCGCAACTGGGGTCCGTGGCTGGAGAAGGCGGGCCGGACCAAGACCGCGGGCGCGGTGGTCCGCCCGTTCCGCGATACCGCCTTCGTGGAGCGCCCCGCCCGCGAGGGCACCGGCGTGGCCCGCTTCCTCGCCCAGGCGGCCCGCTCTGTTTCGGCCCATTACAACCAGTCCGACAGCTTCCAGCCCGCGATCACCCAATATAACCTGCTGGGCGAGGCGCTGCCGAACCCGACCGGCCGGGGCAAGGACTACGGCCTGTCGGTGAGCCTGCTCGACAACCGGCTCTTCCTGCGGATCAACCGCTACGAGACCTTCCAGGAGAACGCCCGCAATGGGGACGCCGGAGTCGTCGCGACGCGCGCGATCCGGATGGACACTGGGCGCAGCGGCAACGGCAACGACTCGTTCAACCTCGAAACGTGGGCGACCCTGCTGGCCAACGCTCGCTTCACCGCGCAGGGCATCGTGCCCACCGCCGCGCAGACGTCTTCCGCGGTGGCCAAGCTGATGGGCCTGCCCGAGGGCTTCCTCGACACCTTGGTGGGCAAGAGCATCACCGAGACCTCCGATATCGAGGCGCGCGGCCTGGAGCTGGAGTTGAACTACAACCCGAGCCGCAACTGGCGCTTCAAGCTCACCGGCGCGCAGCAGAAGTCGATCGACACCAACATCTCGCCCCGCGTGCAGGAGTACCTCGATCGCCGCCTGCCCATTTGGACGGCCCTCAAGGATGATGCCGGGGTGGACTGGTGGACCTCGCGCATCGGCAACGGCGGTGTGCCGCGGGACTTCTACACGGGCAACGTCTCGGCCCCGCTGAAGCTGGCCATCGCGAACCAGGGCAAGCCACGCTCGCAGGTCCGCGAATGGCGTTTCAACTCGCTCGTCAACTACACCTTCACCGAGGGCCGCCTGAAGGACCTGAGCCTGGGTGGCGCGCTGCGCTGGGAGGACCAAGCTGCGATCGGTTTCCGCGGGGCGGCGCCGGACGCTGACGGCGTCGTACGGACCTTGGACCGCAACCGGCCCGTCTTCGACGCGGCGCGCACTTACGTGGACCTGAGCGCGGGCTACGCGCTGCGGCTCTTCGCGGGCAAGGTGCGGACGCGCCTCCAGCTCAACGTCCGCAACGCGTTTGAGGGTGGCCGGCTGCAGCCCGTGGCGGTCAATCCGGACGGCGTGCCCTTCGCCTACCGCATCATCGACCCGCGGCAGTTCATCCTCACCGCGACGTTCGACCTTTGAGGGCGGCGGAGGGGGCGGGGCGTTTTACGTGCGCCGGGTCCTAGGACGATCAACGTCCGGGGATCACGGAGCCCGTTTCGCCGAAGCTTCGCGCACCGAAAAGTGTAAGCCTGGCCGACGTTTTGGCTTACGCCAGATGCCGCTGAGGCGCGGTGCGGGGTTTCGTGCCGGTCTCGGGTGGTCGGATGCGCCCCTAGTGGCGGATGTTTGGATTGTAAGAGGATTTTAGTGAACAATTTGCATTCAAACGGCTCGCGGCGGCGGCCTCTGGTGCTAGGCCCGAATGCGGAGCGGTTGCGTGGCAGGATCCTCCCTTTCTCTAAGCTAAATCCTTCGGTTATCCTTCGGTTAAGCTTCGGTTACTACGAGGAAAGCAATAGGGTTTACCTAGGTAAAACCGAAGGATAACCGAAGGATGACCGAAGGATCTCTGAAGGAGAAAGGTTCCAGAACAATTGGGAGTAGGGAGCCGAGGGATGCTTCGGCCGAACTGTCGCCGTGGCTTCGGTTCGTTGTAGCCGGGCATCTTGCCCCGGTCAGCGGGGACGAAAGCCAACTCGTCGTGGCGGGCGCAGGCGCGACGGGAGTGCGGGAAGGCTCCGCGGTTGTGGGTTCCGGCGTGTGTTTACCGGGGCGACGCGCCCCATCTACATCGAACCCCGGCCCGCCGGGCTCAGAACGCGCCCTTCAGGCCCAGGGTGAACGGGCGGCCGAAACGGCCGTGGTAGAACTCGCGCGCGTGCCGCGGCGTCTGCGGGCCGTACGCGAACTCGTTCTGGATCTCATCCGTCGCGTTCCGCACGTTCGCGTAGAGGGAAACGCGCCGCGACAGCCGCACGTCCAGGCTCAGGTCCAGCTGCATCCGCGGCTGCGGGTAACGGAACGCGTTCGGGCCCATATCCGGATACGATACCGCCTTTTGCTCCCCGCGGTAATTCCACTTCGCAATCACAGTCGCCCGCCGCCACGCCACCGTGAAGCCCCAGTTCACCGACTCCGGTAGAAACCCCCTGAAATCAGCCAGCGTGTCGCCCTCCAGCTTTAGCTTGGTCGCATTGACGAACACAATCACGTGCCGCCCCCACGACCCGAGCGGCGCGAGGGAGTGGCGCACGTTGATCTCCGCGCCGCGCACGCGGGCCGCCCCGGAGTTGAACTTGGTGGTGACCCGCCAGCCCAGGTAGCGCGCGTCGAGCCCGAGGGCCGCGAGGTCGGCCGCGGTCGCGTCCTTGACGAAGTTACCGAAGAAGTCCCGCACCTCCTTCAGGAAGACGCCCCCGCTGACCACGCCGCCCTGGTCCGTGTAGTACTCGGCCGAGAGGTCGTAATTGTCGGCCGTCCAGGGCTTGAGGCCGAGGTTGCTGAGGGAGATGCGGCCGCGGGTCTCGTCGGGATCGGCGTTCAGGTCGTCATCCTGGTTCACGGTGGTGTTGGGGATGATGTTGCTGAAGTTGGGGCGGCCGTAGGTGCGGGCGTAGGCGGCGCGCAGGAGCAGGCGCTCGGTGGCGTTGAAGTTGAGGTGCAGGCTCGGGTAGTAGCCTTGGTAGGTGCGTTCGGCCCGGGCGGCGCGGGCGCGGAAGATCAGCGGCACCTCGGCGAGTGAGCCGGCGGCGCCGGCCTCAGGCTTGCGAATGCGGGCGCCCGTGGGCGTGCGGGCGAAGGTGCCGTTCGCGTTGCGGACAAAGACCGCGTCTGGGTCCTGCAGCGGGCCGAAGCCGAGGTCGGTGGTGCGCTCGAAGCGCAGGCCGGTGACCGCGCTCAGCCGGTTGCCGAAGCCGCGGGCCTCGGCCTGCACGTAGCCGGCGGAGACGGTCTCCTCGATGTACTTCGACTGGAGAATGTTGTTGCTCAGGGTGGTGCGTTCCTGCGCGAGCGTCTGGGTGAAGAGTGCGGGGTTGGCCACGTACGCGGCCCAGAGCTTGTGCGGCGAGACCCAGGGGACGTGCGGCTTTTGCTCGAAGGTGGAGAACTTGCGGGTCCCGGCATACACATCGGCGAGGTACGGGGTGGCCGAGCGGTCGCCGTTGATCCCGTTGTAGGTGTAGGTGCGGCCGTTGAGACGCACGTCGTCGTTGGTCTGCACCCGGTGCAGGCCGCCGACCTGCAGCGCCGCGGGGAAGGGCAGGAAGCCGAGCTGCCGGCGCACGTCGAGGCCGCCGCCGGTGATGGTCGCGCGGACGTCCGTGTTCGGCACCCCGGCGGCGGAGGCGATCGTGTAGTTGGCGAGGTTGAAGGCGTCGACCGGCCGGTCTGCGTTGTCGAAGACCTCGAAGTCGGTCAGGTTCCCGTTGCGGATGCCGCGGTAATTGATCCGTACCGGTGCCGCGAGGCCGACCGAAACGCTGTTGAAGAATCCGCGCGCGGTATCGCGGCGCTGCGCCTTCGAGTCGGAGCGGCTGCCCGAGGCCTGGACGCGCCAGGTGCCATCGTCGTAGCGGTAGCGAATGTCGCCGGAAAGATTCAGCCCGGTGTTTTTGGAGAAGCTGAAGGCCTGCGCGACGGAGCCGCGGCCAGTTGCGCCCAGCACCTCGGCGTCGGTGAACGAGAGCGCGCGCCCGCCCGCTATGGATGAGGTGCCGACGTTGCCGACGGTGGGGTTGAATTGGGAATTGTAGCTGTCGTGGTCGTAGGAGGTCACCGCGGCGCCGACCGAGAGCACGGCGTGGCGGTGCGGGCGCCAGTCGAGCTTCACCGAGAGGGATTCGCGCTCGTAGTCCCGCGAGATCTCAACGTTCCGGTGCCGCCAGAGGTAGGGGTTGGCCGGGGTCGCGTTGGTCCCGGTGGCGCTGGCCCGGTAGTCGGTGTACCAGGTATCGGTTTCGAAGGAGGTGACCGAGTGGAGGCCCGTGACCACGAGGCCGAGGTTGCGGGAAACCGGAAGGGTGTAGTCGAAGCTGAGGTCGGGCAGGAGTTTGCGGGTGCGGCGGTTGTCGGGGGACGGGGTGCGACCGAAAGCGAACGACTGTTCGCTGGAGGAGAGTCCGGCCCGCCAGCGGAGCTCGGCGCGGCTGCGTTCGAAGGCGCTCTTGGTGATCAGGTTGATGGAGCCCGACATCGTGTCGGCGGCGGTGGAGGGCAGGGGCACCTTGGTGACCTCGACGCGCGAGATGCTGTTCACGCCGACGCGGGAGGGGGAAAAGTCGCGTTCGCCGGCGGCGTTGGCGCCCGCCACCTGCAGGCCGTCGGACGAGACGATGGTCATCCCGCTGGGGAAACCGCGGATGAGGACGCCCTCGGTCTCGAGGGCCCCGTAGGCGGCGGCGACCCCGGGAAGGAAGCGGAGGAAGTCGCCGACGCTGCCGCCGAGCGGGTCGCCGAGGGTCTCGGTGGACACGACGCTCTTGAGGTTGGGGGCGAAGCGCTGCTCGTTGATCGCGAGGGCCTCGACGTCGGTCTCGCGCGCGGTGGCGACCCGGAAGGGATCCAGCCGCACCGTGCCGTCGGCCGCGCCGTAGCGGGTGGCGCTGGTCAGGGTGAAGTCGCGTTCCGCGGTGCCGGCGGCGGGGAGCGTGACGGTGGCCGTCTGCGGATCGAGGCCGGTGTAGAACACCTCGAGGGTCACGGGTCCGGTGGGCAGGCCGGTGAGGCGGTAGGCGCCGGTGTCGTCGGTGAAGGCGAGGAGCTCGGTGCCGCGGACGGCCACGCGGGCGCGCTGGAGGTAGGCGCCGGTGGCGGCGTTGCTGACGCGCCCGGTGAGGGAGGCGGTCGCGGTTTCGGCGGCACGGACGGCGGGGCGAAGGCCGGTGAGCAGGATAGCAAGTACGACGGCGAGGCGGGGGAACATTGGGGTGGGGAACGGCCACGCGCCGAGTGCGGCAGCGTGGTCCGGGGTGCGCCGAGTCAGGTGCGGGCGATGCGGGAGTCAATGCTAGCAGCTCGCTCCTCCGCCTGAGGATGGCAACAAAAGGCGCGAGGCGCGGAACGGGCTGGAGGCGTCCCTAGACGCCACGGGAGTCGTGGGGCGAGCGGATCGGAGGGGGGAAGGCTCCGCGGTTCTGCGTTCCGGCGTGTGTTTACCTGGGCGGCGCGCCCCGGCTACACCAGCCTGCCGCGTTTCCTCGCTACTCAATACTCACTTCTCACTACTCTCTCCTGCCGCCCCCGCCCTCACAATTCCAGCGAGGCGCCCGGGGCGAGGACCTGGACGGCGTGGCCGCCGGCGGCCGCGAGGGATGCGAAGCGGGCCGGGTCCTGCGCGATCACAGGCCAAGTGTTGTAATGCATCGGCACCGCCAGCCGCGGACGCAGCAGGTCGAGCGCCGCCGCCGCGTCCTCCGGGCCCATCGTGTAGTTGTCCCCGATCGGCAGCAGCGCGACGTCGAGCCCCGCCTTCCCGATGAGCTCCATATCCAGGAACAGCGCCGTGTCCCCCGCGTGGTACACGGTCTTCCCGTCCGCCTGGATCAGCAGGCCGCAGGGGGAACCCAGGTAGATGGGGCGCAGGCCTGCCTCGGCGCTGGAACTGTGATGGGCGAGCGTCAGTTTCACCCGGCCAAAGGGGAAGTTGAACGCCCCGCCAGGGTTCATCCCGTGCACCTTCGCGCCCTGAGCGGCGAAGTATTCCGCGATTTCAAAATTGGCGATGAGCGGCGCCCCGAGGCGGCGAGAAAGCGCCAGAGCGTCGCCGGTGTGGTCCTCGTGCCCGTGCGAGACGAGGAGGTAGTCGCAGGCGACGTCCTCCGCGCGGGCGGCGGCGGCCGGATTGCCGGTGAGGAACGGGTCGAGCAGGAGGCGGGCGCGGCTCGTCTCCAGGAGGAAGCAGGCGTGACCGAGGAACGTGAGGCGCATCGGGCGAGCTTGTGCGCTTCCGGCGCGGAAGCCAGTCCGGGCCTGGCCGCCCGCCGCGGGGCCGCGTCAGGCGCCGTCGATCTTGCGGATGCGGGGCAGGTGGCGGCCACCCTCGAACTCGGTCGCCAGCCAGATCTTTACGATGGCTAGGGCCTCCGCCTCGGTGACCGTTCGCTGGCCGAGGGAGAGGACGTTGCCGTCGTTGTGGGCCCGGTTCCAAGCGGCCACCTGCTCGTTCCAGCAGAGGCCGCAGCGGACGCCGCGGACGCGATTGGCGACGATGGCCTCGCCGTTGCCGGAGCCACCGAGCACGATCCCGCGTTCGAACTCGCCGCGCGCCACCGCCTCGGCGACGGGCCGGATCCAGTCCGGGTAGTCGCAGGCCGCGTCCGAGTGGGTGCCGAAATCGCGGACGACGTGGCCCTCGGCGAGGAGCATCTCCTTGATGGCTTCCTTGTAGGCGAAGCCGGCGTGGTCCGAGCCGATGGCGACGGTGAAGGTTTTCATCAGGTCCCGAGGTATCGCGACCCCTGCCGGCCGGTTCCAGCCGGAAATCACGGGGCCCGCGGCTGCCTTTCCGCCGGCCTCAGGCGGCCGAGGCGGCGGGGGCGTCCGCGGGGCGGACGCGGACGTCCACCACGAGCTCCCGCGTCGGGGCGCCCCGGTACGAGCCGCTGAGCGGGCGGATGTCCGCGTAGTCGCGGCCGACCGCGACCCGCACGTAACGTTCGTCCGCCGGCCGGTCGTGGGTGGGGTCGAAGCCGGCCCAGCCGTACCCGGGGATCCAGGCCTCGATCCACGCGTGGGAGGCCTCGATCTCGTCGGTGCGGCGGGTGGTGTTGAGGAAGTACCCGCTGACGTAGCGGGCGGGGATGCCGAGGCTGCGGCAGAGCCCGAGGTGCACGTGGGCGAAGTCCTGGCAGACGCCCATCCGCTGGCGCAGGGCGTCGGTCGCGCGGGTGTTCACGCCGGTGGTGTTGGGCCGGTAGGCGAAGGTACGGTGCAGGTGGGAGCCGAGGCGGCGGACGTCGCCCCAGAGGTCGCCCCGGCCGTCCGCGAGGACGTCGAGCGCTTCGCGCCAGAGTTCCACCTCCAAGGGGACGTAGTGCGAGGCGTGGTAGAACTCCGCGAGCATCTCGCGCTCGGGCGCCGCTTCGAGGCGCTCCGCGGACACCGCCGGCACCGGCGCGCGGGTGGCGGCCGGGGCGGTCTCGACCACGGAGTCCGCCTCGATCAGCAGCTCCTCGTGGGGCGGGGTGACCTCGAAGTAATGCACCGTGTTACCATAAAAGTCCGCGTAGGCGCGGGGCTCCGTGGCGGGGGCGAGGCGCAGGGTGAAATCGAGGCAGCGCTGGCCTTCGCCGTCGAGGGGGCGGAGGCGGGCCTCGTTGAAGCTTTCCCGCGCCTGCCCGGCGTAACGGTAAAGCGTGCGGTGGGTGACCCGGAGGAGCATCTGGCGGGGGGGCGGCGCCGGTTCCTACTGCTGCTGTTGCTGCTGTTCGTCGAGCGCAGATTCGGCCCGGTAGAACATCGTCGTCGCGACCACCTCGTCGCTGATCGCCACGAGTCCTGCCCGCACCTCGACGAGGAACTCGTGCATCCCGCGTTGGAGGACATCCGCGATGGTGAGAGACTGGAGCTCGCCGAGGAGGCGGCGGGAGGCGCGGGCGGCGCCGCTGCGGGGGCGGGCGGCGGTCTCGCCGAGGATGCGGCGGAGAAACTCGTCGACCTGGCCGGCGCAGAAGTGGAGTGAGCGGGGGAACGAGTCCGAGAAGATGAGGAATTCCGCCGCTTTCCACGGCAGGATCTCGCGGACGTGGTACCGGCGGTAGGCCTCGAGGGCGGACGCGGAGCGCAGCACGGCCTGCCACTGAGCGGTGTCGAGGGCGCCGCCCACGTCCGTCGCGGCCGGCAGCAAAATGTGGTACTTCATATCGAGGATGCGGGTGGTCTTGTCCGCGCGCTCGAGGTATTTCCCGAACTGGATGAACTCCCAGCCCTCGCTGCGGGAGTAGGTGCAGGCGGTGAGGCCTTGGAAGAGGTGGGAGGCCCGGGTGATGCGGGCGAAGAACTCCGCCGGGTGCGCGGCCCAATCACTGGAGGCGCTGCTCGCCTTGAGCAGGAGGTGCAGCTCGTTAATCGTTTCCCACATCTCAAGGGAGAGCTGGTCACGGATCATCCGGGCGTTTTCGCGGGCGGCGTAGACGCAGGACAAAATCGAGTCGGGATTGCGCAGGTCGAAGGCGAGGAACTCGGTGACCGCCTGGCCACCGGGCGAGCCGTGGAGTTGGCCGAAGAGCTCGCGCCCGCCCGTGCTGAGGAGCAGGGCGTCCCAGAGGTTCGGGGAGGAGGCGCGGGCGTCGGGCAGGTCGGACACGAACTGGAGGTTCACGTCGAGCAGGCGGGCGATATTTTCTGCGCGCTCGATGTAGCGGCTCATCCAATAAAGGGAATGAGCGACGCGGGAGAGCATCACCGTGGCCTGAGGCCGGAGGAAGGGAGGTTCGCTGGCGTTCATCGCGGCGGCTCAGTTTTCGCCTTGGAGCACCCAAGTGTCCTTGGAGCCGCCGCCCTGCGAGGAATTTACGACGAGGGAGCCACGGCGGAGGGCGACGCGGGTGAGGCCGCCCGGGGTGACGGTGGTCTTCTCGCCGCAGATGATGTACGGGCGGAGGTCGATGTGGCGGCCCTCAAGGCGGCCGTCGCACCAAGTGGGGGAGCGGGAGAGCTGGATGGGGTCTTGGGCGATGTAGTTGCGGGGTTGGGCGGCGATCTGGGCGCGGAAGCGGGCGCATTCCTCCCGGGTGGAGGCGGGTCCGATGAGCATCCCGTAGCCGCCGGCCTCGTTGGCCGCCTTGACGACGAGGTGCTCGATGTTCTCGAGGATGAACTTTCGATCGGTGGGTTCCGCCGCCAGGTAAGTGTTTACGTTGGGCAAAATCGCGTCTTCGCCGAGGTAGTATTTGATCAGCCGAGGCACGTAGGCGTAGATCACCTTGTCGTCCGCGACTCCGGTCCCGATTGAGTTGGCGAGGGCCACGCGGCCCGCTCGGTAAGCCTGGATCAACCCGGGCACGCCCAGCAACGAATCCGGGCGGAAGACGGTCGGATCGAGGAAATCGTCATCGATCCGCCGGTAAATCACGTCCACCGGCATCAGGCCGGCCGTGGTGCGCATATAGACCCGGGCGTCGCGCACGACGAGGTCCCGGCCCTCGACGATCGGGATGCCCATCTGGCGGGCGAGGAAGCAGTGTTCGAAGTAGGCGCTGTTGTGGACCCCCGGGGTGAGGAGCACGACGGTGGGTTTCTCGGCGCCCTCCGGGGCGAGGTGGAGGAGCGCCTTTAGGAGGTCGTCCGTGTAGCCCTCGACCGGGCGCACCCCGTAGCGATCGAAGACCTGGGGCAGGGCGCGGCGCATCGCCGAGCGGTTCTCGATCATATAACTGGCGCCGGAGGGGCAGCGCAGGTTGTCCTCGAGGACCAGATAGTTCCCGGCGGCGTCGCGGATGAGGTCGGTGCCGCAGATGTGGACGTAGATGCCGCGGGGCACTGTGAAATGCATGAACTCCCGCCGGAAGTGCTTGGCGCCGAGGATCAGGGAGGGCGGGACGATGTTATCCTTCAACACCTTCTGGCCGTGGTAGAGGTCGTCGAGGAAGAGGTTCAGGGCGGTCACCCGCTGGATTAGGCCGGCCTCGATGCGGCGCCATTCGGCGGCGGGGATGATGCGGGGGATGAGGTCGAAGGGGAAGATGCGTTCGGTGCCCTGGGCGTCGTTGTAGACCGTGAAGGTGACCCCGCGGCGGAGGAAGGCGGCATCGACGGCGGCGCGGCGGCGGTCGAATTCGGCGGGGGCGAGGGCGGCGAGGCCTTCCGCGAGGCGCTGGTAGTGCTGCCGCACGCGGCCGTCCTCCGGCCGGGTGAACATTTCGTCGAAAAAGGCGCTGAGTTCGTAATCGGTGGGCAGCAGGGACATTGGGCCGGGGAGGGTTTCCCTTCCCTAAGCAAGTCCCTTGCCAGCCGCGCGGGAAACGCTCCGGGGCCCCGCCGGACGGCCCCGTGGGCCCCGCTGGGCCGCGCCCTCGGACGCGGGGGCGCGCGTCAGGGCACCTCGTACAGCTCGACCAGCACGAGGCCGGTGGCATTGCCGGCGTTCCCGGGGGCCGAGGCCGCCTGCAGCGTGTAGGACCCGGGGGTGAGGGTCGTGAGCAGCGCGGCCTCGTTGGGACTGTTGAGCGGGAAGGCGCCGATGACCGGGAAGACCGCGGCGAGGGTGGCCCCGTTGGTCTGGCCCCAGTTGTTGTTGTTGGCCCGGGCCTGGACGCCGCTGAAGAGGGTCAGGCGCGGATCGGAGAGCACGGTGGCCGCGGGCCGGCCGAAGGGCACGAGGCCGGGACCGATGGCGCGCAGCACGACCGTGCGCGGGGTGTTGCCGGCGACGACTACCCCGGGGATGACCGCCTCGTTGCCGGCGTCGATCCGGGAGAGGGACGAGAGGTTGGTCAGGCGGGAGGCGTTGCGGCTGACGTCGTAGATCTCGGCCAGCACCTGGCCGGTGGCCCCGCCGATGCCGGTCACGACGACGCTGTAGGAGCCGGGGTCGAGGGTGAGGAGGAGGGCGGAGTCGAGGCTGCCGTTGCCGAGGGCGAAGGTGCCCACGGCGTTGGTGGCGGCGATGATCTGGGTGCGGGCGGCGGGCGTGGCCTGGTTTTCCCAGCCCTCGTTGTTGCCGAGGCTGGTCCCGGCGCGGAAGACCTCGAGGCGGGCCGCGGCGAGCGGGTTGTCCACCCGGAAGCGGCCCAGGCCGGGGCCGACGGCGCGGATGAGGACGTTGGCCCGGGCGCCGGCCGAGAGGGTGAAGCCGGCGGTGAGGGTGTCGCCGAGGAAGGCGATACCGCCACGCGTGGAGAGGTTGATCATCCGGCCCGGTTCGGGGGCGGGGTTACCGGCGACCCGGGCCTCGAGGAAGGCGAGCACGCGCCGGTTGGCGCCGCTGAAAAACTCGCGTTCCCCGGAGGCGATCGCCAGCTCGGTGGCGACGTCGGCCGCGCGGGCCCGGTACGGGGCCGGCAGGGCGGCGGCGAGGGCGGTGACGGAGGGCTGCGTCCGGGGATAGAGGTTCGCGTCCACGATCCCCGCGGTGCGCAGGGCGGCGGCGACGGTGGTGGCGTCCTCGCCGGTGAACTGGTCCGGGTTCCGCAGGCCCAGCATCCGCAGGCGGGCGGGGTAGAGCGGGGTGAGGTCGCTGATCACCACCCCGCCGGGCACGCCCCGGCCGGCGAGCAACTGCGCGCGGGCGCGGGCCTCCGTGAGGTCGGTCGGGCCGGTGCCTTCCTCGTTGGCCGAGACCGCGAAGTACTGGGGCACGCGCGACAGCGCCGCGAGGGCCTCGTCACCCCCGGAAAGGTACAGGACCGCGCCGCGGACCGGCCGGCCTGCCGAGAGGAGCAGATCGGCGTACCGCACGCCGGACACCGCCCCGGCGGCCCGGCCGAGGAAGAAGACGGGCGTCGCGGGATCGAGCTCCTCCCGGTCGGCGAGGTAATTGAGGGCCGTCACGTGGTTGAGCGCGTCGGGATTGCCGCCGAGGGTGGCCGTGCCGGACCAGGCGCCGGTCACGCGGTTCACGCTGTTGAGGGCGGCGACGCCGTAGCCGGCCGCCACCAGTTCGCGGAGGAGGAGCGAGGGGTGCGCCCGGTCGAACCACTCGTTGAGGTCGCCGCCCGATTGATGCAGGAGGAAGACGAGCCCGCGCGGCCGGAAGGCCGGCAGGTGGTACGCGAGGGTGCTGGCGACCGCGGGCGCGCTGGCGGCGGCGCCGGGCAGGGGCTGCGGGTTAAAGTTGCGGGCGAGGATGGGGGTCCAGGGGGGCGCCGGCCGGAAGGTGGCCTGCAATCGGACGGGGGTGGTTGGGACGGTCAGGTTGACCTCGCTCAGTTGCGGTAGGATCTGGGCGTTACCCAGGGCGGCGGTGTCGCCGGCCCAGCGGTCGAAGACCATCCCGGGGGCCGGCGGGTGGGCGATGAGCGTGACGGGGGTGCCGGCCGGGTAAGTGCCGCCGCCGTCGCCGCCCTCGACCGTGACCGCGACGGGTGCGCCGGTGCCGAGGGCGAGGACGGAGGACTTCAAGTCGACTTGGACGACGTTGCGGAAATTGACCGTGCAGGTGAGGCGCTTGAGCCCGGGGGAGGTGGGCCGGAAGGCGATCGTGTTGGTACCTTGGCCGGAGACGATCGTGGCACCGCCGGCGACGGTCCAGCGGAAGGTGCGGTCGTTGCCTTGGGCGGCGGGGACCGTGGCGGTGACGCTGGTGGCGTTGGCGGCGATGGTGGCCGGGCTGGTGACCCGGCCGGCCGTGTCGGCCGCGATGACCGTGACGTTGGCGGTGGGGGAGAAGGAGGTGCCGTCCGCGCCGATGGTGGCGGCGAGGGTGACGGTGCCCGGATTATCGGCCACGAAGTTCACGGTGGCGCTGCGAGGGTCGCCGACGATGCGCCCGCCGGAGATGCTCCACTGGTAGGAGGCGTTGGCGGCGACGGCGGGATCGACGTTGTTCCCCCCGAGGGTGATGGTGGCGGAGGCACTGGTCCCGCTCAGGATGCCGGAGGGCGCATTGATCGTCGGGGAGAGGGTGGAATTCTGGACCCCGCCGCCGGGCGGCACGAAGATCGGGGGAAGGATGATCCCTCCGCCCCCACCGCCGCCCCCGGGGTTGCC
>NEUZ01000036.1 GCA_002304435.1 Opitutia bacterium Tous-C8FEB | reverse complement strand
CAGGCGGCCGGAGAAGCCCTGGACGGCGGAATCGTAAGTGTTTTCGGCCGCGATACCGTGGCGGCTGGCCACCACGGAGGCCTGGGCCCCGGACTTCAGTACCACGATGTACTTATCCGGGATGCGCAGCTCGGAGCGGACTGCCTGGATCAGGGGAGCCAGCTGGTTCTGCGCGGAAAGCGCGGACGCCGTGGCCAGCAGGACGACAACGGTGAGGGAGGAGCGGAGGAGGCTCAGGGACATAGGACGATCGGGATGAATTTGACTTAGGGGACGCCGACTCGAAGCCGCCTTGAAGCGCGACATCGACCGGTGACGGAGCCTTCAGCAGCGGAAATAGCGCCCCTGAGGTAAAGTCTCCACGCCTGACGCAAAAGTCACTCAGCGCAGCGGCACGGGGCGTTCCTCGACGCTCTCCCGGAGCAGCCCCCACGCCGCGCGGTGGGCGGGGCTCTCGGCGTCCTGGCTGAACAGCCGGAACACCACCATCACACCGGGCCAGGCCTTCACCCCGACCGCGAGGAGCCGGTACTCGTTCGGGGGCAACTCGGCGCGGCCGACCAGCGCGCGGTCGGTGAAAAGGCACCACGTGCCGGCCCCGCGCCGCGGCTCGAGTTCCTCGAAGCGCATTGCCTGCTCGACGGAGGCGCTGACGTGCTCCTCGAAGAGCTCCACGAGGCGCTCCCGCCGCGCGCGGGGCGTCGCGGCCCGGCCCTCGGGATCCGGCAGGAACGCGAGGTCGAGGCTGACCGTGCCCGCGGCGTCGCGCAGCCGCAGCTCCGGCGGGGCCGCGGGATCGCCGGCACGTTCGACCACCAAGCCCGGCGGAATCGCGATCGTGACGCGGCGACCGGGAGCCAATTCCAGGATTTCCTCGCGCTGCGCCGCAGCTGACAAAGGCCCGGCGGCGGCCAGCAGGGCCAGAGCGAGAGCGAATCGGCACACCTTGGGCAGGAAGGTCACGACGGCGCCACGGGCGGCCGCGTGCCGCTGGCCAGCAGCGTCTCGAAGCCCGGCTCCGCCTCCTCGCGCGCCACCACGCTGACCTCCACCTTGTGAAATCCGGCCTGTTTCAGGAACCCGTGCAGGGTGCCCTCGGCGAACCCGAGCCAGAGATCCGCGTACAACTCGCGCGCCTGCTCGAACGTGTGCGCGTTCAGATCGAGCACGAGCAGCTGGCCGCCCGGCCGGAGGATGCGGAAAGCCTCGTCCACCGCTCGCTGCGGCTGTCGGGCGTGGTGCAGGGCCTGGCTCAGGATGGCGAGGTCCACCGAGGCGTCGGGCAGCGGCACGCGCTCGATGTCACCCAGGCGATAGGTGAGGTTCGCCAGCCCATTCTTCTCCGCCAACGCGGCGCCGACCTCCACCATCCGCGGCGAGCTGTCGATGCACCACACTTGGCGGGCGCGCCGGGCAAGCAGTTGCGACACCAGCCCCTCCCCCGCCCCGAGGTCCGCGATGTCGATCGCGGGGGTGAGCTGAAGCGCCAGCCGCCCGATCGCCTCCCACGAACGACCCGGGCAGTAATTCCGGCCGAGGCGGCCCGCGATCAGGTTGAAGTACTGTTCCTGCGTCCGCCGCCGCCGCTGCAGAATGCGCTCGAGGTTGGACTGGTCCGCCTGCATCGGCGCGGACCCGGTGACCGCGCCCAACGCCGCCACCACGAGGGCCTGGGTCGCCGCGGGGACGTCCGCGCGCCGCGAGTAGAAGGCGTTCTTCCCCTCCCGGCGGTCGCTGACGAGGTTGGCCGAGCGCAGCAGCGCCAACTGGGAGGAGATGCGCGACTGGCCCATCGCCAGGATCTCCTGCAGCTCGGCGACCGAGAGCTCCTCGCGCGAGAGCAGCGCGAGCAACCGCACCCGCGTCGGGTCGGAGAGGGTCTTGAGGATGTCCCAGGGGCCGTTCACGGGAACGAGGCTGGGCGCCCCCGGCCAGCTTGGCAACCGGGGAGGCGCCCCCGGCTCACGGGGCCGGGGCCGCGGGCGCGGCGAGGGCGGAAGCGGGGCGCGGCGCCAACGGGTGTTCCTTCAGGAGCTCGTCGACCATATAGAAGTTCGTCCGGTCGCGCGTCGCCGCGCGGACCCGCGCGACCTGCTCGGCGGTGATCATCGATCCGTTGTTGCCGAACGAGAGCCGCACGTAGCTGAGCACCGCCGCGAGCTCGTTATCGTTGAGCAGCCCACCGAAGCCGGTCATCGGCGGCACGCCCTTCGCGGGATCGTAGGTGACGCCGTTGACCTCGATCGGGCCCCAGAGGCCCTTGAGGGTGAGCTTGATCAGGCGCTCGTCGTCATCGAGCCAGTTGCTGCGTTCGAGGGGCGGATAAACACCCGCGAGGCCCTTGCCGTTTGCCTGGTGGCAGGTCGCGCAATGGGCGTCGCGGAGGTAGACCTCCTTGCCGATGCCGTAGACGCGGTTGTCCTCACCGGAAAGGGGACGCGTGGGACCGAAGCTCTGCTGGGCCTCCGTCTTCGGCGGCGCGGGAAAGTCGTAGGTGCCGGCGAAAAACGCGGCCGCGGCGGAATTCGCCGCGAGGTCGACGCCCCCGGCCGCGCGCAGGGCGTCGGCATCGTCCTTCAGGGTGTGCGTGAGGATATGCCGCGTCACCGGGCCCATCCAGGCGTCCAAGGGGAGGCGCAGGGCCTCGAGGACGACGCGGGCGCCGTCGGCGTTGTCGAGCCACGAGGCGGCGACGATGGCCTCGAGGCGAACGCGCGGGTGTGCGTCGCGCGCGGCCTGGAGCAGGAGATCGACCGCGCCCGGGATCTGGTGGTGGGCGAAGCGGACAACGTTGACCGCGGCGGCGCGGGCCTCGTGGCGGGTGGCGCCGAGGAGCTGCCGGAGCAGCGCGGCATCGGGCTGATTCTGGGCCCACGTGGCCCAGAGGGCCTCGCAGAGATGGCGCTCGTACAACGGATCCGCGCGGTCGAGGCGGGCCACCCAGGCACGCACGGCGGGCAGGACCTGGGCCGCGGGACGGCCGCGCAGCTCGCGGCGGGTGCGATAGCGCGTCCGGTACTCGGGCAGCTTGAGGTTCTCCAGCAGCTCGGGGATCGTGGCCCCGGCGACCTTCGCCACGGGCACCAGCGGGCGCCCGGGATAGGTAACGCGGTAGATCCGGCCGTGGTCGTGGTCGCGGTTCGGGTCGCGGGCGTTGTGCTGCATATGCCCAATGAGGGCGTTGTGCCAGTCGACGAAGTACAGGGACCCGTCCGGGGCGAACTCGAGGTCGACCGGGCGGTAGTTGGGGTCGTTGCCCGAGACGAGGTCGCCGGCGAGCGTGCCCAGGAAACCCGCGCCGTCCTCCCGGATCGCCGACAGGCCGATGCCGAGGAAGCCGATGCTGTTGCAGATCATAAAGTGCCCCTGCAGGTGGTCGGGGAAGTGGCGGGAGGAGACGAACTCGGAGCCGGAGGTCGGCCGCGAGCGCTTGGGGGTGAAGGTGCGGGTCAGCGGGATCTCGATGCCATAGGGCATCTTCGCGGAGAGCGGCAGCGCCCACCAGTTGAGGCCGGGCGAGGCGTCGGAGATGAAGCCCTGGCCCCAGTCGTCGAAGGCCACGCCCCAGGGGTTGCTGTAGTCGGCCTGGCTGTAGCGCTCGAGGCGGAAGTTCTTCGGGTCGAAGCGCCAGACGCCGCCGTCGTTCACGCGCCGCGGCCCGTAGGGGGTCTCGACCTGCGAGTGCAGGAAGCGGCCCTCGCAGAGGTAGAAGGCACCCGAGGCGTCCGCGGTGAAGGCGGAGATCGCGTGATGGGTGTCGTGGGTGTCGAACCCGTGCATCAGGATCTCGGTGCGGTCCGCGCGGTCGTCGCCGTCGTCGTCCACCAGCAGCACGAGGTTGGGCTCCTGCGCGAGGTAGACGCCCTCGGGCGCGAACTCGAAGCCGATCGGCAGGTGGAGGCCGTCGGCGAAGACCTTCTGGCGGTCCGCGACGCCGTCCCCGTTGGTGTCCTCGAGGATGAGCAGCTTGTCGTTGGGCTTGGGATCGCCCGGGCGCCAATGCGGGTAGCTCGGCATCACCGCAACCCAGAGGCGGCCGCGGTTGTCGAAGGACATCTGGACAGGGTTGGCCAGATCGGGGAACTCCTTCTCGGAGGCGAAGAGCTCGAGCTTGAAGCCCTCCATCGTCTTCAGGTCTGGGATCACGTCGCGGCCCGGCCGGTAGCGGCCGCTGCCCATCGCGCCGCCCGGCTTGAAGTTGGTCGGCACCGGCGGCAGCACGTGCGTACGGCTGTCGTCCACCGTGAGATCCCGCTTCCGGCCGGCGGCCACGTCGTGGATCAGCTGGTCGCGCAGCGCCGCCATCTCGCGCGTCTTGCGCACCTCGTCCGGATAGTTCTGCGGCCCGTACGGCTGGTAGCGCTGGCCGTGGGTGTGCACGCCGTTGACCAGGTTGTAGTCGTTGTTCCAGAGCCAGTCCTTCTCCTTGACCGCGGCGTGCACGAGCGCCGGATCCGCCTCGCTGCGGGCCGCCGGGGCCGGGCCGTACAAGCCGTCGGCCAGCAACCGGGCGAGCTCCTTGTAACCCGCCTCGGTGGGCGCGAAGCCGTTGAGGGTGAGCGGCGGGCCGCCGGCGGCATAGCGGCGACGGGTCGGCTCGAAGAGGTCGATGAAGGTCAGGCGGTGGCGCTCCGCCACCCGGCGCATCGCGGCGGCGTAGACGGCAAGGCTCGCATTCTCCCTCCGGCCGTCAGGGAGGTCGCGCGTCGCGCTGAGGTCCTCGAAGGCGATGGGGGAAACGAGGACGAGCCGCGGGGCGGCGCGACCGTTGTAGGCCCGGCCGAGGGTATGCCGCACGAAGGCGTCGAGCTCGGCCTCGAACACCGGGGCGCGCTCCGGGCCGTCGAAGGACTCGTTATAGCCAAAGAAAGCGACCACGGTGTCGGCCTTCAGGTGGGTTAGCCACTCGTCCGGCGTGGGGAAGAAGCCCCGGCCGTTGTGGGAGGCGAGCTCGGGGCGGAACTGCTCCGCGCCGGGGAACGCCCACTGCGAGACGCGGGCGGGATGGGGGCGGAAGCCCGGCGTGTCACCGGGGCGGCCGAGGTTGCGCACGAACAGTTTTTTCCCGGGGAAACGCAGGTGGAGTTCGGTCTCGAGCCGGCTGTAGTAGACATCGCGCTCGGCGAGGCCGTTGCCGATGAAGGCGACCCGCTCCCCCTCCGCGGGCGGGGCGACCTCCTGCGGGCGCGCGGCGGTGGCCGGCGGGGGCTCGTCCATCTGGGCGTGGGCGCCGCGTGAGGCGCGCACCTCGGCGGGGGTGGGCGTCGACGCGGCGGTCTGGCGGCGGCCCTTCGCCGCCGGCGCCTTCGCGGCGTCCGCGGCGGCGAGACCGGAAGCGAGGGTGACGAGGGTGAGCAGGAGCGGGGCGAGGCGGGGGATCACGGGACCCCGAGGCAACCCGCCGGCCGCGCGCCCGGCAAGAAGAGACCGCGCCGCGCGGCGCCTCAGCCGGACTCAGCGCTGCACCGGCCGCAGGACGAGGTTCCGGTAGGACACCGGGCCGTGGTCGCCCTGCAGCAGGATCGGGCCCGGGCGGAGGGGATCCCAGCCCAGGGCCCCGCCGGTGACGCCCCACAGGGGCTGGTTGTCGATGATCACGCGCCCGTTGAGGACGACGGTCGCGTGCTGGTCGACCAGGGTCAGCTCGAGGGTCTGCCACTCGCCGGCCGGCTTCTCGGCGGCGACCGCGGGCGTGAGGCGGCTGTAGATCGCGCCCATATTATGGGAGTCAAGCGCCTTGCCGTGGGAATCCGCCACCTGCACCTCGTAGAGGCCCCGCAGGTAGACGCCGCTGTTGCTGCGCGCGGGGACGCTGACCTCCAGCGTGAGGCGGAAGTCCGTGAACTCCGCGCTGGTGCGGAGGTTGGCGGTGCGCGCGGCGGGCTTGCCCGGCTCGCGGGCGGGCGGGCGGTTGACAAGCACGCCGTCGGCCACCCCCCACGCGTTGGCCAGGCGCGGCTCCTGCGCCACCCAGCCGGTCAGGTCGCGGCCGTTGAAAAGCATCACGGGCGAACCGAAGCGGACGGCGGCGAGATCGGGCCGCGGCGGCAGCGGCGCGAGCCGGCGCCCGGTGAACTCGGTGCGGTCGAAGCCTTGGCCGTTGGGGCGAGGTACAACGCGCGTCCCGCGCAACTCGTCGCCCTCGAGGCGCGCGGTCACGGTCTCGGTGAGTTGCTGCCGGCGGACGACGCGCCCCGCGGCGTCCTTGCGTTCGACCTCGCGGACGCGGGTGGCAGTGACCGCGCGGCCCTCGAGGGTGACGCTGGCGAGGGGCAGGACGCTGCCGCCTCCCCACAGGATGGAGCCGTCGACCCAGCCGGCCTCGGCCTTGAGTTCGAGCCAGCCGGCAGAGCCATTGGGGAGGGCGAGCCCCCAGCGACCAAGCAACGGGTCGGCGGGAGCGGCGGCGAAGAGCCGGGACACAGCGGCCACGAGGCCAGCGAGGAGCAGGGCGCGGGGGAGGAGGGAGCGGGGGTGCATCGCGCGGCCACGTTGGGCGGGGCGGACGCGGCGGGCAACTCCGCGCTTGCGGGGCCGGGCCGGCTTCCGGTTCGCTGCCCGGATGCACGTTGCCTGCCCGCTCGCCGCCGACCTCGATGCCGCCCTCCGCACCGCGGCGGCTGCCGCCGGCTGGGCGGACGCGGCGGACTTCCAACCGGACGTCCGCGCCGCCGATCCGCGCCACGGGGACTTCCAAGCCAACGGCGTGCTGCCCCACGCCAAAGCCCGCCGCCTCAACCCGCGCGCCCTCGCCGAGCAGCTGGTCGCCGCCCTGCCGTCGGAGCTGCGCGCGACCTGCGCGGTGACCGTGGCCGGGCCCGGCTTCATCAACTTTACCCTGCACCCGGAATCCCTCCTCGCGTGGCTGCGGGCGCACGCCACCGCGGACCAACTGCGCGCCGCCTGCGCCGGGGGCGCGGCCGGCACCTGGGTCGTTGATTACTCCTCGCCCAACACCGCCAAGCAGATGCACGTCGGCCACCTGCGCTCGGCCGTGATCGGCGAGGCCCTCTGCCGCCTGCTCGCGTTCGCGGGCGCGAAGGTCATCCGCGACAACCATCTCGGCGACTGGGGCACGCAGTTCGGCAAGCTGATCTACGGCTACAAGCGCTGGGCCGACCCCGCGGCGCTGGCGGCCGATCCGATCGAGGAACTCGAGCGCCTGTACAAGCGCGGCCACGAGGCCACGCCCGAGGGTTCCCCCGAACTTGAGGAGGCTCGCCGCGAGCTGGTGCGCCTCCAGCAGGGCGACCCCGAGAACGTCGCGCTCTGGCGGAAGTTCTCCGAGGTCAGCCTCAGCGCCTTCCAGCGTATCTACGACCGCCTCGGCATCCGCTTCGACCACAACCTGGGCGAGAGCTTTTACAACGATCAGGTGGAGCGCGTGTACACCGAGCTCACCGCAGCCGGCATCGCGGAGGTCAGCGAGGGCGCGCTCGTCGTCTTCCACCCCGAGCACCCGCGCTTCAAGACCCAGCCGTTCCTCGTCCGCAAGGCCGACGGCGCCAGCAACTACGCCTCGACCGACCTCGCCACCGCGCTCTACCGCACCGAACACTTCGGCGCCGCCGGCATCGTCATCGTCACCGACTTCCGCCAGTCCGACCACTTTGAGCAGCTGTTCCTGACCGTGGGGAAATGGTTCGCGGCGCGCGGCTACCGGCGGCCGGAGCTGCACCACGTGACCTTCGGCGCGGTGACCGGCGAGGACGGCAAGGCGCTGAAGACGCGCAGCGGCGATGTGATCCGCCTGAAGGCGCTGCTGGACGAGGCGGAGGAGCGGGCCTTCGCGCTGGTGACGGCGAAGAGCCCGGAGTTGCCCGAGGCGGAGCGCCGCGAGATCGCGGCCGCCGTGGGCGTGGGCGCGGTGCAGTACGCGGACCTCGCGCAGAACCGGAGCAGCAACTACGTGTTCTCGTGGGACAAGATGCTCTCCCTCGAGGGCAACACCGCCCCCTACCTGCTGTACGCCGGCGCGCGCATCCACTCGATCTTCCGCCGCGCCGGGGTGGCGCCCGACGATGCGGCGGCGCTAGCGGCGGCGGACGCGCCCGCCACGGCGACGGAGCTCGCCCTCGCGCGGCGGCTGATCCGCTTCCCGGACGCGATCCGGCAGGCCCGCGAGACGCTCCGGCCGCACCTGCTGTGCCTGTATCTGTTCGAGCTGGCGGGCGACTACAGCTCGTTCAACAACGCGGACAAGGTGCTGGTCGAGGAACCGGCCGTGCGGGCCCGCCGGCTGCTCCTTTGCGCGCGCACGCTGCTCGTGCTGGAGACCGGCCTGCACCTGCTCGGCCTAAGGCCGCTGCGGCGGATGTGAACGAGAGCCGCCCCGGCCCGGAGAACGCTCTTGCCGCTGCCGCGGCCGCGGGACAGGGTCGCCCGATGTCCGCGCAGGAGCTCTATCTGCGCCCCGCGAATGCGACCGAAGCGCGGGGCCCCTTCCCGCCCGAGCAGCTCGCCGACTTGGCGCGCGCCGGGGAGGTTACACCGGAGACGCTCGTCTATGACACGACCCGCGAAGGCTGGGTGGCGCTGGCGGAGCGCCCGGACCTGCTCGCCCTCGCCTTTCCCCCACGGCAGCGGCTGACCCTGAAACCGCGGCCAGCCCCCGCCCCGGCTTCCCCGCCGCCGACGGAGGCCGCTCCCGCGGGCGCAGCCTCCCCGGCGCCTGCGCCCGCACCTGCGGTCCCGCCCGTGGCCGAGATCACGGAGATCCTCGCGCAGTCGAGCCGGACCGCGGAAGCGGAGGAGGCGCGGCTGGTGCGCGGCGCGACCGTGGGCCGCCGCGGCGCCCTGGCCGGGCTGCTGTTGGCCGCCGGTTCGGGGCTGGCCCCGCTCGCTGGTGGCGCCCTCCCCGCTTCCCCCGTCGCGGCCCTTCTCGCCCACCCCGGTCTGTTGCTGGTGCCGGTGGACCTCGTCCTCGCGGCGCTGCTCGCGACCGGCGCGACCGGGCCCTACCCGTTCCTGCGTTTCCGCGCCGCCTTCGGGCTCGGCTACGCCGGCCTGCTGTTGCAGCAGGCGGACGCGGCGGGCGCAGGCGCGGCGATGGCCGTGGGAGCCGCTGGCCTCTTCGCGTGCACCCTGTGCTACCGCCCGCTCGCGTCCGGGGCGGCGGCAGCGGCGGCCGTGCTCGGCTACAGCCTCGCCGCGTGGCTGCAGTTACCGGTCTGAGCCGTCCCGCGCCGTGAAACCGCCCCCGGACGCCCCGCCCACGCCGCCGGCTGAAAGTCGGGCCGGACCCAGCTGGCTCACCCGCCTCTCGCACCTTTGGCACACCGGCATCTGGGAACCGGCGACCCTCTCCGACCGCTCCCTCCGCGGACGCGGGCTGGCGGTGCTGCGCGTCATCTCGATCACGGTGACCGTTTTCCAGGAAACCCGGGTGGTGAGCCGCGCGGCCGCCCTCAGTTTCACCTCCCTGCTCAGCCTCGGCCCGCTGGTGGCGATCGCGGTGCTCGCCGGCGGATTCGCGCTGGGGAAGCAGGATAACCAGCTGCTGACCCACCACATCAGCACCCTGCTCGCCTCCGCGGCGCCGCAACTGCAGTCCCTTTCCGGCGAGGCGGGCACCCCGGCGGCCGCGGGTGAGGTCAACCCGGAGCTGCGCCGGATCGTCGACGGCTTCGTGCAGAGCGCCCGCAACGGCTACGGGGGCGCCTTCGGCGCGCTCACCCTGATCTTCATCGTGCTGATGATGTTCAAGTCGATCGAGGACGCCTTCAATGACCTCTGGGGCATCAGCCAGGGCCGCTCCCTGCTGATGCGGGTGGTGCTCTACTGGACCATCCTGACCCTCGGCGCAGTGCTATTCTTCGCGGCCGTCGCCCTGCTCGGGGCCGGGGCAGCGGTGAACGTGTTCCACGAGTCCCTCGCCCGGCTACCCGGCGGCGAACGCCTCGTGGCGCTGCTCGGTTGGAGCCTGCCGGTCTTCTCCCTCTGCCTGCTGACCCTGATGCTGACGCTGGTCTACCGCGTCGTGCCCAACACGGCCGTGCTCTGGCGCGCGGCCTTCGCCGGCGGCGCGGTGGTGGCGCTGCTGCTGCTGCTCAACAACGTGGCCGCGTTCCTCTACGTCCGGCGGGTGGTGCTCACCCAAAACCTTTACGGCCAACTGGCGGTGCCCCTCGTGCTGGTGCTCGGACTCTACGTGTTCTGGCTCTACGTCCTGATCGGGGGCGTCATCAGCTACGCAGTGCAGAACGTCCACTTCCGGAACAGCCAGACGGCGTGGAGCCGGCTGACGGAGGCGATGCGCGAGCGGCTCTCGCTGGCAGTGCTGCTCACGATTGGCCGCCGTTTCCAGGCCTGCCAGCCGCCCGTCGCCGCCGCCGAGCTCGGCCGCCGCCTCCGCGTGCCCAGCCAGATCCTCAACGAGTGCCTCAACCGCCTCGGTGAGATGGGGCTCGTGAACACGCTGCGGGCCGCCCCGGGCCGCCCCGCGACCGAGCTCCGCTTCCAGCCGGCGCGGCCCCTCGAGCGGATCACGCTGCTGGACTTCAAGCGGCTCGACGACCAACTCGGCGACGACCCCGTGGGCCACTCGCTGGAATGCGTCGATCCCCTGATGCACGCCTACGAGGAGGCCCTGGGAAGCCTCGGCGAGCAGCCGTTCTTCCAGCGATCCCTGGACGAGTTGTTCGCCGCGCACCCCTTTCCGCCGACCACCGCGGCGGAACCGCGGCCCGCGGCGGAATTACGCCCTTGCCAGCCCTCCCCCCCAACCTAAGCCTGACCCGCTTCCGCCCATGATTTCCTGGATCCAGAAATACTTCCAGTTCCACTTCCGCGTGATCTTCGCCGTGCTGCTGGGGGTGGTCATCATCGCCTTCGTCTTCACCATCGGCGCAGCTCCGGGCATCGGCGGCGCCGAGCGCGGGATGGTCGACCGTCCGTTCTTCGACTACAACCTGAGCCTCCAGTCTGACCAGCAGCGCCTGATGGGCGACGCCAGCCTCAGCGCCAGCCTCCGGGTCGGTGCCTTCGGCCAACTCGACGGCGATCAGGTCCAAAACTACGCCTTCCAGCGCGCCGCCGCCCTCCACCTCGCCGCCCTCTGGCACCTGCCCCCCGCCTCCACCGCCGAGGTCACCGCGCAGCTGAAGACCCTCCGCGCCTTCGCCGGCCCCGACGGCCAGTTTGACCCCAAGACCTATCAGACCTTCCGCGACAACCTGAAGACCAACCCCCGCGGCCTCACCGAGGGCGACATCCTCCGCGTGGTTTCCGACGACGTCCGGGTAGAGAAGGTGCAGAACCTCCTCGCCGGCCCGGGCTACGTCCTCCCCGGCGACGTCCGCACCCAGCTCCTCCGCACCGACACCAAGTGGACCCTCGCCACCGCCACGGTCGACTACGCCGCCTTCAAGCCGACGATTACCCCAGGGGACAGCGAGCTCGCCCAGTTCTTCGAGCAGTCGGGCGGTCGCTACGATATCCCGCCGCAGGTTAGCCTCGCGGTGGTGGAGTTTCCCGCCCTCGAACAGATGGCGAAGGTCAACCTGACCGAGGCGGAAGTCCGCGCGTTCTACGACGCCAGCCCGTCTCGCTTCCCCAAGCCCGCCGATCCGGCCAAGAAGGACGCCCCGGCCCCGAGCGTGACCCCGCCAGCCGATCCCGCCGCCGACTTCGCGGCCGTCCGCACTCAGGTCGAATCCACCCTGCGTTTCGAGCGTGCGGTGAAACTCGCCCAGAAGTCCGCTAGCGACCTCTCCCTCGCCCTCTTCGAGTCGAAGGCCCGTACCCCCGAGGCCGTGCAGGCCTTCCTGACCAGCCGCCAGCTGAACGCCAAGCCGCTGGCCCCGTTCAGCCGCGACGCCGCCCCCGCCGAGCTCGGCGGTTCCCCGGAGGCCGTCGCGGAGGCCTTCCGCCTGAGCAAGGACCGCCCCGCCTCGGACGCCCTCTCGACCCGGATGGGCGCCCTCATCCTCGTTTGGAAGGAGTCGCTCCCGACCCGCAAGCCGCTCTTCACCGAAGTGAAGGCGCAGGTCTCCACCGATTACGCCGAGGGCGAGCGCCGCAAAAAGTTCATCGAGCTAGGCCGCAAGGTGAAGGCGGACCTCGAGACCCGGCTCAAGGCCGGCGCCACGCTGGAGCAGGCCGCCCCCGCGGCCGCCCAGACGCACGGCCTCACCCTGACCGCCAAGGCGCTGCCCGCCTTCGACCTCCGCTCCCGCCCGCAGGACGTGGACTTCGCCGTCCTCGGCACCCTAGAGCGGCTGCAAAAGGGCCAGCTCTCGGATATGGTTTTCAGCGGCGAGCAAGGCCTGTTTGTGTACGCGGTCGACCAGCAGGCGCCTGACACCACCGAGGCCAACCCCCGCTTCGCCGAGACCCGCGCCCAGATCGCTGGCTTCACCTCCCGCATCGGCGGTTCGTCGGCCCTCGCCGAGCTGGTCGAAAAGGAGCTCAAGCGCGGCGAGCCCAAGATGCCCTGAGCGCCCGCGGGCGCGCCCCGCGCCCATTCCGGGGCCGCCGGCCTTCCCGCCCCTATGCCCCTCCGGTCCTACGTCCCCGTCGCCGGCCCATGTCGCCTCTGCGGGGAAGGCTTCGAGCACCGCCAAGGACCCGCGGAACCCGACCTCGCGGCCTGCCCCCGCTGCGGCCAAGCCGTCCGCCGCCGCGCCGTCGATCCGGTGAATTCACCGCAACTTTCCGCTCCACTTTCCGTCTCGCGCGCGAGACAGGCCGGCTTCACCGTCCTGCGCCGCACCTCCGGGGGCGAATACGAAAAACAGTAACTTCCCTCCTTCCACCGTGTCCTGCGCCCGCCGCCCCGCCCTTTCCGCTATGCCCAGCCTCCCCGCCCGCCTCCTGCTCGCGCTCCTCGCCGGCACCGCCCTCGTCCGCGCCCAGGCTCCCGCCGCCGGAACCCCCGCGGCGGTTGTGATCGCGCCGGACAAGCCTTTCACCCTAGAGGAGGCGATCGCGCTCGCCCTGCAGAAGAGCTTCAACCTCCAGATCCAGGCCATCGCTCGCGCCAACGCGAAGGACAACGTCACCATCCAAGAAGCCGGCTTCGATCCCACCCTGACCGCGAACGTCACCCGCTCGCTCACCCAGTCCGCGTTGACCACCAACCGGCTCGATGGCACCGCCGCCCAAGGCCCCCGCAATGATAATACGGTGATGCGCGCCGGCGTCAGCCTCCCCCGCCTCACCGCCACGAATGGCACGCTGAGCCTCTCGACGAACGTTTCGCGCGGCGCCACCAACTCGGTTAACTCGCTGTTCAACCCGGCCTACAACAACGGGGTCAGCGCTACCCTGAACCAACCCCTGCTGCGCGACTTCGGCCGCGAAGCCGCGCTGACGGCGCTGGAGAACGCCCGGCTCGCCTTCACCATCGCGAGCACCAGCTACCGCAGCGCGGTGCTCAACACGGTGGCCAACACCGAGAACGCCTACTACAACCTCGTGGCTTCCCGCGAGGCGCTCCGCATCGCCCAGCTCACGCTCGAGGGTAACCAGCGGCTCCTCGACGAGAATAAGGCCCGCCGCACCACCGGTGTGATGACGGACCTCGACGTGCTCAGCGCCGAGGTCGGCGTCGCCCGCGCCCGCAACACCGTGGTCCAACGCGAGCAGGCCGTCCGCGACGCGGAAGAGCGCCTGATGAACCAGATCAACGTGCTCTCGCTCGACACGCGTCCGGGCCCGGTCGACTTTGCCCCCTACGGCGAGGGCGCACCGAACTTCGCCTCCTCCTATAAGCTGGCGCGCGAGTTCTACCCGGAAACGCTGTCGCAGGAGCAGACGATCAAGCAGCTCGAGCTCAACCTCGCGACCGCCCGCCGCAACACGCTGCCCGACCTCGACCTCATCGCCTCCCTCGGGTACACCGCCCGCACCACGAGCGCCAACTACGGGCAGGCGATCGCCAACCTGCCCAACGACCACGGCAACAACTGGTCGCTGGCGCTGAATTATTCGCTGCCTTGGGGCCAAAAGGCCGACAAAGCCCGCCTCCGTCAGGCCAACGCCAACTTGTCCTCCGGCAAAATCCGCCTCGAGCAGCTGGAGTCCCAGCTGATGCTCGACGTCCGCATCGCCGTCCGCGCGGTCGAGACCAACTTGGTGGCGGTCGAGATCGCCCAGAAGGCGACCGAGCTCGCCACCCGCCAGTACGAGCAGCAGAAGGCCCGCTTCGACGCCGGGCTCTCCACCAGCCGGATCGTGCTCCAGTTCCAAGATGACCTGGAGGCCGCCCGCAACAGCGAGCTGTCCGCTAAGTTAAACTTGCGCCGCGCGGTCTCCGAACTGCGCCGCCTCGAGGGCACCTCGCTCCAGCGCTTCAAGGTGGAGATGCCCTGAGCGGCAACCCGCCGGCCCCCGCCGCCGCGATGCCGGTTGCCCTCCTCGTCCGCCTCCTGCTCTGGCTCTGGCTGGGCGGCGCCCTCGCCTTCGGCCACCACGGCCTCTGGGGCCGCTTCCCGCCGTTCGGCCAGCTCGCGCTGGTGCTGGCGCTCGCCGCCGGCGCCTTTTCCCTGCTCCACCGCGTCCCCACGCTCGCCCGCTGGCGGGAGGGGCTGGATGAACGGGTCCTGCTCCTGCCCCACGGGATCCGCCTCGCCGGGATTTACCTGGTGCTGCGCCACCTCGAGGGCGATCTGCCGCGGGCCTTCATCCTCGCCGCCGGCCTAGGCGAGGCCTGCCTCGCCGCGCTCGCCCTGCCGCTCGCGCTCGCGCCGCTGGCCGACGACGCCCGCGCCCGCGCGACGCGCATCTGGGCGGTCGCCAGCCTCGTCAACCTCGGGCTGATCCTCGTCACGCTGCTCCGGCTCAATCTCCAAGGCCCGCTGCAGCTCCGCGCGCTGGCGGAACTGCCGCTCAGCCTGTTCCCGACCCTAGTCCTACCTCTCGCCCTCACCGGCTCGGTGCTAGTCCTGCAGCGCGCCCTCCGCGCCCCGGGCTAAAGGAAGGCCGCGGCTTAAATCGGCGGAAACAACTCCGCCGGATCGCGCAGCGCAGCCGCGGCCACCACCCGGTGCGGCGGCAATTGGGTCCGGAACCACGTGCGCTGCTTCTTCACCAACGCCCGGGTGTCGCGCGCGATCGCCGCCGCCAACTCCCCGGGCGGCAAACGGCCGTCGAGGCACTCAAGCACCTCCCGGTAACCGATCGCCCGCGCCGCGCTCGGGTTGGCCTCCAACCCCCGCGCCCGCAGGCCACGCACCTCCTCCACCAAGCCGGCCGCCAACATCGCCTCCACCCGCCGCCCAATCCGCTCCTGTAACTCCCCCGGTTCCCGCTCCAGCCGGGTCAGGCGAACCACGTGGTCGGCAAAGGGTCCCGGTTGCCGCGCGAACTCGGCCCGCAGCTCCGCCCACGGCCGCCCAGTGGCCAGGCAACGCTCTAACGCCCGCGTCACCCGCCGCGGATTGGCCTCGTCGAGCCCCTCCAGCCCCCCGGGGTTCAGCTCCCGCAGGCGCGCCCGCGCCGCCGCGGGCGTCAAGGCCGCCACCTCCGCGCGGAGCCCCGGGGAAACCTCGATTGCGTCGACCACCGGCCCAAGGAACGCCCGCAGGTAGAATCCGCTGCCGCCGCACACCAGCACTGCCCGGCCGCGCCGCGCGAGGTCATCGACCACCGCCCGCGCCGCGTCGACGTAACGGCCGATATCCATCGCCTCCCCCGGTTCACAGACGTCGATCAGGTGGTGCGGCACCCGCGCTCGCTCGGCCGGCGTGGGCTTCGCCGTGCCCAAGTCCATCCCGCGGTAGAACAACAGCGAGTCGCAAGACAGGATCTCCGCCCCGTGCGCCTCCGCCCAACGCAAAGCCCACTCGGTCTTGCCCACCGCGGTGGGCCCGGTGAGGAGGTGGAGCACGGGAGGCGCGGACACGGCCTTTTATCGGTGGCAAGCGGCACCGAGATCGTCAAAGGCTAAGCCCGCCCTGAAGACCTGCTTCATCGCCAACCCCCGCTCCGGCCACACCGCGCCACGCCTGCCCGAGCTGACGCGCCACGTCCGCAACCTCGGCGCGGAGCTGCGGCTGACGGAACATCCGGGGCACGCGCGCGCATTGGCGGCGGCCGCCGTCCAGGACGGCTGCGCGACAGTGGTCGCGGTGGGTGGGGACGGCACGGTGAACGAGGTCGCCGGTGCCCTCGCCGGCACCGGGGCCACCCTCGGCATTCTACCCGCCGGATCCGGCAACGGCCTCGCACGCCACCTCGGAGTCCACGGCTCTTGGCCCCGCGCGCTGGACATCCTCGCCGCCGGCCACACCCGGCCGCTCGACGCGGGCCGCGCCGATGGGCACCCGTTCTTCGCGGTGGCCGGCCTCGGCTTCGAGGCACTGCTCGCAGAACGGTTCAACCGGGCCCGCCGCCGCGGACTCGCGGCCTACGCCCTGATCGTCCTTCGCTCCCTGCGGGCGGGCCAACCCCTGCCAGTCCGCATCCACGCGGCGGGGAAAACGTGGAACTTGCCCGTCCTGACCCTCGCCGTCGCCAACGCCTCCCAGTACGGAGGTGGGGCCCGCATCGCGCCGCGCGCCCGGACGGACGACGGCCGGCTCGACCTCTGCGCCCTGCCCCCGTTGCGCCCGGGCAATACCCTAAACCTCACTTGGCGGCTGCTCACCGGCCAGATCGAGCGCGCGCCCGGCGTCCTCTGCCTGCAGGGTGCGGAATTCCTGGTCGAACGGCCCGGGAAAGGCCCGCTGCAGACAGACGGTGAGGTGCATCCGGCCGGCGCGGCGGTGCGCTTCACGGTCACGCCGGAAGCCCTGCGCGTGCTCTGCCCGCCAGAGCGGAATCGCCGCTAAGCCAGCGCCACGGTAACCCAGAGCCTCAGTGCCGGTGGACGCCCGCCGCGAGATCCGCCACCCGCTCTCCCACCGCCAGTGGCAGCCGCGCCCGGTCCCCAAGGTGATCGCGGATGCAGTTCACCAGCGCGCTCCCCACGACCACCCCATCGGCGTGGGCCGCTACCTCCGCGACCTGAGCGCGCGTCCCGATGCCGAACCCCACCACGGTGGGTAGATTCGTCCGCGCCCGGATCCGGGCCACCGCCGCGGGAATATTGGACGCGACCTGATCCCGGACCCCAGTCACGCCCTCGCGCGACACGTAATACAGGAAACCGGTGGTAACGGCAGCGATCCGCGCGATGCGGTCGTCGGGCGTCGTCGGCGCGATGATAAAGACGGTCTCGACCCCGTGCGCCCGCCCAGCCGCCACCACCTCACCGGCTTCCTCCGGAGGTAAATCGAGCGTCAGGATCGCATCCACCCCGGCCTCCCGCGCCGCCCGGAAGTAGGCGTCCACCCCATTGGCGAACACCAAGTTGTAGTAGGTGTAGAAAACCACCGGGGCGGAGCTGAACTCCCGGATCCGGCGCACCAGCTCGAAGACCCGGGCCGCGGTCATCCCGCCCTCGAGGGCCCGCTGGGCCGCCAGTTGGTTGGTCAGGCCGTCCGCCAGCGGATCGGAAAAGGGCACGCCCAGTTCGAGGATATCCACGCCGCGGGCGAGCAACTGCCGGCAGACCTCGACCGAGGTCTCAAAGTCGGGATCACCAGCGCAGACGTAGGCCACAAAGGCGGCGCGGTTCCCGGCACGGGTCCGGTCGAAGACGGCTTGGAGACGGGACATCCACGGAACGTTGGCGGGAAACCGCCGCCGAAGTCACCACAAACTTCGCCGCCCCCGGCGCGTTCAGAAGTCGAATTCCACCGCCACCGGCAAATGGTCGGACAACAGGGTCCGCACCACCTCGCAACGCGCCCGCACGCAGCCAGCCGGCAGGAAGATGAAGTCGAGGGCCCGGCGCGGCAGCGGGGACGGGAACGTCTTCCCCTCCAGCGGGTGGAGCGCGTAGTCGGAGTAATCCGCTAGGTGGCTGAGGAGCGAGGCGGTGGCGTCGTCGCGCGTCCCGGGGTTGTTAAAGTCGCCACAGATGATGGGCGGGGTCGCCCAGAAGGGGCTCCGGAGGCGGTGCTTCTCCCGCAGCCAGCAGACGAGCTGGTCGAGCTGCCGGAGCCGCTGGGCGCGGGAGCCGTAGTGCAGGTGCAGGTTCACCAGCGGCAGGCAGCGCCCGCCCACGTCGAGCTCCACAAACAGGAACCCCTTCTCGCCCAGCCGCCGGCGCCCGAACACCACCGTCTCCGCGGCGCGGATGGGCAGGCGCGATAGCAACGCGTTGCCGTAGCAGAGGTTGAGTAGGCCCGTGCGGCGGGTGTTGATCCCGAAGACGGCGTGCGGAAACTGGGTGTGCCCGCGCAGGAAATCGAGGTGGTCGAAATTGCCCGCCCAACGCGACCGCTCGTCGATCTCCTGCAGGGCGACGACATCCGGCGCTAGGCGCTCCAAGAGCTCGGAGATGCGCCGCAGGTTCAGCCGCAGTCGCCGCGGGGAGGTCAGGCCCTGGATGGGATTCAGGCCCCGGCCGTGCGCGATGTTGAAGGTGACCAGACGCAGGCGAGGCATCCGGCCCCTAGCAGACCGCGCCCCGCGGACGGACTCAAGTCCCGCCCCGTCGCCCGCCGCGCAAAAATCCCCTTGCGTCACCCGGGGCCGGGCCCTTTCCTCTGACCCTTTTCAACCAGAGGTAACCATTATGTCTCGCATCTGTGCAGTCACCGGACGCCGGCCCGTCAAGGGTTCGCGCATCAACCGCAAGGGTCAGTCCAAGAAGAGCGGCGGCATCGGGACGCACGTCACGAGCATCACCCCGCGCAAGTTCCGGCCCAACCTGCAGCGCATCCGCATCCGCACCGCCAACGGCGGCACCAAGCGCGTCTGGGTGTCGGTAAAGGCCATCAAGGCCGGGATGATCGAGAAGGTCTAACGGTCCGCCCTCCCCTTTCCCACCGCGGCCTCTCCGGCCGCGGTTTTTTTGCGCCCGCCCGCCGCCCGAACCAGCCCGGGCTCAGCCCTCGAGCGCGCGGAAGACGATGGACGAATTCTGGCCGCCGAAACCGAGGTTGTTGCTCAACACCGCCCGCAGCCGCGCCTCGCGGGCCTGACCGGGGACATAGTCCAGATCACAATCGGGATCCGGATCATCGAGGTTGATGGTCGGCGGGATGGCCTGGGCCGTCAGGGCGCGGACGCAGATCACAGACTCGATGCCGCCGGCCGCCCCCAGCAGGTGGCCGGTCATCGACTTGGTGGAACTGATCGCGACGCGCCGGGCGTGGTCCCCAAAGACCCGCTTGATCGCGAGGGTCTCGAACTTATCGTTGTAGGGGGTGGAGGTGCCGTGGGCGTTGATGTAGTCGATCGCGGAGGGCTCCAACCCTGCCGCCGCCAAAGCCCGGCGCATCGCCATCGAGAGCCCCTTCCCCTCCGGATCCGGCTGCGTGATGTGGTAGGCGTCGCAGGTCGCGGCGTAACCGGCTAACTCGCAATAGATGCGGGCGCCGCGGGCCCGGGCGTGCTCCAGCGATTCCAGCACGAGCACCCCCGCCCCCTCGCCCATCACAAAGCCGTCGCGCCCGCGGTCGAAGGGCCGGCTGGCGCGGCGCGGTTCGTCATTGCGCGTGCTCATTGCCTTCATCGCGCAGAAGCTCGCGTAGGCGAAGGGGGTGATCGCCGCCTCGCTGCCCCCGGCGACCATTACGTCCACATCGCCCCGCCGGATCGCGTGCGCGGCCTCGCCCAAAGCGTGGGTGCCCGTCGCGCAGGCCGAAACGACCCCGAAGTTCGGTCCCCGCGCCCCCAGCTCGATCGCGAACAGGCCCGAACACATATTCCCGATGAGGGAGGGGATCGCGAACGGCGAAATCTTTCGCGGGCCGCGCTCGGCCAAGACCTTCAGCTGGGACTCGTAGGTGTACATCCCGCCGATGCCCGACCCGATCATCACGCCCACCCGGTCCGGATCCTCCCGGCCCATCTCCAACCCGGCGTCCCGGCAGGCCTGCTTGGCGGCCACGAAACCGAAGTGCGTGTAGCGGTCGTTCCGCCGCGCCTCCTTCGGATCCATATGGTCCGCCGCATCCCAGCCGCGCACCTCCGCCCCCACGTGGCTGGCATAAGGGGTCGGATCAAAGAGCGAAACCCGGTCAACCCCCGACCGCCCGGCCAGTAACCCAGCCCAGAACGCATCCACCTCGTGCCCCAAGGATGCCACAACCCCGAGACCGGTGACGACGACGCGGCGGGAGGAGGAATCCATCGGCGGGGAAAGGTGCGGAAACCGTTAAAGAAGAACGGCGTCCGACCTGAATTTCCCGCGGGAAACCCGGCCGGACGCCGTGGAAAGGGGAAAGCGCGGCTTAGGCGGCGCCGGCCTTGGCCTTGATGTACTCGATCACCTGACCGACCGTCTGCAGCTTCTCGGCGTCGGACTCCGGGATCTCGCCCTTAATCTCGTCCTTAAACTCCTCCTCGAAGGCCATAATTAGCTCGACGGTGTCGAGGGAATCGGCGCCCAGGTCGTCCAAAAAGGAGGCCGTCGGCGTGATCTGCTCCTCGTTCACGTTGAGCTGATTGACGATGATCTCCTTAACGCGCTGTTCGATAGTTTTCTGGTCGGCCATTGTCGAAAAAAGGGTACGGGCGAGGGCTGCGCGGAGGCTTCACATCGCCATTCCACCGTCAACGTTAAAAACTTGCCCGGTGATGTAGCCAGCCTCCTCGGAACAGAGGAACGCCGTCATCGCCGCCACCTCGGCCGATTCCCCGAACCGCTTGAGCGGTACCGTCTCGAGGATCTTCGCCGCGATCTCCGCATCACCGGAGAACCCGGCCGTCATATCGGTCTTGATGAAACCGGGGGCGACCGCATTGACGGTGATGGAACGGGAGGCAAACTCACGCGCCAAGGTCTTGGTCAGCCCGATCATCCCGGCCTTCGCCGCGGAGTAGTTGGCCTGCCCGGCGTTACCCATCACCCCGCTCACGGAGGCGATGTTGACGATCCGGCCCCAACGGGCTCGGGTCATCGGCCGCGCGATCAGCTTGGTCCAATGGAAGCAACTGGTCAGGTTCGTGGTCAGCACGTCATTCCAATCCGCCTCGCTCATCCGGAACAGCAGGCCATCGCGGGTGATGCCCGCGTTGTTGATCAGGATGTCGATGACAGGGAACTCCTTGAGCAACTCCTCGGACGCCTTGGCAATCGCCGCGCCATCCGCCACGTCCACCGCCAGCGCCTTGGCCCGGCCACCGGCCGCGGTGATCGCGGCGGCGGTGGCCCCGCAGGACTCGGCGGACTTGGACACGCAGATGACGGTCACCCCTTGGCGGGCGAGAGTCTCGGCGATGGCCCGGCCGATCCCACGGCCGGCGCCGGTGACAAGGGCGGTGCGGTTCTTGAAGGTGAGCATAGGAAGAACGGGCCGGCGGCCCGAAGCGCGCTAAAGTGACGGCTGCACCAGCGCGGGGCAACCGCCAAGTGCGCTGCCCCGGCCCGCAGACGCGCGCAGGCTTGCAGCGGTGGCGGAATTGCCGCCCAGTGGAAACGTGTCCGCCGCCGCCGCTATCCGCCTTCAGAAATTCATCGCCGACGCCGGGGTCTGCTCCCGCCGGGCGGCGGAGGCGCTCATCGCCCGCGGAGAGGTCTGGGTCAACGGCGCCGCCGCCACCCCCGGCACCCACGTCACCCCCGGGGTCGACAAGGTCACGGTCTCCGGCAAGCCCGTCCGCGCCGCCGTCCAGCCGAAGATCACCGTCGCCGTCCACAAGCCGCGCGGGCTGATCTGCTCCAACGACGACCCCCACCACGCGGACACCCTGTTCACCCTGCTCCCCCGCGAGCTCGCCCGCCACCGTTTCTTCTGCGCCGGCCGCCTCGACCTCGACAGCGAGGGCTTGGTGATCCTGACGACGGACGGCGACCTTGCCCACCGCCTGATGCACCCCTCGCAGGTCGTGGTGAAACGCTACCACGTGGTGCTCAAGACCCCGTTCCCCTCCGGCCGGCTCAACCAATTGATCCGCGGGGTGACGGTCGAGGGCGAACGGCTCAAGGTGGAACGGGCGGCCCTGATCAACGCCGACGCCGGCGGCATCTCGACCGACCTCGACGTCCATATGCATCACGGGAAGAAGCGGGAGATCCGCCTGCTCTTCACCCAGCTCGGGTTCGACGTGAAGCGCCTGCGGCGGTACCAGATCGGCGCGCTCCAGTTGAAGGGCATCCCGCTCCGCGGTGGCAAAGTGCTCTCCCCCAAGGAGATCAAATCCCTGTTCCTAAACCCCCGCACCCCGCACGCCCCGCACGAGGCGGTCGCTGCCCCGCGCGCCACCAGAACCTTAGCCCCTGCGCATGAAGCCTAGACTGCTGGCCCTCGCCACCCTCACGGTCGCCCTCGCCGCCCTCGCCCCCGGCGCCGGCCTGCCTGCCACCACCGCCGTCCACGTCGAAGCGTCCACCCAGAGCGCCGTGGCGACCTACCTCAAAGCCGGGGAGGAGCCCCGCCCCGCCCCCGGTGCGACCGCCCCCGCCGGCTGGCTGGCCGTCGAGTTACCCGGCCCCTTCGAGGTCTACGTCGAAAACAAGGACCTC
>NEUZ01000035.1 GCA_002304435.1 Opitutia bacterium Tous-C8FEB | reverse complement strand
CCAATCGCGCCACCCCCGTCACCAGCGCCCCCAACACCCCCTCCAGTTGCGCCAGCCGCCCCTCCAGCCCCCGCAGCTCCTGCTCGGTCTGCACCGGCTGCAGCGCCGCCGACACCAGCTCCAGATGCGCCAAAGCCCGGGCCGCCAGCTCCCGCGTCGAGGGCGCCCGACCCCCGCGCTGCAACACCGCCATATTGTCCCGCGCCACCCCCACCAGCCGCAACGCGTTCTGCGCCTGCAGCGGATCCTTGATCTGCAGGTACGCGTCCGCCTGGTGCAGCATCGCCCGCACGCTCATCTCCGCCTGCGCAAACTGCCCCGCCACCAGCTTGATCTCCCCCTCTCGCTGGGCCGCGTACCCCGCCTCCTCCGTCCGCACGGTCACATACGAGAAGGTCGCCACGACCAGCGCGCCCACCGCCACCAGCAAAATACCCACGACCCCGCGCAGGCTTGGCCCGCCTAGATCGGCCGCGGCGGCCACGCCCGCCCGCTTCACGAGCCCACCGGCGCCGTCGCCCGCCGGTTGACCTGCCAGATCTCCTGCGTGAGCCAAATGGTCTTGAGGCCGGCCGCCACCGCCCCCTCCACCAGCGTCGGGCACACGTCCCCCTGCCCCTGCCGGGACTGCAGCTCCTTCAACCACGCATCCGACCAACGCCGCCTCACCTGGTCCAACGTGAGCCCACGCAGGACCGCCGCCAACCGGGACTGCCCCAACCGGTCCGCCCCGGGCTCCCGCGACCGCTGCACCCGGAAGTCGAGCAGCGCCAACTGCGCATCCAACGCCCAGACATACTCGGTCAATCCCCACCGCGTCGGCTGCGTCCGCGCCTGCACATACCCCACGATGCGCTCCCCCTCCATCACGATGAACAGCGGATGACGCGTCACCTCCCGACGATCGAAGACAAAGGGCAGATCCGCGGGCAACTTGGACGCAGTCTCCGCCGTAATCTCCAGCATCTCGGTGCGGAACCCGGTGTGCCGCGGGAACATCTCCCGGATCAGCCGGTTCGGCTCGCGCACAGAACAGAAGGTCTGCGCCCCCGCCTCCCCTACCACCGCTAGGACTAGGCCGAGCCACGACCACCGCCACACCCGCAGGAGAAAAGGGAAAGGGTTCATCGGCGAAAGGGCGGCTGCATTCACAGGCGTCGGCGGACCTGTAGGTTCAGAAACACTTGCGGCGGCGTGCCCGGCTGCCGCCAGATCCGCTCGTCGCGCGCCGCACTTAGAATCCAGCCGGGCGCCGGCGTCCAGCGGACGCCCACGACCTGCGTCCACGTCCGGACGCCTCGCCCACCCGCTGAGGTCCGCTCACCCACCAGTTGCACGTAACCGGAAAGGGTTTCCCGCCGCGAAGTCAGGTTCGCCTCGGCCAAACCGTTCAGCACCCGGGCCCGGCCTGCTCCCTCCCCGTTGGACCCGGTGGAGAGCTCGCCCAATAAACCCAGCGGCCCCACGTACACCTGCCCGTCCACCGCAACGCGCTGCCGTAAGTGCACCGCCGTACGCGCCGGATTCAGGACCTTGCCCCGGAAGACACTGAAGCCCCAGCCGGTAACGCCGCCATAGGTCTCGGTATCAACCGGCGACCCGATGCGCCCGAACAGGGAATAAGGGTCGAAGTTATCCGCATAGAACATCCCCGAACCGCGGCCCACGCCCACGTCATACTGAAAGCGCTCCAGCGTGCCATTGAGCGTCGCACCCCAGTCGACCATCAGAGCGGTATTCGGCCCGAGGGTGAAGCCCCGCAGCTCCCCGGCATTGCTGATCGTGGCCTCCAGCCCGTAAGGCAACTCAAGGTGACCCACCTTCAGGTTGAGGCGCCGATCCTCCGTCAGGTGCAGGTTGATCGTAGTGATCATCGGCAGGAACTCCGTATCGGAGGGCCCATCGAAGAACGGCGGCGGGGCCGGGTGGCGCTGCACCCGCGAGAGGTAGACCTGCGCGACCACGGTTGCGACGTCCCGCTGCGGCGTGCCCAGCTTGGCGTACGCGTCGAAGGCCAGATCGTACTGCATCCCCTGCCGGCCACCGGTGTGGTCCCGCACCAGCCGCGCGGATAAATCCGGCGTAAGCACAAAGCGCTCATTGCCCCACGGGGTGGCCCCCACCGGCTCGGCTACCAGCGCCAGCACAGCGAAACCAACCGGCCCAATGCCGGGGAGGGTGGAGCGAAGGAATCCGCAGGTCGCGCGCACGTGGGAAGAGGGAGGTGGAGCCGGCAGACGGGTCGGACGATTGTTTACCCAAACGCCGCGCAACCGGCCCTGCAATGCCGGAATCCCGACCGGAAAATAACCCCCGCCTACCGCGCCGCCGCGGACCACGGCGAGGCGCTGCCGCCCGACAGCGGCTGCTGCCAGCTCGGCACGTGCGGCCGGGACCGGCTGCCATCTAACCGCGCCAGAGTGAAAATCGGCAGGCAGGGCCACTGGCCGGGCAATTGCGGAGCCGGCAGCGGCAAGCGAGTGGCGGCGGCGGAGAAGGCGGCAATGGAGGGGGTGGGCATAGGTCGTAAAAACCCCGTAAATCTAGCAGACGTACCCCGCGCGCCGCATCCGTACTGCCCGCCGCGGGCATCCGGAAAACTACGCCACCCCGCCTGAATCGAGCCGAATTGCCACCCAACCCGGGATTGCACGCCCGCCCCGCCTCCGCCACCACCAGCCTATGCCCGAGACCGCCGACGGCCGCACCCGCCTGCTGATGATCGATGACGACCGGAAGCTGTGCCGCCTCGTCGCCACCTACCTCAACCCCCTCGGCTTCGACGTTACCGCCGCCCACACCGGCCCCGAGGGCGTCGAACGCGCCACGGAACCCGGCGCCCACTGGCACGCGATCATCCTCGATGTGATGCTGCCCGGACTGGACGGCTTCGAGGTCCTCCGCCGCATCCGCGCCACCAGCGCCACGCCCGTCCTGATGCTCACCGCCCGCGGGGACGAGACGGACCGCATCGTCGGACTGGAAGTCGGGGCCGACGACTACCTGCCGAAAACCTTCTCCACCCGGGAACTGCTCGCCCGGCTCCGCGCCGTGCTCCGGCGCAGCAGCCTCAACGCCCGCGGCCCCGCCACCCCCGCCCCCCCTTCCGAACTGGTCGTCGGGGACCTCCGCCTCAACCTCGACGCCCGCTCGGCCGCCCTCGGCAGCCAGCCCCTCACGCTCACGCCAGTCGAATTCGACCTGCTCGCCAGCCTCGCCAAGGCCCGCGGCCGAGTGAAGTCCCGCGAGTCCCTCCTCGATGAGTGCCGCGACCGCAATTACGAGGTCTTCGACCGCTCAATCGATGTCCATATCTCCGCCCTCCGGCGCAAGCTCGGGGACGACGCCAAGGAACCCCGCTACATTCGCACCATCCGCTCGGCCGGCTACCTGCTGGCCGGACCGGAGTAACCCCTTGTCCGCGCCCGGGCTTGCACAATCCCGGCCCCGGCTTTCCCTCGGCGCTATGCTGAGACCCCTGACCTCCGCCCTCGCGCTCCTGCTCCTGGGACTGGCCGCCGGCTGCGGCCGCCCCGCCAACCCGCCCGCCGCCGCAGGATCCGCCCCTGCCGCGGCCGCCGCCCCCGCCAAGGGCGGACCGATGATCTGGCGCGTCGGCAACGGCGCCGAACCCCAGGACCTCGATCCCCACATCGTCACCGGCGTCCCGGAGCACAAGATCCTGATGGCCCTGTTCGAGGGCCTCCTTTCCGAGAACCCCAAGGACCTCAGCCCCGAGCCCGGCATCGCCGAACGCTGGGAAATCTCGCCCGACGGCCTCGTCTACACCTTCCACCTCCGCGCCGGCACGCAATGGTCCGATGGCGTGCCGATCACCGCGACCACCTTCGTCCGCTCCTACCAGCGGATGCTCACCCCCGCCCTTGGCGCTGAGTACGCCTCGATGCTGCACCACGTGCGCAACGCGAAGGCCTACAATGAGGGGAAGATCACCGATTTCAGCCAGGTCGGCTTCAAGGCGGTCGATGACCGCACCCTGCAGGTCACGCTGAACCAGCGCACGCCCTTCCTGCTGAAGATGATCGCCACCCACTACTCGTGGTACCCGGTGCCGATCCACGTGATCGAGAAGTTCGGCGGCCTCGCCCGCAAGGGCACCGCCTGGACCCGCAAGGAGAACTTCGTCGGCAACGGCCCCTTCCTCCTCAAGGACTGGAAACCCCAGCAGGTGCTCATCGCCGCCCGCAACCCGCGCTTCTGGGACCACGCCCGCGTCCGCCTCGACGAGATCCATTTCTTCGCGGTTGAGAACCAAGACAGCGAAGAGCGGATGTTCCGTACCGGCCAGCTGGATCTGACCAATGAGCTGCCGGTGGCGAAAATCGACGTCTACCGGAAGGAGTTCCCGGACTCCCTGCGCATCGACCCCTACCTCGGCCTGTATTTCTATCGCTTCAACGTCGAACGCCCGCCCCTGAACGACAAGCGGGTGCGCCGCGCCCTCGCCCTCGCCGTCGACCGCGAGAGCCTAGTCAAGAACGTCACCCGCGGCGGCCAGATCCCCGCCTTCAGCGTCAGCTACCCGGGCACCGCCGGCTACGCCCCTACCGCCAAGCTCGCGGGCAATATCGAGGAGGCCAAGCAGTTGCTCGCGGCGGCCGGTTTCCCCGGCGGCCAAGGCTTCCCGAAGCTCGAGCTACTGTACAACACGAGCCAGAACCACCGGCTCGTCGCCGAGGCCATCCAGCAGATGTGGCGCCGTCAGCTGGGCATCGACATCGGCCTGCGCAACGAGGAATGGAAGGTCTACCTCGACACCACCGACGCCCGGAAATTCGACCTGCAGCGCGGCGGCTGGATCGCCGACTACGTCGACCCCCACTCCTTCCTCGAGATCTGGACCTCCGATAACCTCAACAACGACACCGGCTTCAAGAACCCGGACTACGACCGGCTCTTCGCCGAGGCCCTCGCCGCGCCGGATGACGCCGCGCGCTACGCGGTCTACCAGAAGATGGACGCCCTCCTCGTCGAGGAGCTGCCCGTCATCCCGATCTACCATTATACCCGGGTCGTCGCGATGAACCCGCGGGTCCAGGGCGTCTACCCGACGCTCCTCGACAACCACCCCTACAAGTACGTCTGGCTGCGCGACGCGGCCCGCTGAGCCGCGCCCGGGGGTGGCCCACTGCGGGCTTCCCCCCGGCCGTCTTTGCCGCTTCGCTCCCCCTCCCGATGCTCCGCTTCATCACGTCGCGCCTGCTGCAGTCGCTCCTCGCGCTGTTCCTCGTGATCACGGCGACGTTCTTTATGATCCGGTTCGTCCCGGGCGGCCCGTTCACGGCGGAGAAGGCGGTCACGCCCGAGATCCTGCGCAACCTCGAGGCCCACTACGGCCTCGATCGGCCCCTCTGGCGACAATACCTCGACTATCTCGGCAGCCTCGGCCGGGGCGACCTCGGGCCCTCCTTCAAGTACCCGAACCGCACGGTCAATGAGATCATCGGGGACAAGCTGCCCGTTTCGGCCGAGCTGGGCGCCCTCGCCTTGGCCTTCGCCCTCGTGATTGGGATCAGTCTGGGCACCTTGGCCGCGGTCTACCGCAACACCTGGATCGACTATGTCGCCTCGACCTTCGGGATGATGGGGATCTCGATTCCCACCTTCGTCGTCGGTCCGCTGCTGGTGCTGGGCTTGGCCATTCATCTGGGCTGGTTCAACGCCTCGGGCTGGTACGGCCCGGCGGACCGCGTGTTGCCGGCGATCGTGCTGGGCTTCGCGTATGCGGCGCCCGTGTCGCGCCTGACCCGCGGGGGAATGCTGGAGATCCTCGGGCAGGACTTCATCCGCACCGCCCGCGCCAAGGGGGCCTCGGAGCTGCGGATCATCACCCGCCATGCCCTGCGCGGCGGCTTACTCCCGGTCGTATCTTTCCTCGGGCCGGCGGTGGCCGGCATTTTGACCGGTTCCTTCGTGATTGAGACCATCTTTCAGATCCCGGGGATCGGGCGGGAGTTCGTGAACAGCGCCTTCAACCGCGACTACACCCTCGTGCTGGGCACGGTCATTCTCTACGCGGTCCTGATTATGGCCCTGAACCTCGTGGTGGACGTCGTCCAAGCGTGGATGAACCCGAAAGTGAGGCTCGAGGGATGAGCGCGCCGACCTCCGCCGTCCCGGAAGCCCCCGAGGCCCTCGAGCAAGGCACCTCCCTGGGCCACGATGCCTGGCTGCGCCTGCGCAAGAACCAGCTGGCCGTCTTCGGCCTCGTCTGCCTCGCCGTGGTGTCCGTCCTCTGCCTAATCGGACCCTGGCTGCTGCCTTACGGCTACGAGGAACAGAAGCTGGAACTGGGCGCTTCGGCCCCTAGCGCGATGCATTGGCTGGGCACCGACACCCTCGGCCGCGACCTGCTGGTGCGCCTGCTGTACGGCGGGCGGATCTCCCTTGGGGTTGGCCTCGCGGCCACCTTCGTCGCCCTGACCATCGGCGTGGTCTACGGGGCGGTGGCGGGATTCTTCGGGGGCAAGCTCGACGCGGCGCTGATGCGCATCGTCGACATTATGTATTCCCTGCCCTTCCCGATCTTCGTCATCCTGCTGATGGTGTTCTTTGGGAAGAACATCATTCTGCTCTTTGTGGCGATCGGGGCGGTCGAATGGCTGACGATGGCCCGCATTGTGCGCAGCCAAGTGATGGCGGTGAAGCGGATGGAGTTCATCGAAGCGGCGCGCGCGCTGGGCTTCGGCAAGCGGCGGATCATCTTCCGCCATATCCTGCCCAATATCCTCGGTCCGATCATCGTCTATACCACCCTGACTATTCCCGCCGTGATGCTGCTCGAGGCGTTCCTGAGCTTCCTCGGCCTCGGCGTTCAGCCCCCGATGAGCTCTTGGGGCGTGCTGATCAAGGACGGCGCCGAAAAGATGGAGGAGTTCCCCTGGCTGCTGGTGTTCCCCGCCGCCCTGTTCTCGCTCACCCTGTTTTCCCTCAACTTCCTCGGCGACGGCCTGCGCGACGCCCTCGATGTGCGTTCCTCCAAGGACTGACCCCGCTCGGCTGAGGCGCGTGCCGCCTCCCCCCGCCGCGTGAACCGCTTCCGCCCCTACTTCCGCTACCTCGCCGCCGTCCGCGGCCCGATCGCCGCCGCCATCGGCTGCGGGCTGCTGTACGGGGCCGCCAGCGGCGCGGGCCTGCCCCTGCTGGTGAAGCACGTCTTCCCCCGCATCTTCCAGCCGGGCCCCGAGCCGCTGCCGTTCCTGCAGGTCGCCCTCGTCGCGGCCTACATTCCCGCCATCTTCGCCCTCCGGGCCCTCAGCGGCTACCTAAACGGCTACTTCACCCAACTGGCGGGCGTCCGGGTGCTGGAGGCGCTGCGGCTCGATTACTTCCGCCAATTGCAGGCGCTGCCGCTGTCGTTCGTCCAAGGCAAGCGCACCGGCGACCTGATGTCGCGGGGCCTGTCCGATACCCAACAGCTCCAGTATAGCCTCACCCTCCTCGCGAACGACGGCATCAAGCAGCCCGCGACGCTCCTCAGCGCCCTCGCCGCGGTGGCCTACTTGGCCGTGACGTCGGACGGCGTCTGGCTGGCGCTGATCTGCCTCGCGGCGGTGCCGTTGACCGTCTTCCCGGTGCGTTACGTGGGCAAGAAGGTGATCCGCCGCGCGGCGCAGGTCCAGGCGCAGCTCGGCGGCGTGAGCGGCCAGTTCGCGGAAAACCTGTCCGCCGCCCGCGAGGTGCGCGCCTTCGGCCTGGAGGAGCGCGAATCGAACCGGTTCGCCGCCGCCTGCCGCGAGCTGGTCACCTCGCAGATGAAGATCGTGAAGTACGCCCAGGCGCTGACCCCGGCGATCGAGGTGATCTCCGCGGTGGGCATCGCCGTGACGCTGCTCTACGCGTACCAAGGGGGGCTGCAGCTCGAGACCTTTATCGCCCTCATCACGGCCCTCTACAGCAGCTACGAGCCGGTCAAGAAGCTGGGCGCCCTCAATAACGAGCTGAAGCGCGGCACCGCCGCCCTCGACCGGCTGGAACTGATCCTCCGGGAGCCGATCCACCTCGCCGACCCGGCTCAACCGGTGACCGTGGAACGCCTCCGTGGCGACCTCGCGTTCCGAGGGGTGCGTTTCGCCTACCCGGGCCATCCGCCCGCGCTGCAGGACGTGACCGTCTCCCTGCCCGCAGGCACCATCTGTGCCCTCGTGGGCCCGAGCGGGGCCGGCAAGTCGACCTTTGCCCAGTTGGTCCCGCGGTTCCACGATGTGGATGCGGGTACGATCACCGTGGACGGACACGATGTCCGGCAGCTCCGGCTGCAGGATCTGCGGCGGAACATCGCGTTGGTGCCGCAGGATCCGGTGCTATTCCACGACACCATTCGGGCGAACCTGCTGGTGGGGCGCGCCGGGGCGACGGCCGCGGAGGTGGAGCAGGCGGCGCGGGATGCGTTCGCGCACGACTTCATTCTGCAATTGCCGCAGGGGTACGATACTGTCGTGGGCGAGCGGGGGGCGACCTTATCGGGTGGACAGCGGCAGCGGCTGGCCTTGGCGCGGGCGTTTTTGCGGGACGCGCCGATTCTGATCCTGGACGAGGCGACGAGCGCCTTGGACAGCGAGAGTGAGGCGTTCATTCAGGCGGCGCTGCGGAAGCTGATGGTGGGCCGGACCGTGCTGATCATCGCGCACCGGTTCTCGACCCTGCGGGACGCGACCAGGATTCTGGTGTTCGACGGTGGACGGGTGGTCGGCGAAGGCACGCACGAGAGCCTGCACGCCGGCAACGCGCTCTATCGGAGCCTGTTCGACCGGCAGTCTGAGGGCCTGGGTTCGAGATAAGGGGGTGGCGAGGTGCCTCCGTCGGCGTTTACCGGGGCGAAAAGTGCCCGCTTGCGGCCGAGGACGCGGGAATCTACGTTCTCCTCTGTGAGCACGCTGGAGACGATCGTCGCGGATCTGCGCACGTTGCCGCCGCCAAAGCTCGAGGAGGCGGCGACCCTGATCCACCGGCTGCGGGAAGACGCGCGAACCGAGCGGCGGGCGGCCTTGCGCCGCGGAGCCTCGCTGCTGAGTCCAGAGGACGGCGCGGAGCTCGAGCGGATCATCGAGGAGAACTGCGAAAGGATCGACCCACGTGACTGGTGATCTGGTGCTGGACACTTCCGTGGTGGTCGCCGCTTCGCGCGGGGGACCCGGGAATCGAGGATCGTCTGGATCGAGTGGAGCGGCTCTGGCTGCCCTTGACTGCGCTGGGGGAGTTGGAGCTTGGCGTGGAACTGGCGAGCAACCCGCTGCCTCAGCGCGCCGCTTTGGATGCTTTCCTCTCGGCGGTGGCGATTTTAGCGCCCTCGACGACGACCACCCGACACTATGCGCTACTGCGGGGGGCGTTGGCACGGTCAGGGACGCCGATCCCGGAAAACGATGTTTGGATCGCGGCGGTCGCGCTGGAGCACGGATGGCCGCTTGCGACGCGCGACGCACACTTTGCCCGCGTGCCCGGCCTCGTCGTGCAGGATTGGCGCTAAGCCGGACTCATGCAGTTGGAGGCGGAGCAGCGGGGTGAAATGTGCCGTCAGATCACCTCGATGCGACCTGATCAACTGCATGAGTCCGGCTTAGCGAGAGGACTCGGCTCCGAGCGCCGGCGGGTCCTGCCGACTGCGTCTACCGGGGCGACGCGCCCACCTTCGCTAAAGCTACGGCGGGCGGGCCCCCGGCTACATCGAGCCGCGGCCGGTCCAGCCCGAAGTTCAGTCGGGCATTCAATGCTTTGGTGCAGCCGGGGCATCTTACCCCGGTCGCAGGGACGCTAATCCTTTCAATCCGCCGCCAAGCCCACCAGCGGGTTCACCCAGACGACGCCGGGGAGCCGGGCAAAGTCCGTATCGGCCGTGTGCACCGTCGCCCCGTACTCCAGCGCCAGCGCCCCGATCTGTGCATCCGAAACCAGGTTTCCACCCGTTCCCGCCTGCTCGACGAGTTGACCCACAGTCTGCACGTGCGCGGGACCGGCCACCAGCAGGCGGACATTCGGCCGGGCCAGCCACGCCTCAATCCGGGCCGCGGCCTCCGCCACGGTCATCGGCCGCGCAAAGACCCGGGGGCTCGTCGCCAACCGCAGGAACGCGAAAACCACGACCGGGCACAACCCAACCGGCTCGGCGCCGGAGAGCAGCCCGCTCCACCAACGCGCCGCCGCCGGGTGCAACGGGGATTCGCGGTCGTAAGCGTAAAGCAGCAGATTGGCGTCGGGAATGATCACTTCTCAAACCTCGCCCGCAACTGACGCGTCGTGGCCGCAAAAGCCTCCGCTTCGAGCTCATCCGCCACCTCGTGCAGACGGGCGGGATCCAGCCCGGCCCGCAGGCCCAAGGGCAGCGCGTCCACCACAAACGGCTCAGCGGCGGACGCCGGGGACAAGTGGGCAAGTCCACGGCGCAGCCCGTCATTCAACGCCTCCTTGAACGATTGCCCCGAACCCTGCGTCGCCAGCTGCAGGAGCTGCGCCACATCGGGATCAAGGGTCACCGTAGTCCGCATAAGGCATCAAGATGCTACCAATTATTGCTGTCAAGATGCTCAGTCCGTTCGATCGACCCGCCCACGGACCGGGGCGGCGTGCCCCGGCTGCTATGAAGCCGGCTTGGTCAAGGCCGAAGGGGGATTGGTTGGTTTCTTTTTAAAGCAGGGCGACTCGACGGGGTCAGGCCGTGAATCGCTAGTTTCGTGGGCGCTCGTTCTTTCTCCGAGAACGCTCCTAACCACTAACGACCCGACCCCATAGGGCGCGACCTTTCGCCGCCCACGCGCGCAGCCTCGGGACCACGCTGCTGTCGGCGAACCTAGCTGAGTTTCAGCGAGTCCCCGCCCTGAAGTGCGCCGCGTGGGGCTGACCTATGGCCTAGGTGCCTGCCCTGAGCCCGTCGAAGGAGCCTGCCCTGAGCCCGTCGAAGGAGCCTGCCCTGAGCCTGTCGAAGGTGCCGGGAGGCGGCGCAGCGAGGCGCCCGTAAATTCCGCGAAGTCGTCGTTTACCTGGTTCAGCGCGCGCACCGCCATCCCCACCCACCGCGCCCCGGCCGGCGCCCGCCCAATTAAGCTCAGTCGCAGCGCCTGCTCCCCCGCCCCCGCCGGCACCCGATCGACTCGACCGGGGTCCAGAAAACGCCCGCGCTCATCCATAAACCGCAGCAACAGGTGCACCGATGTCCCGGGGCTGACCCGTGCCCGCACCTCGGCCGTCGCCTCAAAAACCTCGCCCGCCACAGCCGGCACCCACTGGGTCAGGTCATCGCGGATGCACCCGGCGAGCCGCAAGACCCGCCGCCCGTCGGGCGCGCGAGTGAAGGCCACGCGACGCGTCTCCCACGGCTCGCCGAGGCCGCCCCAGGGGTTGTCGGGCGCGGTCCACTCGATCACAGCCGGGGAGGAAACGGGCCGCGCGACGCTGACCTGTTCCCAGCCGGCATCGCGCAGCACCTCGCGCCCCTCGGCGGACAAACGGAGGACTTCCGCCGCGGTCACGGCGTCCCGCGCCGGGGAGAGACCGGCGCCACCCGCGAGCAGCGCCCGGCCCTCTGGGGTCGCCGCGAGCACGCGGGCAACGCGGCCGTCGGTCTCGGTACGGAGATACGGGGTGAGATCCTGCGCCGCGAGGGCGAGGGGCTGCTCGCTGCGGATCCGCGCGTACGCCACGCGGAACCGGGCCTCCGCTTCCTTCGCCTCGCGCCAGGCCGCCGCCAGCCGGACCGGATCCGCCCCGGGCACGGCGAGCCGGGAAACCGCCCCGCGCGTCTCGCCAACCCGCGCGAAGGCCTCGCTCACGGCGAAGCCGGCCGCAGTGAAGGCGACCCGCGCACGCACCCGCGGCGTGGTGGCGAGGGCCGCGGCCGCGCGCAGCTGTTCCGCGAGCACCGCCCGCGCCGCCGGCGGGAAGATCCCCGTCTGGTCGTCGTCGCGGTAATGGCGGAGCCAGAACGGCGGCCCGGGCTGCGCCTGCCAGACGCGGTCCGCCTCCGCGAAAAACGCCCGCATCGGCGCGGCCGCCTCGCGCCAGTATTCTCGGAAGTAGAGGTCGAGCAGCGCGGCGGGATCGCGGGTCGGCTCCCACAGGAGTTGCGCAGCCAGCCAGGCTTTCGGGCCGTCGAGAGCCCAATTCGGATGCGCCTCGGCGAAGAACGCCCGCACCCCAGCGCGGTGGTGAAAAGGAATACTGCGGGCCACCGCATCGAGGGTCGGCCGCGGCACGAGGAACGGCCGCCCGTAGAAATAATCGTAAACCCCCACGAACGCGGCGCCCGCCCGACACCAGCGCTCGATCAGGTCGCGGTCCTCCCGCTCGAACTCCGGGTGCGACCACTGGCTGCGGTCCGCGGTAAGAAAGGGGACGACGTTACGCTCCAGCGGGAAGTCCGGGGCGTTCTCGCACCAATAATAGGCATACGCGGGCAGCCAGCGGTCCGGGTGCCGCTCGGCCACGCGACGGGCAACGGCGTTGGTGAAACCAAAAACGAGACGCGAATAATCCGGGCGCCCACGGAAGTGGCGCAGCGGCGCCACCGCCGCGAGCGTCCCAGCAGAGTCATCGTAGCGGACGGTGTCGTTGACGCTGAGCGAGAAGGACAGCCGGCCGGGCTCGCGGTCGAAGGTACGGATCGCCACCGCGGCCGCGTGCTCGACGACCGCCGGGTGGCGTAAGTCGGGTTGCCAGTTGTCCTCGCCCGGGGCGGGGAAGTGCTTCCAGCCCCGGCGCTCGGGCGCCAGTTCCGGGCGACGACGGAAGTCCTCGGGGCGGAAAATAGTCGTCAGGTTATGCCCGTGCTCAAAGCGCGCCTCGAGACGGTTGGCCGTCCGCCACGCCAGCTCCGCAGGGGTAGGCTCGACGCCAATATCCCGGTGCACGAAGTCCGGCCGATAAGCGCGCACGCCGGGCGCCACGCTGAGCCGGGCCCGCCGCGGCACCTCGCGCCCGAGGGGGCCCGGGTGAAACCAACGGACGCCAGTCTCGCGCTCCAAAAACCACGAGGCCGCGGCAACCAGCAGCTCCGGGCGTTCGGCGCCTAGCCGGATGCCGCGGACGTCCACCGCATACCCGACCCCGTTGTCGCGGGGCGGGGGCGGCGCGGGTTCCGTCGCCCCGGGGAGGGGTCCGCCAATCCGCAGGGCCACGGCCGGGGCCAGCCAACCCGCGGGCAACACGGGAAATCGCGTGGCGGGTAGGCCGGAGGCGGCCGCCAGGGTCTCCCGCACCAACTCCGCCGCCGCCCGTTCCGCGGCCGTAGCGCGCAGCGGCAGCACCAGGGCCAGCCCCAACCCCCTCCCGGCGTCAAAAACCCGGCAAATCGCGTCCAACGGCGTTTCCGGGGCCTTCCCGCCGCCCGCCACCAGCAGGGTACAGCCCCCGGCCGTGAGGACGGCGGCGAGGGCGCGGGGCAAGCGGGCGGTCACAGGCCCCGGTTCTGGCGCTCCCCGGTCCGCGCTCAAGGCCCGATTGCCGGACGGCGTTTTCAGGCTGGCCCCGCTGGAGCGGTGCCGCACCGTGCCCGGATGGCCCCCCACCCCCTCCGGCCGGTGTTCGCCGTTCTCGCCTTGGTTGCATTGCTGGCACCCGCCCGCGCGGACGAGGCTCCGACCTTCCGGCGCCCCTCCGCCGCCCTCGCTGCCTTAGTCGACGCCCCCCTCGCGCCGACCGTGGTCCTGAGCCCCGACCGCAGCCGACTGCTCCTGCTCGACCGCCCGGGCGCGCCCGACTTGGCCGAGCTCGCCGCCCCAGAACTGAAGCTGGCCGGCCTCCGCCTCGACCCCGCCACCAATGGCCGCAGCCGGGAACCGGTCCACGCCGGCCTCGCCTTCCAATCCCTCGGTGGCGGACCCGCCGTGCGCGTGACCGGGCTCCCGGCGAACCCGCGCATCAGCGGCTACGAGTGGTCGCGGGACGGCCGCCACCTCGCCCTTGCCCTCCTGCGCGACAACGGCAGCGAACTCTGGCTGGTCGAGGTCGCGGCCGCCACCGCCCGACGCCTCACCGAGCCCGGCCTCAACGCCACCTTTGGCGAACCGATGGTCTGGCTCGACGACACCACGCTGCTCCTGCGCCGGATCCCCGCCACCCGCGGCGCCGCCCCTACCCCCGGCCGCGTGCCCACGGGACCCGTGGTCCAGGAAAACCGCGGTCGCAAGGCCGGCGCCCGCACCTTCGACGGCCTCCTCGGCAACCCGCACGACGAGGCGCTGTTCGCCCATTACGGCGACACCGAGCTCGCCCGCCTCACCCTCGACGGCCAGCTCACCCTGCTGCCCGTGCGAGGCCTCATCACCTCCGTCCAACCCTCCCCCGACGGCACCCACCTCCTGGTCGAGACGCTCCGGCGGCCCTTCTCCTACCTCGTCCCTTACTCGCGCTTCCCCGTGGACATCACGGTCCACGACCGCGCCGGCCGCAAGGTCCACACCGTGGCGTCCCTGCCCCTCAATGAGGGGATGGCCACCAACGCGGTCCGCCCAGGCCCGCGCGGCGTGGCCTGGCGCGCGGACGCCCCCGCCACCCTCAGCTGGGTGCGGGACCTCGGCCGCGGAGCCAAGCTCGCCGACGGCAGCACCCAGGCGCGGGACGCTTGGTTCACCCTCGCCGCGCCCTTCAACGGCCCGCCCGTCGAGCAACAGCGCTTCGAGTACCGGGTGACTGGGGTGCAGTGGGGCGCCGACGACCTCGCGCTGGTGACCGAGAGCTGGAGCACGACGCGGCGCCTGCGGACCTGGCGGGTGGCGCCGGGCCAGCCCGGCGGGGAACGCACGCTCCTCTTCGACCGCACCAGCGAGGACCGCTACCGCGACCCCGGCCGGGGCGCCACGGTGCGCAACGCCTTCGGACGCCTCGTCCTCGCGCGCCGTCCCAGCGACGGCCGGATCTTCCTCACCGGCGCCGGCGCCTCACCCGAGGGCGACCGGCCGTTTCTGGACGAGTACGACCCGGCGACGCGCGAGAGCCGCCGCCTGTGGCGCTCGGCCCCGCCGCAGTACGAGGAGTTCGTGGCGTTCCTCGACGCCGACTTCACCCGCGCGCTGGTGATGCGGGAGTCCGCCGACCGGCCCGCGGATTTTCTTGTGCGCGACTACGCCAAGGGCGAGCTACGCCCGCTGACCAGCTTCCCGCACCCGCATCCGCAGCTGACGGGGCTCACGCCCGAGGTCATCCGCTACCGGCGAGCGGACGGGCTGGAGTTGTCGGGCACCCTTTACCTGCCGCCGGGCCACCGCGCCGGCGATCCGCCGCGCCCAGCCCTGCTCTGGGCGTATCCCCGCGAATTCCTCGACCCCGAGAACGCGGGCCAGATGAAGGCGACCCCCGAGCGCTTCACCCGGATCAGCGTCTCCGGCCCCCTGCCCTTCCTCCTCGCGGGCTACGTCGTCCTCAACGATCCGGCGATGCCGATCGTGGCCGAAAAGGGAAAGAAGCCCAACGACGCCTACCTGCCCCAACTGGTGGCAAACGCCCGCGCGGCAATCGACGAGCTGGTGCGGCGAGGCGTGGCGGACCCGAAGCGCATCGCGATCGGCGGCCACAGCTACGGGGCCTTTATGACCGCGAACCTGCTCGCGCACTCGGACCTGTTCCGCGCCGGTATCGCTCGGAGCGGGGCCTACAACCGCACGCTCACGCCCTTCGGTTTCCAGAGCGAGCAACGCACGTTCTGGCAGGCACCGGGAGTCTACAATGAGATGTCACCCTTCCACCACGCGGATAAAATCAAGGCCCCGCTGCTGCTGATCCACGGCGCCGCCGACAACAATTCGGGCACCTTCCCGATCCAGACCGAGCGGTTCTACGCTGCCTTGAAGGGCCACGGCGCGACCGCGCGGTACGTCGTCCTCCCCCACGAAAGCCACGGCTACCGCGCCCGCGAAAGCCTGCTGCACGTGCTCTGGGAGACGGAGTCCTGGCTGGCCGAACACCTCAAAGCCCCGGCGCCCGCGGCCGCCGCCCCCACGCGATGAAGTCGCGCCTACTCTGGCTCGCGGTGCTCGCCGCCGCCCTCGCCGGGTTCTACGAGGGCACCCTCGGCACGGCCCGCCGCACCACGCCGGCCGTGGTCGACCGCCAGCGCATCAACCGAGAATTCGCGGACTTCAAGCTCCCCCCCTTGCCCGTGCCGGACCTGCCGCGCGCCGAGATCAACGTCCCGTTGCCCGAACCCGCCGCCGTCGTCCCGCCAGGGCCCGCGGGGCGCTGACGCGGTTCCGCTCAACGCCGGCCGGTCAGCATATCCTCCATCAGGGCGAGGGCAGTAGCCTCGGTGATATCCTGGAGCGAAAAATCGCGCACGATCCGACCCGCCCGCGCCCCGCGGCCGAGCACATCGCTCGCGGCCGCCTGCCCGACGATCGCCGCGTCCTTCAGCCGGATCGCCGTCGCTTGGATGTCGGGGACGGTGTAAGTGACGTCCCCGCCGATCTCGGGCACCGTCAGCACCCGGGACGAGATCAGGACCTCGATCGCTAAATCCGCAATGTCGGCCAGCGCGCGGCGCTCCCGCTCCGCCTTGTCCTCCGCCAGCTGCGTCCCGGGAGTGGCCGGGAACAGCGCCTCGGCCACGGCCTGATCCGCCAACTGCGCCCCGGCGTGCCGAAAGGCGCGACCGAACAGGCGCTCGACCTCCCGCACGGTCTGCCGGTCGGCCAACCGTGGGGCGGGAGCCGCCGGGGTACCCGCGGTGGCCGGCACCGCCCCGCGCGGCTCCACCAGCGCCCGATTCACATAGACTACGATCCGCGGCGCCCCATCGCGGGCGTAGGTCCGACGGAACCCCTCGACCACCCCGTCGGCGGTCACCTTGGCCACCAGCGTATCCGGGGAAGGCGCATACACCCGGGAAGGATCCGCCGCGAGGACCGCGCCAGGCGCCGGAGGGCGCACGACGTGGGTGACGGGTGGCGGCGGTTCGGCGGCCAGCCCGGGCGCGAGGCCCGCGGCAGTCACCCAAGCCAAGAAGGGAAGCATGCGGAGCGGCTGCATCGCGGGAGGCTAAAGCTAGCGCGCCTGCCGGACGCGCACGGTGTACTTGCGGGCCTGGGCGTTCATCGCGGTGAAGCGCACGGCCTCGGTCGCGTACTCGGAGAGGATCAGCGTCTGCCAAGGCGTCTCGTCGCCACTGGAGAAGCCAGCCGCGTCCTTGAACACGCAGTTGATCTGGACCTCGAGGCGGCGGTTCTCGCGGTTCTTGACGTTGGCGACCACCTCGATGCGCCCGTCGGGCAAGGTAATCTCCTGCAGGCCGGTGCAGGTCACGGACACTTGGGTCGGTTGATCCAGCAGCACGAAACGCTCGGAGTTCTCGAGCGTATACTTGGTGGTGTCGAGCGGCGGGAAGGGCCCGGTCGGGGTGGTGCAGCCGGTCAGTACGCCCGCGGCGAGGACGGCGGCGACGAGGGGAGCGGAGGTCAGGTGCATAAGGCGCGGCGCGGGAGGGGATGAGGGAATGGACCGCGGGTCAGCGCGGAAGTTCGCTGAAAAACAGAACGGTGTCGCGATCCCCGGGGGCGACGCTCAGGTTCACCGGGCGGGTGCGCGCCGCGAGGACGCGGCCCTCGCGGTCGAGAAATTCCAAGCGGCCGGCGTGCTCACCCGGCGGCAGCCGCACGGCGGCGAAACTGAGCCTTTGGGGCAGGTTGTCCCATTGGCGCGTGTCCGCCTCGGGCCGGGTGGCGGACGAGACGACCTTGCCCAACACCCCCAGTACCCCGAGACCCACCGCCGCCGCCTCTGACCCACCCGCGTCCTTACCCCGGTGGTCCCGGCGGCGCGCCTGATCGGCCGCGATGACGCTCCCGGCGAGGGCCACGTCGGCCGCCGCGTCGGTCGCGGCCTTGAACACTGCCTTACGGCCGAGGATGTGGTCCATCACCCGGCCTCCGCGCGTGGTGGCCTGGAAACCGAGATCGTCGTACGCCGGCAACGGGACGACGGTGCGGCCCTCGTGCAGCACCAGCCGGGCGGAGCGGGAGGGGGACTCTTGAACCTGAAAGCGTAACTCCTCCCCGTAGCGGCCGGCGGCATATTTGCGGGGGCCGTAGCCATATTCGGCGAAAATGAGCACGTTAGCCCCGGGCGAATAGTCCGGCAGCCGGAAGCGCTCCCCCGCGAGTGCGCGCGCCCGCGCCAGCGCGTCCGTGCCGTCCCCCTGCAGCTTCGCAGTCGCGAGGCCCTCCAGGTATTCCAACAGCACGTAATCGGCGGAAAAACGCTCGTCCTTCGCCCCCGCGTCGTTGAACAGGCCCGACCGGAAGCAGGCGCGAGCGTTGTCCGGCTCACCGTCCCGCCAGTACAGGATCCCCCGGTAATAGTAGGCCATCACCCGCTCGTACGGTTCACCGAGGAAGACCTTGGTGTCTTCGGCCGCGAAGAGGCTCCGAGCCCGCGCGGCGGCCGCGTCATCCACGATCAACCCACCCAGCCGGGCAAGGGCGTCGTCGAGTCGCGCCTTCGCGCCCGGATAATCCCCCGTCCGCAACGCCGCGGCAGCCGCGCGGCAGGCGTGGAGCACTCGGTCGCGCTCCAGCCCCGCTGATTCCCCGCGCCCGGCGGCGCGCGGCTCGGCCGGGGCGGTGGCGCAACCCGGCAGCCCAACGGCGGCCAGCAGGGCGAGGAGGCTCAGGCCAAGGCCGCGGGCGGCGCGAGGCCTAGCGGTAGGCCGCATCCTCGAGCCCCTGCTTCTTGATCTCGGCGGAGTCTTCCCAGACGATCCGGCTCGTCCGCGCGTCGGTGAGGCGGAAGCTGTACAGCACGTAGTCACTGGTGCCCGCCGCGGTGCGCGTGCTCATCCCGTCGAGCTTCCCGGTCAGGAAATAATCCGCGCCGCCGAACTCGACCACGTTCGGATCGGCGCTCGCCGTGACCTGGCCCGAGCGCTTGAGCTCCCGCTCGCGCTGGAGGGTCTTCATCAGGTCGCGGTCGAGGAAGCTGACCCGGCCGGCGGCCTTGCTGTTGAGCTGCGTCCGCAGGCGGGTGAGGAAGATGTCCTTGTTGACCGGGAAGCGGGTGTTGTTGACCACCGGCTCGAGGACGACACTCGGGGGATTCGCGGCGCGGGCGATCTGGGGGATGCCGAGGATGCTGCGCGCCATCCGGTCGGTGACCGCGACCATATCCTGCGCCTCGATGCCGGTGCCCGCCACGAAGCCGCGCTCATCGGGGCGCATTTCCGTGACCGGGACGCCGGAGGGATTGCGCACCCCCTCGGAGGTAGCGCACCCGCCGAGCAGGGCGGCAGCGAGGAGGACAGGCAGGCGGGTGCGGCGGGGGAGCGGCATAAGGGACAAGGGAAAGGACGCGGCGCGGAGTGGGAAGTGACGGACCGCGTTCAGCGGCCGAAAAGGACGTTGGCCTCGGCGAGGGGCGAGATCTCACCCGCGGGCCGCACGACCCGGACCGGGACCGCCGCGGGCGGCTGGAACCCGGTCACCGGCGGCGCCGGCGGCGGGATTTCGCGGTAAGAGACGGGCGCGGTCCGGCTAGCCTCCACCACGGAGCCCAGCAGCAGGCCGGCGCCAGCCCCCCACGCGGCTCCGCGCCAAGCGTTATGCCCGAGGTCGCCGCTGTTATGACCCAAAATCCCGCCCGCCAGGGCACCCAGCCAGAAGCCGGTCGCGGCCGGGCTAGACGGCGCAGCCACCGGGGCGGGATAAATCACGACGGGAGCCGGATAACGGAATCCGTAATCGGCCCCGTACCCCGGGTAATAGGCAAAACGCCGGTTTGCGCCGTAATCGCGCGCGTAGCCCCAATGGAAACGCGGGGCGGGCGGCGGCAGCCGGTGAACCACCGGCGCAGGCCCCCGGATAATCACGCGCTCGGCGGGCCCGGGCGCCGGACGGTCGCGGCGGCCCACCTCGGGGCGATAGACCTGCGCGGTGGCGGCAGCGGCGGCGAAGCCGAAGGCGAGGAGCAGCGGCAGCGGTTTCATCGGGGCAACGTCATCCGACACCAACGCCGCGGCAAGGTTTCAACCGGCACACGCCGATGCGGGTAACGCGTGGGGGAGGAGCGCGCGGGCGTCGGTCAGGAAGGCTTCGATCGTCTCCTCACGGGTGGCCCAAGAGCACATCAGGCGATAGCCGTGTTCCCCGACAAACCGGTAAAAGCGCCAGCCCCGGGCCTCGAGGCCCTGGACGAGTGCGGGGCTCAGTTCCACGAACACGCCGTTGGCCTCGACGGGGGCGATCAGGCGGCCACCGAGCGCCTCGAGGCCCGCGGCGAGGCGGCGGGCGAGGCGGTTGGCGTGGGCGGCGTGCCGGAGCCAGGCGCCGTCGCGGAGCACGGCCACCCACTGGGCGGAGGCGAACCGCTGCTTGGAGGCGAGCTGGCCCGACTGTTTCACCCGGTAAGCGAACTCACGCGCCAGCTCCCGGTTGAAGAAGACGACCGCCTCGGTCGAGAGCAGCCCGTTCTTGGTGCCCCCGAGGCAGAGCACGTCGATTCCGGCGCGCCAAGTAAGGTCGGCGGGAGACCAGCCGCGCTCGCGACCGGTCGCGGCGGCATTGGCGAAGCGGGCGCCATCGAGGTGCACCGCCAGCCCGTGGGCCCGCGCGAATTCCCCCAGCGCCCCCAGCTCCGCGGGCGTGTACAGCGTGCCCAGCTCCGTGGCTTGGGTGAGCGAGAGGGCCCGCAGCTTCGGGAAATGGATCCCGTGACCACGGCCCGGCAAGGGCGCGAGCGCGGCGGGCGTCACCTTCGCGTGTTCCCCGGGGACGGTCAGCAGCTTCGCCCCGCCGGTGAAGAACTCGGGCGCCCCGCACTCGTCCGTCTCCACGTGGGCCAGCGCGTGGCAGGCGACCGCGTGGTGCCGCTGGCAGAGCGCGCCCAGCACGAGCGCGTTGGCCGCGGTGCCGTTGAAGACGAACGCCACCTCGCATTCCCGCTCAAAGGTCTCCGCCAGCAGCCGCCGGGCCTCGGCCGTCGCCGCATCATCGCCGTAACTGGCGACGCAGCCGGTGTTCGCCGCGGCGAGGGCGGCCCAGGCCTCCGGGCAAACGCCCGCGGTGTTGTCGCTCGCGAGGGAGTAATCGGGGGCCGAAAGGGAGGAGGGCATCGTTTCGCGGCTGGCAAACTAGCCGGACCCCCGCTCTCCTCAAGCGCCTGATGTCACCCGCGGACGTGAATCTCTACCTGGTCGGCTTTATGGGCACCGGCAAGACCACCGTAGGCCGCGCCGTGGCCCAGCGGCTGGGCTTCGCCGTGCTCGACAGCGACCACGAGATCGAGCGGGAGCAGAAGCTAACCATCCCGGAACTGTTCGCCCAACAGGGAGAGCCCGCCTTCCGGGCCCTCGAGCGCGCCTTCATCGAACACGGGCACCCGGCCTCCCGCACGGTCGTCGCCTGCGGGGGCGGACTGGTGGTGCAACCGGGGATGCTGGCCCTCCTGCAGGCGCGGGGCGTCGTGGTCTGCCTCCACGCCTCCCTCAAGACGGTCCTCGCGCGCACCTCCCGGGCCACCAACCGACCGCTCCTCGCGGTGGCGAACCCGGAGGAGCGGGTCCGCACCCTCTACGCGGCCCGCGAGGCGGCCTACCGCGCCGCTGGAACAATGGTCCTCACGGATTCCCGGCCGCTGGCGGACATCGCCGCCCACGTCACCCGCGTCTGGCAGCGGGACGCCCGGGATTTCGCCCGGCGGGCGCCGTGAACCCCGCCGATCCCCGCCCCGCGGAACTGCGGCGGCGACTGCTCGCCCTCGGCTTCGACGAGGCCCGCTTCGCCACCATCCCGGGGCCGCTCCCCGACCCCCTCCCCGCTTGGCTCGCGGCCGGGCATCACGCGGAAATGCACTGGATGGAGCGGACCGCCGCCAAGCGACTCGACCCCAGCTTGGTCCTACCGGGCGCCCGGTCGGTCGTAATGCTCGGGGTGAACTACTGGGCGGAGCCCCTCCGCAAGTCACCCGCCGGCGCCCCCCGCTGGGCCCGCTACGCCCTCCACGAGGATTACCACGACACCCTCCGCCCCGCCCTCGCCGCCGCCGCCCGGCTGCTGGAGGAACTGTTCGGCGCCACCCCCAGCGACACCCGGTACTACGTGGACACCGGACCGGTCCTCGAGCGCAGCTGGGCCGTCCGCGCCGGAGTGGGCTTCACCGGCAAGAACGCGATGCTCATCTCGCGCCAGCACGGCAACTGGCTGTTCCTCGCCGCCCTTCTGACCCGCGTACCCCTGCCAGCCGACCCGCCCGCAGCCCCGGCCGGCGACCGCCCCGCGGTTGGCACCTGGTGCGGCAAGTGCACCCGCTGCCTCGACCAGTGCCCCACCGCCGCCTTCACCGCCCCCGGGGTCCTCGACGCCCGCCGCTGCGTTTCCTACCAAACGATCGAGAATAAGGGCGTCATCCCCCGCGACCTGCGCCCCGGGATCGGCGACCGCGTCTACGGCTGCGACACCTGCCTCGAGGTCTGCCCCTGGAACCGCTTCGCCCAGGCCGGCCGCGCCGTCCTGCTCTCGGCTCGGCACGACCTCGCCGGCCTGACCCTCCCCGCGCTCCTCGACCTCACGCCCGAAACCTTCGCGGCCACGTTCCGCAAGACCGCCGTGAAACGCCTCAAGCTGACCGGCCTACTCCGCAACGCCTGCGTCGTCGCGGGCAACTCCGGCGATCGCTCCCTTCTACCCCAGTTGCTCCGGCTCGCCCGCACCCACACCTCGCCCCTCGTCCGCGCCCACGCGGTCTGGGCCGTCCGCCAGCTTGACGCTACCGCGCTCCCGCCCACCGCGCCCGCGGACGAAACCGACCCCGCGGTCCTAGCGGAATACGCCTAGCCCGCGGCCCCAAACGCCGCCGCAAATAGCGCCACCACGGCCGCCGGCGGCCGCACCGGCCGGCCCTGCAGGTCGATGAACGCG
>NEUZ01000034.1 GCA_002304435.1 Opitutia bacterium Tous-C8FEB | reverse complement strand
GCGAAGGGGGGCGGGGGGTGGACGACCCGTGGAGGGCGCGGGGCTGGCGTGGGTGGTCGGGGGATTTTGGCGATTGCGGGGGGCGGGCAACGGTGGCTTTGGTTTACGTCAACCAAACCGATGAGCGTGCGCGCCCTTGCCCGGCAGCTGGGCCTTTCCCCGACCGCGGTGTCGCTGGCCCTGCGGGGCAGTCCCCGCGTCTCCGCCACCGTGCGGGCGCGGGTGGAGCGGGCGGCGCGGGCGGCGGGCCACGTGCCGAACGCCCGGCTGGCCGAGCTGATGCGGGAGGTGCGGCGGTCCGCGGCGCCCCAGTACCGCGGGACGCTCGGGGCGCTTTGGCTGTTCCCCGAGGAGGAACCGTGGCGGGAGCGGCCGATCTACGCGCACTTGGGCCAGCTCCTCGCAGGGGCCCGCGCGCGGGCGGAGGCGCACGGGTACCGGTTGGAGAACTTTTGGCTGAAGGCGCCGGGGATGACGCCGCGTCGCCTGGCCCAGATCCTCGCCGCCCGCGGCATCCGCGGCGTGTTCTGCCTCGGCAGCCTGGACCCGGAGGAGCGGTTCCCGGCGGCGCTGCGGCGCTTTGCGGTGGTGACGCAGGGCGTGAGCATCCCGGACCGAATGCATCGGGTGATGAGCCACTTCACGGCGGATGCCCGGACCCTCTGGGGCGAACTGCAGCGGCGCGGTTACCGGCGGCCGGGGCTCGGGATTCTGGTCTCGGGGGACCGGCGTACCGACCATCTCTATTCGGCGACCTTCCTCAGCGAGCAGGAGCGGGCGGGGACGGCGCCGCCGGTGCCAGTCCTGCGGGCGGAGGCGTGGGACGAGGTGGGGTTCGCGCGCTGGTTCGACGCGCACCGGCCCGACGTGATCGTGCTGCACCAGTACGCAGACTACGTGCGCGCGGTGGAGGCGTTTCTCGCGCGCCGCAAGCTGCGCGTGCCGCGCGACGTCGGGCTGGCCCTGCTGGACAAGATCGAGGACCGGGAGCGTCACGCGGGGATCTGCCAGGACCCCGTGCGGATCGGGGCGATGGCGGCGGAGCTGCTGCTGGGGCGCCTGTTGCTGCAGGATCTGGCGACCCCGGAGCATCCGAAGGTGGAGCTGGTGGGGGGCGCGTGGAACGAGGGCCGGACGCTGCGGCGGGCGCGGGCGGGCGGCTGAGCGTCGAGGGGCTCAACTGGTGCCCGGGGCGGGGGTCGAACCCGCACGGCCTTGCGGCCAGGGGATTTTAAGTCCCCAGTGTCTGCCATTCCACCACCCGGGCGCGGGCAGAGCAAAGCTGGGCCCTGCGGGAGGCGCCAGCCCTATCCCGCGCGGAAGCTCTGCGCGGGCAATTGAGCCTTGCCGGTTTCTGCCCCCCCGCCCACGGTCCGCGCGGTGAAAATTGGTTTCCTCGGGGGAAGTTTCGACCCGATCCATTTCGGCCACCTGCTCGCGGCGCAGGACGCGTTCGAGCAGCACGGGCTCGACCGGCTCGTCCTCGTGCCCGCGGCCCGCGCGCCCCTCAAGCCGAACGACGTCCAGTCCTCCTCGGACGACCGCCTCGCGATGCTCCGCGCCGCGATCGAGTGGGACCGGCGCTTCGAAATCTCCGATTTCGAACTCCGGCGCGGCGGCGTCAGCTTCACGATCGACTCCGCCCGCCACTTCCGCGCCCTGTACCCTGACGACCGCCTCTTCTGGATCATCGGCGGCGACCAGTTGCCCAACCTCCACCTCTGGCGGGACATTGAGCAGCTCGCCCAGCTGGTTGAGTTCATCTTCCTCGAGCGACCCGGTTACCCGATCAAGGCCGTCCCCACCATCCCCGGGCTGCGCCTTCACCGCTGCGACGGCCATCTGCTCGCCATCAGCTCGACGGAGCTACGCGACCGCATCCGCCGAGGCCTCTCCTTGGATTACTTTGTGCCGCACAAGGCGATTGTGTATATCCGGGAACACGACCTTTATCGCTCCAACCAATGACCCTGAAGCAATCCCCGGCCCTCGAGGTGGTGAAGGCGTGCTGCCGCGCTCTGGATGACAAGAAGGCCGGCGACCTCGCCGTGCTCGATGTGTCGCAGCAGTCCTCCATCACCGACTACCTAGTGGTCGCCTCCGCCACGTCCGAGCCGCACCTCCGCGCACTGGGCATCGAGCTGGAGAAGGTTCTCGATGCGGCGGGCGTGCGCATCGTGGGTTTCGAGCGCGTGCAGGCCAGCGGCTGGCTGGTGGTCGACGCCTTCGACGTGATGTTCCATCTGTTCCTCGCACCCGTGCGCGAGCGGTACGCGCTGGAGCGCCTCTGGCGCGACGCCGTCGAAGTGCCGGTCGGGCCGCTGCTGGGCCTCGCCCCGGCGAAGCCGGCGCGCAAAGCGAAGGCCGCGGGTGGAACCAAGGCGAAGGCCCCCGCGAAGCGTCCCGCCGCCAAGACCGCGACTGGGAAGAAGGCCGCGCGCAAGCCGGCCGCCGCCGCGGCCAAACCGGCCAAACCGGCCAAGGCAGCCAAACCGCGCGCGCCGCGGAGCTGACGTCGGGGCCGGGGCGGAAGCGGTCTTGACCCGCGTTTCCGGGCCTCGCCGCGCTTGGCCGCGCGACGCAAGGGGACGAGGGTGCGCTCGTCGACGCCGGGGTGGGTGCCCGCGGGGTTCGACGAACTTCCCGCCCAATGTCCCTGCACCCATCCTTTCTTCGTTTTGTCCGTCTCTCCGGCCGCCCTTGGCGCCGAGCTCTACTCGGCTTGCTCTTAGCGCTGCCTGTCGCCGCCAAGGATGAGGCGGAGCGTGAATGGGATCACGTGGCCCGCCTCCGCCGCGAGGCCGGCCCGCCCGCCCGGTCGCGGCCCGTCGACCCCGTGCCCGCCGATCGCGCGGAGGCCGACCGCCGCCGCCGCGCTCAGGAGGACGGCGCCCGCCGTTTTCGCGAGGTTGCCCGCACGGCCCGAGATTTCGCCGTCCGTCACGGATCGCACCCTCGGGCCGTCGATGCCGCCAAGGTTGCGATTCTGGCTGATCTCGAGGGGATTTTGCCCCGGGATGCCCGCCACGCTGCGGACGCGCGTTCCGCCGCCGAGGCTTTCCGGCGCAACCCGCGCCACCCCGCCGCCGCGCGGGTCGAGGTCGCGCTCGCCCTCGAGCAACGCGAGATTAGCCGGCGCACGCTCGGCCGCCCTTGGCACGCGCAACCCGTGCTGGCCGAGGGGATGCTGGACCGACTGCGGGTGGAATTTGGCGATCGGGCCGAGCTCTGGCAGGCCGGCCTGACCCTCGCGGAGGGTGCGGCGTGCGACGCCGGCCGTGAGGCCGCCCAGCGGGTCTACCAGGCCCCGGGAGCCGCGCCCGGCTTGCGGGCCGCGGCCCGGCAGGTGCTCGAACGCCACGCGCTCGTCCGCCAGCCGCTCGCGCTCACGCTCACGCCCGCCGGGGGCCGCCCGACCGCGCTGGAGCGCCTCGCTCCCGAGCGCACGGTGCTCTGCTTCTACGACGCGGAGCGCCAGCCGCTCGGCCCGCCCGGGCTGCACGCCCTCGCGGAGCGGCCGCCATCTCGGGTGCGCTGGATCTACGTGGCCGTGGGCCGGCCCGCCCCCGTGCCGAAGGGGGCCCGGGTGCGACGGCGACCCGACGGCGTGCTGTGCCTCGAGCCCGCCGGCTGGCGCAGCCCGGTGGTCTCCACCCTGCGGATCAACCAGCTGCCTTACGCCTTCGTCCTCGATGAACGCCAGCGCGTCTCCGGTTACGGGCGACTCAGTGAAATCCCGGCCCTGCTCGAGGGCATCGGCCGCCCGATCCTGCCGTGAACCGTCTCCCTCCTCTCTTACCGGCGGTCCGGGCTGCCGGGTTGCTCTGCCTCGCTTTGCTGCTGCCGCGGCCGCTCCTCGCCAACGAGTTGGTCTGGCACGGGCTGATCTCACCCGTGGGCGTTACCGCGGGCGGCGTGGCCGAACTGGCGGCCGACCTCGCCAATGCCGGGGCGGACCCCTGGGGCGAGGCCCACTTTTTGATCGCCCGGGATTTGGCCGGCCAAGCGCTCGCCGTCGCCGATCTAGCGGGCATCGAGCCCGGTCAGCGCGTCCGGCGCACCCTGCGGTTCTCGGCTCCGCCCGTGGGACCGGCGCACAGCGTGATCGTGCAGGCGCTGGAACAGGATGTCGCCTGGTTCGGGGAGCCGCGGCGCGTCACCTTCGCGGTGCAGCCCCGGCCGCCGTACCTCGGGATGCAGCTCTCCGAGACGACCTTCGACGCGCTCGCGCCGGCCCGCCTCAGCACCACCGATGCGGTGACTTCCGCCGCGCCCTACCGGCTCCGCGCCAAGGTCATCGACGGATCCCGCTGGGGCTGGCACGCGGCCAACCTCTGGAACCGCAACGGCGAGCCGTTGGACAATCCTCCGCCGCCCGGCGTCTACCCCGAGTGCGTCCTTTACTGGGTGCGTTACCACGGCCTCACCGGCGCCGTGCTCGAGGTCGGGCCCGAGCGGCGGACGGCCATCACCGTCGCGGGCGCCGTCTCGCTGGCGAGCCATTGGTTCCACGCGAGCCAGCCCCCCCGGATCACCTCCACCGAAAACTTCGCCGGTACCCCGTACCGTCTCCTCGCCACCTTTCGTGACGAATTGGGCTTCACCTGGGAGACCTCGCCCGGGTTCAACAATCACGGCCAGCCGCTCACCAACCTGCCACCGCCCGGAACCTATCAGGTCACCCTCCAGTGGCGGCGTTACGATGCCTCCCTCCGGCTAACGAGCTCCGGCCCTGCCCGCGAGGTCGGGGTCACGATCACGGACGGTCCCCAGCCTGTCCTTCAGGTGGCGGGGGTGATCGCGGGCGAACCGGTCTGGGACGACGCGCTCGGGGACTGGTCCGCGGAACTCCCTCTGGTGCGGCACGCCTTCAGTGTCCCGGTGCCGGGCGTCCTGCGCGTGCGCGCGACGGCCGGCTCCGGCGGGGAGATGCTCCTCAACGTCCAAGACGCTGCGGGCACGCCCCTGCGTTCCGGAAGCGGGGGCCTCGAGCTCCCGGTCACAGCGGGCACTTACGCCCTCGCGCTCACGGCCGATCACGAGACGGACTTCGCGGCTGCCGCGGAGTTGTTCCCCTATGCCCTTGCCCCGCGGCTTGCGGGGACCGAGGCGGTAAGCGCCCGCGTGAACGTGCCGCTCGCAGTGCCGGCGGTTTCCGCTACCGGCGCGGCGCCGATTGAGTTTGCGGCCGCGCGCCCCGGTGAGCCCAACGGCCTCCCTGCCGGGTTGCGCCTCGATGCCCGGACCGGGGAACTCACCGGGACCCCCAGCACTCCCGGCACGTACCGCGTCTGGGTCACCGCCCGCAATGCCGCGGGCGCGGCCGGCCGCTGGCTTACCGTGACCGTCGTGCCCCGCTACCCACCGGTAATTGTCTGGCAGGGGATGGAGGGCCCGGAATCGGGTGCGTTGCGACCGGATTGGAACGCGGCGCTCGCCGCACGCCTCGAGGCCCCGGCCGCCGGGCTGGCCCCGCCGAACGGGCGCCTCACTTACTCCGCGGAACGAATCCCGCCGGGTGGTGGGGCCGCCGTCACGCTGGTTGTGCCGGCGGAGTTGCCCGTGACCCTGACGGCGCTTACGGGCGAGATCCGCGTCACTGCGCATTACGCCGGCGATGCGGACTACGAACCGGCGATGCGCACGGTGTCTTTCTTGGTGCCAGATCGCTCACCGCCGCAGCCTCCGGTCGCCGCGGGATTCCAGGCGAATGCGGTCGGGAGCACGGGCTTCGCGCTCGCGTGGGCGCCCTTTACGGACGGGGCCGGGGCTGCAGGAGGCCGGCCAGGGCAAGGCATCACCTACGAGGTGGAACTCGACCTCGGGGGCCGGCGCGTGACGACGATGGTGCCCGCGGTCTCGTTTAACGGACTGGCGCCGGGATCAACCCATCACGTGCGGGTGCGGGCCCGAGATGCGGCGGGCAACGTGAGCGGCTGGCTGGCGGGCGGGTTCACCGTGGCGCTGCCCCCGGTCGATCCCGAGCCCGGCACCGGCCCGGTCTGGCTCGACGTCAACGGCGACGGTATCCGCGACGAGTTGATCCCGCCCGGTCCGACGTTCGGCTGGTTCGCGGCGGAGGCGCACGAGGATTGGGTGCGCTACACCGAGTGGACGTGGGCGCGCGTGCCGGAGCTGGGATTGTCGTGGACGGAGGGCTGGAGCCTGTACGTCGGCGGCAGCTGGCAGTTGGTTCCGGATGAGCAGGTCCACGAGGTGCACCTGATCCGGCCCGGATTTCATTTCCTAGCGCGGCCCGGGTACGACTACACCGTGGGCTGGCAGGTGGGGTCGCCGCCGAGCGGGTCGCAACCGCGCCGGATCGTGTTCTTCCCGGCGGCGGAGTTTGCCGCGCCCGGGCCCGGCGCGGAAAGCGTCACCGCCGAGATGCTAGCGGCAGAATTTTTCCCGGCCGCGGCCCTGAACGCGTTCCCCCCGCATCTGGTGCGTCTCGGGCGTCCGCTGGCCACGGCCGGATGGCGCGGTCTTACGGCGAACCTCGGGTCCAGCCGCGGGGGCGGCGGGATTTTGCCCGTCGTTTTGGGCGCAGGCGGCGGGGTGCGGATCGACCTCTCCGATGTCGTCGGCGGTCTGCTGCAACTCGGACCCCGCGTGGCGTGGGAGGTCTGGGACGGGGTGACCCGGGTCGCCGGCGGCCTCGGTGCCGGGGGCACCTTGGAGCTGGGGTTAGACACCGCCGGACGCTTTCAACTCGGCCTGCGTCTCGACGACGCGACCACCGTTTGGTGCACCCTCGACGTGGCGCCCGCTCCGACCGGAATCCTGCGCGTCCCAGAGCGGATTTGGGTTAATGAAGATGACGATTCCGGCGAAGCCGGGGGAACGGACATTCCGGGCCGGGGCACGCCCGATCACGCGGACACGGGGCCCTTTCCTGGCCGGGTCGACGGCATGCGCGATCTGGTGGATTTTTTCCCGATGAGCCTGCTGCTCCGGGAGTTGGTGGCGGCTTACCCGCCGGCCGTCGGATTCAGTTACCGGCTGAGCCAAGCGGACGGCGCGGTGGCGTTCGCTTACACCAGCCTCACCGGGGAGCAGGCCGAGCTGTGTCAGGAGCGGGTGCTGGCGACCGGGTTTGGCGACGACTTCACGCGGCCACCGGGCGAGGCGGCGACGCGTGTGGTGCCGGCCGAGGGGATCGCTCTCAGCCGGTCGTTCGTCGAACTGGCTGGGCGTCCGGGTGGCGCGGTCCTCTTGGTGGAAGGGCGGCGTGAGACGCGCGCGCCGTTGCGGTTAACCGTTCGCGATCGAAGGGGCGAGGTGGTGACCACCTTGGAGGCGCCTTTGCGCGTCGTTCCGGTCGAGCGGATGTACCGAGTCCTCAACCTCCGCAGCACGGCGCGGAACGCCAACGGGAGCCCCCACCTTCCTTCGCTCCTCGGTCCGGGCACGAATCTGGCGGACCCCGGCGAGCCCTGGCCGGACGCCCAGACCCACGGGCGGCACCTGCTCTGGATCCACGGTTTCTCGATCGATGGCGAAGAGGCGCGGGGCTGGGCGACGGAGACCTTCAAGCGGCTCCATCGGCTGGGTAGCCGCGCGCGTTTCGTGGCGGTGCTCTGGCCCGGAGACACGGGGCTCGATTACCACCAGTCGGTCTTCCATGCGTTTCAGGCGGGGGATGCCCTCGCGCCGGCGCTCACGGCGGGCGGCATCGGCGGGGATATTGCGGTGCTGGCCCACAGCCTCGGCAATTTGGTGGCGAGCCAGGCGATCGCCTCCGGTGGATTGTCGGTGAGTCGCTACCTGATGTTAAACGCGGCGGTCCCCGCGGAGGCCTACGACTCAAATCCGGAAGGAAGCCTAAAGGGCCAGGCTGGGTCGATGACCCACGACACGTGGCGATCGCTCCCGGCGGTGACGTACGCCGCCCGCTGGCACGAGCTCTTTGCTGGGGTTGCTGGTGACGCCCGCGCGGCGCTCACCTGGAGGGGCCGGCTTGCGCGGGCGTTACCCGCGGCGGTGAACTTCTTCTCGCCGGGCGAGGAGATCCTGGCTGCCCCAGAATCCGGCAACGCCTCGATGGTGGCGCTCATTGTGCGGCAGGGGTTCGCTGTTACGCGCGGTTCTTGGGTGATGCAGGAATTCGCCAAGGGCGCCAGTCTGGGCGACTCGCTGGCCGCGCTGATCTTCAGCCGCCTGCAGGCTGGCTGGGGCCCCAGTGTCAACTACTGGCCGGGCTTCACGGCTTCGCCCGACCTCCGGTTGGAGCCCTACTTCGCGCCCTTCCTCGAGACTGATCTCCACCACCGCGATCCGCTCCGAGCGTCCGCCGCGGCCAGCCGCCGCCTCGTGCAGTACGATGTCCTCGCGCGGGGCATCCCCGCCCTGTCCTTCGGCGCCGCGCTGCAACCGCTCGAACCTCTCGGCACGGGGAGAAACTTGGATCTGGAACAGATCGGTCGCGTGCCGGGTATCTGGTCCGACGAACCCCGCGGGTTGGACCATCGCAACCGCGCCCGCTGGCTGCACAGCGACTTCCGTGCCGTGGCTCTGCCCTACGTCGCGCCACTTTACCGGCAGATCCTCCTCCAAGCCCACCTCCTCCCATGATCATCCGTCGCATCCTGTTTCTCGCTGGTGCCGTCGCCGGGGCGTTCGCCGGTGAACTGAGGCTGCTCCTCGTCGACGAGTCCGGCCGACCGTTCGCCAGTGCGCTCGCGACCGTCGTGTTCACGACCCCGGAGCTCGGGGCCGAGCAGGTGCGCTCCGGGGTGAGTGATCCCGCCGGTGTGTTCGTCGCGCGCGGCACCGCGATCGGCCGCGTCTTGGTGCGCGCGGAGGCGCCGGGCCGGTATCCGGTTGAGTTGGAACTGCCGCCCGCGGATGAACCGCGGGAACTACGCCTCATTCTGCGGGAGGTACGCCGCCCCGTCGCGCTCCACGTCCGGCGCTTCCGGGTGGAATGGGGGGAAGCGGAACCGCAGCCACCGGGCACGGTGGAGATTCAGACTTACGAGCTGGATCTGGAGCGGGGCGAAGCGCTGCCGCCGCGGGGCCGCGGGCAGCGGGCGGACGTGCGCGTCCGAATCGAACGCCAGTTCCTTGGCTGGAAGTTCCCGCCCGCCGTGATGGCGGCGTTGCGGGCGCCGCAGGGGGGCGTGGCGCTGGGCGAGGCGGATGCGCGGTTCTTGCACGGCCGCTGGCAGTCGCGTTTCGAGCTTACGGTGCCCGAGCGCGGTGGCGGGCTGGTGGAAGTGAGCGCGGATTACCTCGCCTACAGCGCCCTGTCTATGCCCCACCTCGCCCCCGCGCAGGGTTACGCGCCGGTCCGGACTTGGGCGTGCCGCACCGGCGAACCCGGCGGGGAGAATCTGCGGAAACCGGAGCGGGGCTACTTCCTGCGGGTGCGTCCCGTCCGAGATGGCTCCGGTGCGATCGTTGCGTGGCATCACGCGAAACTCATCGCCGGCCTCCAACTTGACGCGCGGGGCGAGCTTGGACTGACGGTGCATTTCAACCCCGTCGCCGGAGACCGGAACCTCGAGTTCGATTCGGCCCGCAACCTTTCGGCCCCGGGGGAGCCGGACGACACCACTCGCCAACCGTGAATCTGCGCAACCGGCTTCTCACCCTTGTGCCGGCCCTCTGCGCGGGCGTCCCCGCGGTTGTCGCCGGCGTGGAACTTCCATCTCTCGCTCGGGCGCCGGAGTCGCGCTGGCAGCGGGAGGATCTGGCCCGGGCCGCGAGTAGCACCCCGCTCGCGTTGGCCCGGCGCGATGGGGTGGCGTACCTAGATCTGCCCGCGGGCGCCGAATGGAGCCGGCCGCTGCGGGCCGGGGGGAGGGGTGTGCTGTACGTGGTGCTCGTGGCGCAGGTGTCTGCCGGGACGATCATCGAGGCCGGTGGGGCGCGGCTGGGCTTCATCCCGAGCCCGGCCGATCGCGCGCTGCAGCTGATGAGCGATGATCCGGTCGCCGGTTGGCGCCCGCTGGGCCTGCATCTGGGCACGGCCCCACACGCGGGCCGCAGTCTGGCGGCGGCACCTGTGCTCACCTTGCGGCTCGATCCGACCCGCCGCCGCTGGGATCTCCTCGCCGGCCCGCGGCTGGTGGCCGCTGACCTGCCCGCGGGACCCGGGGGGGCGGCGTGGATTCGGGTGCGCGCGGGTGGCGAAGGCGCCTGGCTCCAGGAGGCACTGCAGAGCGACGATCATCCGTGGTGGAAGGATACGGACCAGGACGGAGTGGACGATGCCTTCGCGGCAACGCGGCGGACGGGTTCGGCTGCCACTCCTCGTGGGGATCTGGTGTCGGCGTGGCAAGAGGAGCAACGCCGGCGCCCGCCGCCGCCTCCCCGGGTCGTGCGCCCCCGCCCGGATCGGCCGGGCTCAGGACGACGGCGCCGCGGGAGGAGGATCCGTGCGCACCTGGCTCAGCAGCCAGAGACCGCCGCCGAAGAGCAGGAGCAGCGACAGGATCGAGGCGCGGCTATCGGTAGCGAGCGCCGTCAGGGCCATCAGCGTCGGCCCCAGCACCGCGGCGAACTTCCCCAGCATATTGTAAAAGCCGAAGTACTCGCCCGCCCGCTCGGCCGGGATCAACCGGGCGAAGTACGAGCGGCTGAGCGACTGCACGCCGCCCTGGACCAGTCCGACGACGCCCGCAAGGATCAGGAACTCCCGCTGCGAATCCATCCGGGCGGCGAAAATGCAGAGCACCGCGTAAACGCCGATGCCAAGGCTGATGCCCGCCTTGGGCCCGACCCGCTCCCCCAGCCGCCCGAACACCACCGCGGCGGGGAAAGACACGAATTGCGTGATCACCAGCGCCGTCAGCATCCCGCCCGCGTCGAGGCCGATCGCCCGGCCGTAGGCCACGGCCATCTTGATGACCGTGTTTACCCCGTCGATGTAGAGCAGGTAAGCCCCGAGGAAGGTCAGCAGCCGGCGGTCCCGGCGGAGGTCCGTGAAGGTCGCTGCGAGCTGCCGGAAGCCGCGCGTCAGGAGCGGCCCTCCGCCCGCCGCGGGCACCGCCGGGGTTTCCCGGACCCAGAGGAGCGCGGGAATCGTGAACAGCAGCCACCATCCCGCGGTGACGAGGAAGCACGCCTGCACCGCTTCGACCGCCCCGGCGAACCCGAATAGCGCCGGGGCTTGCACGACCACGGTGCAGCCCACGAACAGCAGTCCCCCGCCGATGTAACCCAGCGCGTAGCCGAAGGCCGACACCCGGTCGTAGCGCTCCGGCCGGGTCACGTCCGTCAGCAGCGCGTCCGTGAAGAGCGCATTGCCCGAGAAGCCGACGGCCGCGAGTGCGTAGAGAGCGCCGGCCAGCACGTGTTCGCCCCGGGCCGCGAGGGGCAGCGCCGCCGTCGCCGACGCGCCGAGCAGGGTGAAGCCTGCCAAGAAGCGCCGCTTGGCATTCCCCTGGTCCGCCACCGCCCCGAGAATCGGCGCCAGCAGCGCCACCAGCAGGCCCGAGAGCGCGTTCCAGTAACCGAGGTACGCCGTGGTCCGCTCCGGACTGAGCCCGGTCCCCGCGCCCCAGAAGTCCTGGAAGAGGATCGGGAAGAACGCGGTCATCACCACGACCGCCCAGCCGGAATTAGCCCAGTCGATCAGGGCCCACGACCAGAGGCTGCGGCGTTCGGGACTCATCCGGGATGCGGGACCCTGCGCCGGGCCTTAGCGCAGATGGCGGGCGAGGAACTCCAGCAGCACGGGGCGCAGGTCGCGTTCCAAGGGCTTCCGCTGCCAGGTCTCGAGGTCGAACGTGTGTCCCGCCCGCTCCAGCAGCACGAGTTCGTGGCGGGCGCCGCGTTCCCGCGCCACCCGGTCCAGTTCCTCCGCCTGCAGGTAATCCACGGTGGCGTCGCGGCGACCGTGCAGGGTCAGCAGCGGGACGCTGGCGGGCGAGAGGTGGTTCACCGGCGAGGCGAGGCGGAAGATCGGATCCGCGGCGTCCCGGGCGGAGTACACCCGAAGGTTGGCGCCCTCGGGGGGCCGGATCTCACCGGGCGTCCCGTCGGCCGCGACCTGCCGGCGCGTCAGGATGTTGGTGATGCCGTAAAGGTTCACGCCGCACCGGACGGCACTGGAAACCCCCGGATAAGGCGTCGCGGCGCCCTCGGGCTCGAGCCCCGGCTGGCCCGCGGTGAGCGCGACCATCAGCGCCAGATGGCCGCCCGCCGAACCGCCGCCCACCGCGATCCGCGCGGGGTCGATGCGGTAGCGGGCCGCCTGCGCGCGGAGGAAGCGGACGGCGTTCTTGCAGTCGAACAGGAGCGTCGGCCACGCGCCGTCCCCCAGCCGGTAGTCCACGCTCACCGCCACATAACCCGCCCGGGCCAGGGTGCCACAGACGTTGGTGGCGCGAGCTTCGTTCTTGGTCCCGCCCGTCCACCCGCCCCCGTGAATCCACACGAATCCGGGCCGGAGCTCCGTACCGCCGGTGGCCGGGAGATAAACATCGAGTCGCTCCGACCGGTCCGGCGCGAGGAAGGCGACGTCCTTTTCGACCGTGAAACCGGCGTCCGCGGCGCGGGAGGAAATGACCGCCAGCAGGAGCGCGAACAGGGCCGTGAGGGTGGGGCGCATAGGGGGCTGATGCCGGGGCCGCGGGGGCGCGTCAACGTCCCGGCGCCGGCCCGCTCACCAGGCGCAGAGGCTGTCCACGTGCCGGGCCGAGCCGTCCCGCGCCCACCCGTCGAGCTGGGCTTGGTCCTTCAGCTGTTGGCCCCGCGCGCGGGGAACGGCCGCGAATACGCTGGGGCATTCCGTCACCGCGGTCATATCGCCCCAGAGCTTCTCAAACTGGGCAACGGGGAAGACGTCCTCCTGCCCGTGGCCCCAGCGGCGCTTCACTTCTTTGAGCGTGACGTAGGTGGGCAAACGGGCGGCGAGCACGCGCACGGCGGCGGCGGTCCGGACGGGGTCGGCGGCCTCGGCCCGGGTCAGACCGAACAAGTCCAGCAGGCGGTCGATGTCCACCCAGCACGTGTTCGTGCTGTAATAGGTCAGCGCGAACTCGTCCTCTTCGCGGGGCAGCGCGAGCCCTTCGACCAGCCGCAAGCGGCCGTCGACGCGAGCGAGGCCGCCGCCGTGGTCCTCGAGGCGGCGCGGGATGACCTCCCAGCCGAGCGTCGCGCCCGAGCGCCGGAACCAGCCGAGCAGCGCGGGATCGAGCGTCGCGCCCAGCGTGTCGATGTTGTGCACGAGCAGCGTGCGCAGGGCCGGGCGCTCCGCGAGGAGGCGGGCGAGGGTGCCGTTCTTGAGCAGGTTGGGCAGCTCGAACCAGTGGCCGACCGGGTGCAGACACTGGGCGGGCAGGTTGTCCGTGTAATCCGCCCCCTCGCCGGCCGCCCGGGCCCATTGGACGAGCGCGGCGCGGACGCTGCCCCGCACCTTCTCCTTCTGCTCGTCAAGCCGCTGCTGGGCGGTCTCTTGCCAGGCGAAGTGCAGATCCCGCTCCATCGGCACCAGCCGGAGGCCGATCGACCGACCCGGGGAGAGCAGCGCCTCGGTGCCCGGCACCGGGCCGATGCCCGCGAGATGCCCAGCGAGGGCCGCGTGGGTCAGGTGCGAGGTGGTGAAGACGTGGGGAATGGTGGTGTCGTGCTCGGCGGCGGTGCGGCTCGACTTCGCGAGGTGCACCTCGGCGAAACTGCGGTGGCGCCCGGCGAACTTGGCGAACGGGTGCAGCGCCTTGGCGACGCCCGCCCCCTGCGTCCACCGGCTGCCCACGCCGGCCGCGTAGGTGACCACTGCGGCCTCCCCGCGACGGAGGGCGGCGGCGCCCTCGGCCCGCAGCTCGGCGGAGGCGGTTTCGGCCGTGAAGAGGTCCCCCGGGGCGACGTCCTCGATCCGGGTGCTCGGCGGCAGCCGGTTGCGGGCAAGCCCGATGCGCCCGGCGCGGAGGTCGGTGCGGATCTGCTCGTGCTGTTCCCGGTCGAAGCCGTTCCCGTCGAGGAGTCGGTCGAGCAGGCCGGCCTCGCCCTCGGCGCCGGAGGTGCCGGGCAGGAGGCGGTCGAGCAGACTGGGCAGCAGCGCGGCAAATTCGCCGCCTTGCCGTGCGGCGCGGGTGAACTGCTGCAGGTCAGCGCGTTCGCGGGGGCTGAGGTCGCGGGCCTGGCGGCGCAGCCAACCGGGCACGGCCTGTTGGTAGAAGGCCGGCGGCAGCAGTGCCGCTGCACCCTCGAGCCGCGCGGCCACCGAGCCCTCCTCGTTGAGGGCGAAGTCATACACCACGGGATCCATCGCGAAGGGCAGCGAGAACTCCAGCTCCCGCTTGGTCGCGAGCATAATCGCGAGGAGCCGCTCCTGCGCCTCCACCCGCCGGGCCGGGGCGAAGATGAAGCCCATCCCGCCGCCCGACATCCCGCCCAGCATCCAGAAGCCCCAGAAGTCCTCCCCGAAGGCGGCGCGCGTCCGCTCGATCACCAGCTCCGTATATCGGTTGCTCACCCACGGAATGATGGTCTGCAGCGGGCCGAAGAAGTTGGCCGTCAGCGCCTGGCCCAAGCCCCGGATGTCGCCGGCAGCCAGCCGCCCCAGGATCTCGTCGAGCGTCGCGATGGCCCGGCCGCGTGCCACCCACTCCTCCGCGCTGCGCAGGAGGTACTTCTCGGTGGCCATCTCGAGGATGGGACCGACGTTCTGCGCCATCCCGCCGTGCACCAGCACGAGCGAGTCTTGCAGGGCGCGGCGGGCCGCCGCGGGCACGCGATCCGGTCCGAGCAGCGTGTGACGGGGCAGCAGGCACCCGCGGCTGATGCCGTGTTCGGGATCTCCGGGCCGCGCCGGCGCGCCTTCGATGAGCTTGATGCCGGGCCACAGCCCGCCCGAGTCCTGCCAGCCGCCACCGGACCCGCCCAACCACTCCCCGAGAATCGCGCGCGCCGCGACGATCCGTCGGTCCGCCTCTGCCAGCGGCCCCTCAAGGGCACCGATTTGGCCTGTCGCCCGCATACAGACCCCGATCAGGGCGCCCAGCAGGTTGGTCGACACGGCGAGGCGGGAACCCTTGGGGATCCGGTTGACGCTGCTCACCAACTCGCAGCCCCGGCCGGGGCCGAACACCGCGCCCAGCAGCGCCCCCAGCTCCGCGCCCGAGCGCTCGATGCCGGGCGGGACGATCCCCGCCGCGATGACCGCCGCCTTCAGCAACCCGAGATAATCCCGGCCGAAGTCGAACACGTCGTCCAGGGTGGCCAGGGTGGCCGACGCCTCCAAGTCGACGCTGGCGAGCCGAATCACGGGTTCGTCGATGACCCGGAAGTAGGCTTCGATCGGCGGGCGCGGCCCGGTGTCCCGCCCGTGGACGCCGAGGTCGACCGACAAGTTCAGGACCCGGGCCCCCTCGGGGTAATCCATCCCGAGGAAGAAGATATCGCTCCAGCCGCAGTGCGTCAGGTCCATCCGCACCGGGGTCCGCTCGCGCAGGAGCGGGTGGGGGCCGGTGCCGCCGGGGGCGAGGAGGTCGCTCCGGACGCGCAGCGGCTGGTCGAGGGGATGCCCCAGGCGGAACATCCACGCGTTGCCCTGGGTCCCGCGGACGGTCCGGCGCACTTGGTCGGCAAGGGTCTGGAAGGCGAGCGCGTGGTGGGCGGCCGCGAGCGCGCTGCAGAGCGTCTCGCTCGGCCCGTGGGCCTCCTGCGCGCGGCGGAAGTTCGTGATCGCCTCCTCGAACCGCCGCTCCAGCAGGTGCCGGAAACCGTCCGGCGGGACGCGCCCCAACCGGTTGAGCCCCGGTTGCGCCGGCAGGTGGTAACGGTGCAGGGCGGAAAGGAAGAGCAGCGCGCGGACCCGCCGGTAGAGGTTGTCCTCCCGGCGCCGGTAGCCGTCGAGCTCCTCCGCCGCCGCCAGCAGGGCGGGCAGGTCCCGCCCGGCGCACCAGACGTCGAGGGCGCGGTCGCGGGTGGCGGCCTCCGGGGAGGTGATGAGTTCGAGGACGCTCATGGCCGGGGCTTAGTCAGCACGGGCCGCCACCAGCTCAAGCAACTGCGTCAGGACGCGGTCGCGGTCCCGCCCGGAAAGGGACAGGGCCAGCTGCGCGTAGAGGAGGCCGTAGGGGGCGCCGATGTCGAAGCGGCGGCCGGCGACGCTGAAGGCGAGGTAGCGGCGCCGGGCCGCGAGCGCGTGCAGCGCGGGGGAGAGTCCCAGCGGGCGGCCGGGTTCCCGCGCGGCCTGCTCCTCCAGGAGCGCAAAGAGCTCCGGCGGCAGCACGTGCAGGCCGAAGAAGCACAGGTAGAAGCCGGCGCGCAGGCCGGGTACGATCAGCTGCTGCTCCGCGACCGTCGGGGTCGGCTTCTCAAGCACCGTCTCGACCTGGTAGAGCGGCCGCTCCCCGCCGACGAGCCGTCCGCCCACGGCGCCGAACGCCGTCAACTGGCTCTCGCGCGTGGCCTGGACCGCCGAGACGGAAGCCTGCTCGGCCACGGCGACATCGATCAGCTGGCGCGCGCAGCCCGTGGCCGCGTGCGCCACGTGGAGGTGGTCGCCGACGAGATGGAGGAAGCTCTCGTCGCCGACGAAGGCCCGGCCGCAGAGGATGGCGTGGCCGTAGCCGCGGGGTTCCGCCTGCGGAAGAAAGCGCACGCGCCCGCGGAGGCGCCCGCACGCCTCGCCGTACCGGGCCTCGTCACCCGGGCACACCACCACCCCGAACTCCTCGATGCCGGCCGCCTCCGCCTCCTCGAGCACGACCTGGAGGGCCGACTTGGGCTCGCCGGCCGGGTCGATCAGCGTCTGCAGCGGGAGCGTGCGCTGGCGCGGGTTCGCGGCGGTGACGAGGGCTTTGCGGATCTTCATCGGGGGTGGGTGAGGGCGGCGGCACGCTGCCCCCCCAACTGGCCGCCCTCAAGCCGGAAGCGGGCGCGATCGCCTCGCCGCGCGCGCGGGCGAGATTCTCCGCCGGGCGGATTGACCACCCCGGCATTTCTGCTACGCCTGACCCTCCAATGCCCGCGAAGCCCGCCCGCCGCCGTCCCGCCCCGTCGCACCCCCTGGTGCTGCCGGGGACGGTGTACATCACCCGGCAGGTGCACTTCAACTCGGCCCACCGGCTCTTCAACCCGGGCAAGAGCCTCGCCTGGAACCGCCGCCAGTACGGCCTCTGCACCAACCCCCACTGGCACGGTCACAACTACGTCCTCGAGGTCACCGTCGCCGGCGAGCCGCACCCCGAGACCGGGTACATCATCGACCTTTCGGAGCTCAAGCGGATCGTCCACGAGGCCGTGGTGGACAAGTGCGACCACCGCAACCTCAACGACGAGGTGGACTTCCTCCGCGGCACGATTCCCTCCACCGAGAACCTCGTCATCGCATTCTGGCGCGAGATCGAGCCGCTCCTTCCGCGCGGCGCCCGCCTCCACCGGGTGCGGCTGTTCGAGACGCCCCGCAACTTCGCCGACTTCTACGGCCCGAATCCGCCCCCCTGAACCGGGGCTCGGCCCGCGCGCGGCGGTTATCGTCCCCCCTGCCGCCCGGGCCTCCTCCCACCAAAAACGAGATGAAGCAGAAACCGATGTTCCTCCACGAGACGGCCGGCGGCGTGCCCCCGCTCGTGGGCCGCCGTTTCGACGCCGGCTTCAAGCCCGGCGCGGGCTATGCGGATACCCTGCCCGATATGATGGAGGCGGTGAACGCCGCCGAAGGCGCGCGGGTGCCCATCCAGCAGGTCGGCTGCGCGAATTTCCGGCTGCCGCTGCGCTTCCGCACCGCCGCCGGCCGCGAGGTGGCGCTCGAGACCTCCGTCACCGGCACAGTCTCCCTCCAGGCCGGCCTCAAGGGCATCAATATGGGCCGGATCATGCGCTCGTTCTACGAGCACGAGGACGAGGTCTTCACCTTCGAGACGCTCCGCCGGCTGCTGCGCAAGTACCAGCGCAAGATCGACGCCTTCCACGCCCGCATCCGCCTGACGTTCTCCTACCCGATCCGCCAGCGCAGCCTGCGCAGTGGGCTCTCGGGCTGGCAGTACTACCGGGTCGCCTTCGAGGGCACGATGGACCGCGCGGGCGCCTTCCGCCGGGTGATTGAGTTCGACTTCGTCTACTCCTCCACCTGCCCCTGCAGCGCCGAGCTCGCCGAGCACGCCCGCCAAACCCGCGGCGCCTACGCCACGCCCCACGCCCAGCGCTCCAAGGCCCGCGTCCGCGTCGCCCTCGCCCCCGGCCGCGCGCTCCCCATCGAGGATCTCCAGGCGCACTGCCTCCGCGCCCTCCGCACGGAGACGCAGGTGATGGTCAAGCGCGAGGACGAGCAGGCCTTCGCCGAGCTCAACGGCGCCCACATCAAGTTTGTCGAGGACGCCGCCCGCCTGCTCTACCGCGAACTGGACGGGGACGCCCGCATCGCCGACTTCGAGGTCGCCTGCTCCCATCTGGAGTCGCTCCACTCCCACGACGCCGTGAGCGTCATCTGTAAGGGCGTGAAGGGCGGCTTCACCGGCGACTTTATGGACTTCGCCTCGCTGCTCTGCTGAGGGCCCCGTGATGCCGCCGCCCCGTCCCGCGTCTCGGCCCCGCGGCCCCGTGGTGCTCATCACCGGGGCCTCCCAGGGCATCGGTGCCGCCCTCGCCCGCACCTTTGCCCGCGAAATCCCCGGGGTCCGTCTCGCCCTCGTTGCCCGCTCCGCGGCCCGCCTCACCGCCGTGGCGGCCGTTTGCCGCCGCCGCGGGGCCGCTGCCGCCGAGGTGTTCCCGGCCGACGTGACGGACGCCGCCGCGGTTGAGGCGCTGGCCGCCGCCGTCCACCGGCGCCTCGGGCCGGTCACGGTGCTGATCAACAACGCGGGGGTCTTCCGCCCCGCGCCCTTCCTCGAGACGAGCGTGGCGGAGTTCGACGCGCTCCTCGCCGCGAACCTCCGCAGCGCCTTCCTCGTCTCCCGCGCCTTCGTGCCGGAGATGCTCCGGTGCGGTCGCGGCGATGTGTTCTTCCTCAGCTCGATCGCCGGGCTCGGCCCGTACCCCGGCGGCACCGCCTACTGCGCGGCCAAGGCGGGCGTCACCAGCCTCGCCCGCGTCCTCCGCACCGAGACCCGCGGCCGCGGCCTGCGCGTCTGCTGCGTCCATCCCGGCGCCACTTGGACGCCCTCCTGGGCGGGCAGCGGTGTCGCCCCCGCCCGGATGATGCCGGCGGAGGACATCGCCCGTGCCATCGTCGACGCGCACCGCCTCTCGCGCCGCACCGTGCTCGAGGAACTCATCCTGCGGCCCGCCGGGGGCGACTTGTGACCGCGGCCGCACCCGGCGGGGCCCGGTCCCCCCTTGCCTCGCCTCGTCCGGCCTGTTTGCGTGCCGCGGCCGTCCGATGACCGACGACGTCGAAGCCGCCCCGTCCGCGCCCGCCGCGGCCCGCCACCTCGCCCCGGGCGACGTGGGGCTGGTGGCGCCGCGGGACTACACGCACGCGGAACCGTTCACCTTCCGGGGTGGGCAAGTGCTGCCTGGCTTCAGCCTCCGCTATGAGACCTACGGAGAGCTCAACGCGGCGCGCGACAACGCGATCGTTGTCTGCCACGCGCTCAGCGGCGATCACCACTGCGCCGGCTGGCACTCCCCGGCCGACCGCAAGCCGGGTTGGTGGAACAACCTGATTGGCCCCGGCAAGGCGGTCGACACCCGACGCTTCTTCGTGGTTTGCGCGAACGTTCTCGGCGGCTGCCAGGGCTCGACCGGCCCCTCTTCGCTCAACCCGGCTACTGGCCGCCCCTACGGCGCCGCCTTCCCCCCGGTGACCATCCCGGATATGGTGCGCGCGCAGCGGCGGTTGCTGGACCATTTGGGCGTTGCGGCGGTGCACGCGGTGATCGGCGGCTCGATGGGCGGGATGCTCGCGCTGCAGTTTGCGATCGAGTACCCGCGACTGGTGCGGCGCGTGCTCGCGATGGCCACCACGGGCCGGGAAAGCGCCCAAGCCATCGCCTTCAACGAGGTCGGGCGGCAGGCGATTATGCAGGACCCGGCGTGGAACCGCGGCGACTACGCGCTCGGTGAGGGCCCGCGCGTGGGCCTGGCCATCGCCCGGATGATGGCGCACATCACGTACCTGTCCGACGCGTCGATGGACCGGAAATTCGGCCGGCGGAAGCGGCGCGCTGCCGAGGCGGAGGCGTCGGCTTTCGACGTCCAATTCGAGGTGGAGGGCTACCTCCGGCACCAGGGCCAGAGCTTCATCAACCGGTTCGACGCCAACACCTACCTCTACATCACCCGCGCGCTCGACCAGTTCGACCTTGAGGAGGCGGCGGGCTCCCTCGAGTCGGCCTTCGCGCCGGTCGAGGCGGAGACACTCATCGTCGGCTTCACCAGCGACTGGCTCTTCCCGCCCGAGCAGAACCGCGCGCTCGCCCTCGCCCTCCTGCGCGCCGGCAAGCGCGCCAGCTACGCCGAGCTCGCCACCGACCTCGGCCACGACTCCTTCCTCCTCGAGTCCGAGGAACTCTACGCCCTCGTCCGCGGCTTCCTCGACCGCCCCGCGGCCCCCGCCGCCTGACCGCGCCTCCAGATGGAAAAACGCACCGTCGATATGCAGATCATCGGGGACTGGGTGGAGCCCGGCACCCGCGTGCTCGACCTCGGCTGCGGCCAGGGCGACCTGCTCGCCTACCTGATGCAGACCAAAGGCGTCGCCGCCGTGGGCGTGGACCTCGACTTCAGCCGCATCGCCGCCTGCGTCCGCCGCGGCGTGTCGGCCTACCAGGGGGATATGACCACCCTGATGCGCGCGTTTCCGGAGCGGCATTTCGACCGGGTCATCTGCTCCCGCACCGTGCAGGAGCTGGCGGAGCCCAAGGCGGTCATCCTCGAGGCGCTCCGCGTCGGCCGCGCGCTCACGGTGGGCTTCGTCAACCACGGCTTCTGGAAGAACCGCGTCGCGATGCTCCTCGGCGGCCGCAAGGTGCGCAACGAGGTCTACACCACGGCTTGGTTCGAGAGCCGCCCGGCCAACCCGGTGACGATCGCCGACTTCGAGGACTTCTGCGCCGCCCTTGGCATCCGCGTCACCCATCGCGCCCACCTCGCCGGCAACTGGCGCGACCCCTGCCCGTTCCTGCCGAACCTGCTGGCCGGCTACGCCCTGTACGACCTGACGCGCGCCTGACCGGCGGCGGGCGCCCGGTTGGAAAAGCTGTTTGCACCCCGCCGGGCTTTGGTGCGTCCTGCCCACGTATGCTGACCCGCGTCCTGCCCCTCCTCGCGTTGGCCACCCTGCTCGCCGCCCCGGCGCGCGCCGCCAGCGATGTCCAGATCACCGCCGCCGACGACCGCCTGAAGATCACCGTCGCCGGCAAGCCCTTCACCGAATACATCTTCAAGGGGATGCCCCGCCCCATCCTGTACCCGGTGCTGGCCGCGGACGGCACGGAGATGACCCGCCACTATCCGATGCGCAAAGGCGTGGCCGGGGAGGTCGAGGATCACCCGCACCACCGCTCGCTTTGGTTCACCCACGGCGACGTCAACGGCATCGATTTCTGGGCCGAAAACTCCGACAAAAAGGGCCGCATCGTAAACCAGTCCGTGACCCACGCGGTGGCCGACGGCGCGGCGCGCATTACGTCGCGCAACCGCTGGGTCGGTCCGGACGGCGCGGTCCACCTCGAGGACGAGACGGTGATCCGCCTCCACGGCACCGCAGACGCCCGCTTCATCGATTACGAGGTCACCCTCAAGGCTCCGGCCGGCAAGCCGGCGGTCCTTGGTGACACCAAGGAGGGCTCGATGGCGATCCGCCTGCCGCTGTGGATGACCCCGACGCACAGCCAGGGCCGGGGTAAGAAACACGAGGGCAAGGGGACGATCGTGAACGCCGAGGGGGTGCGCAATGACGCCACTTGGGGCAAGCGCTCGACGTGGGTCGACTACCACGCGCCGCGCGACGGCAAGGTCTACGGCGTGGCGATGTTCGACCACCCCGCGAACCCGCGCCACCCGACCTGGTGGCACGTGCGGACCTACGCGCTCTTCGCCGCGAATCCCTTCGGCAAGCACGACTTCGAGAACCTCAAGGACCAGCCGAAGGCAGGCGAGATGGTCATCCCCGCGGGTGGCAGCGTGACCTTCCGCTGGCGGTTTTACTTCCATTTCGGCGACGAGCGTGCCGGACGGGTGGCCGAGCAGTACCAGGCCTACGCCGCGCGCCGCTGACCGGGCCGCCGTGCGCCGCGCGCCGCTGCTCCTCCTCCTGCTGCTGGCGCGGCTGGCGGCCCAGAGCGACGAGACGGTCGCGCTGCCGCCGTTCCTCGTCGAGGCCCAGATCAAGGGCCGCCCTTGGCGCCACGGCGAGGCGATGGGCTTCGAGATCCTCTCGCGCTGCCCTGACGGCACCACGCGGCGCGTGGTCGAGGCGCACCATCGCCTCCACGAGCTGCTGGGCGAGGTGCTCCCGCCGTCCCTGCGCTGGCATTCGGCCGTGCCGCGCAGCCTCATCCTCTTCGATGAGGAACTGCAGCCCGCCTCCTCCCAGGAGGTGGTGCGCCGGCTGCTCCAGCCCGTGCCCGGTGGCGCCGCCGACGAGTCCCCGGCCCCGGGCCCGCGCGGCCTCCGCCTCCCCGATCCCGCGCGCCGTTTCAACTTCCTCCCCAACCTCCGTCTGTGGGACCGTGACGCGCTGGCGATCTTCATGATTGTGAGGCGCGACGACTTTGAGGCCGACCGGCTCTCGCTCACGCTGGACTACGTGCGGTTCCTGGTGACCCAGCGGGCGCCCGCCTTGCCGGGCTGGTTCGTCGCCGGCTTCCTCACGCTCTACCAGCGGGTCGCCTTCGAGGATGGGGAACTGGTGTTCCCGGCGCTGGAGTGGGCGTTTCCGCCCGCGGCCGCGGGGGCGCCCGCGGTGGCGGCAATCGAGGACCTCGTGCTGCCACGACTGCCGCCGACGGCGGACCCCGCGGCCGTCGCCGCGCGCCGCCGCTGGCTGGCCGAGGCGGCGCTGTTCGTGCGGTGGGGCCTCGAGGCCG